>NZ_DASYCH010000091.1:0-38428 GCF_036500295.1 Puia sp. | reverse complement strand
CCGGGGATATAAAGGATATGGGTCGACTGATCATAATGTATGTCCGCGGTATTCCTCTTCTGCTCATGCGTATCGAGCAGCACCTCCTTGCGGCCGTCGGCATAGACATAATAGACGATCCCCAGCCACTCGCTGACGATGAGATCGCCATTGCCGACCTCTTCCACGCCATCGCCGCCATTGGGAAGGTTGGTGACGGTGACCGTCTGCCTGGCGGCATTGGCCAGGAGGACGGCTTTCTTCGCCAGGATATACAGACCCCTTGTCGAAGACATCAGCCCGTTGATGCCGTTGAGGTTGTCCATGTACAGGGTGGGGACGTCCTTTTCGATGCGCCAGAGTTTCCCCGTCTTCGAGTCGGAGACATACACGATGCCGTTGGCGTCGACGGTGATGTCGTTGAGGCCGGAGGCGCCGGGGATCGCGATCTTTTTCTCGACGACACCCTTTGCGATGTCGATCACGACGACATCGCTGATATCGGCGGCATAGAGATGGTTGCCAAAGCGGCCGAGACCCTTTGGCGCGTTGAGCCCGGAGATCCAGTTGCCGTCATAGTGCTTGCCGTCGAGGCTTAGTTTTCCAACACCTCCCTTCCCATCGGCGTCCCAGCCGCCGCCGTCGATCAGCGAGACATAGAGTTGGGTGTGTTTGGCGTCGGGCAGCACCGACTCAGGAATCGCCACCACCGTATCGGTCTCCCATAGCTTTTCCAGCGAATGTGCGTTAGCCTGCGATCGCGCAAGCAGCGGAAACATCAGGGGCAATGCCCAGCATAATTTTTTCATGTCAGCTTGTTTAAATGCAAGAAGGGGTTTGTTTCAACAATTAGCCCTATTCGGGCGCGCTAATATCTGACCTTCGGTCGGGCAGCCTCCAGCTGCCCTTGCCCGCTGGTAACCCAGGGGACTCTTACCGGTGATCAATTTAAAATATTTGTAGAAACTGGTGAAATTATTAAATCCGCTCTCGTAACACAGTTGTTTTATGCTGAGGTTGTTTTCGATCAGGAGCTTGCAGGCATGGCCGACCCGAAGTTCGAGAAGAAACCGGGAATAGGTCTTGCGGGTGCGCGACTTGAAGAAACGGCAGAAGGAGTTGGGGCTGATATTAGCAACGGCGGCAATCTCTTCGAGTTGGATGGGGCGCCGGAAGTGGCGCAGGCTGTACTCATAGATCAGGTTGATCCGCAGGTGTTCGGCTTCACCGAGGGTGTGCTGAAAGCCCATGGAAGCCAGGGGCTGCACCTGGTCGGATTGAGCCAGGACCTGCAGGGCCTCCATGAGGAGGATGACGCGGGTCATCCCTTCGGAGTCGAGCAGCTTTTCAAGCAAATGGGCGACGCTGTCCCTCGCCTCGCCTTCCACCTGCAGGCCCCGGCGGGCCTTTTCGAGGAGGGCCTTGAGGAGGGTGTTCTCGGGAAGATCGAGAAACGACCCGCCCCAGAAGTTCTCGGGGAAATGGGCGACGCGGACATCCGTCGGCTCTTCGTGGTGCTCGTCGAAATAGGGATCGTCGAATCGCCAGTAATGGGGCAGGTTGGCGCCCACCAGAACAACATCGCCGGCTTTGAACCGTTTCATGTTGTCGCCCACGAACTGGGTGCCGCGCCCCTGCTTGAAGTGGATCAGTTCCACCTCGGCATGGAAATGCCATTTGTTATTGATATACGGTACGAGATCGCGTCTGACGCTGAAAGAATGTCCGGGCTCTCTGGAAACTTTTAGCAGTTGTGGTCTCATAGTTGTGGTTTTATCGGTTTTTCAATAGTTCCTTTTATTAATAACCCGTGTTCTGGGTCAGGTTTTTATTGGCGTCGAGCTCCGTCTGCGGGAGCGGCAACAGCAGGCGGCTGTCGGGCAACGTCATGCCGATGCTGCTCTCGATCTGCTGATAACGGCCGAGGCGGATGAGGTCCCAGCGTCGATGACCTTCGACGCAGAGTTCGCGCTGTCTTTCCTTGAGCAGGGAGTCGACGAAGTTGTCCGCGGTGGGGACGTTGACGAAGCTGTACTGGTTGGCCAGGGGGATCTTCGCCCGCTGCTGGACCTTGTCGATTCCGGCGAACTTACCCGGGTCGTTGGGGTTGAGGTTGTTCATGGCTTCGGACTGCATGAGCAGGACATCGGCATAGCGCAGGACGATCCAGTTGACTCGGGAGTTGTTGGAGTTGGCGACCCATTTGGCATCGCGGTATTTGTAGATAAAGGGTGTGACGGCCGATCCGTTGACCTTGGTGCCGATATTCCAGTTGTGCCGCATGGTGTCATAGACGGGGTAACCGTTGTTCACAAAGTTGGTGTTGGCTACAAAGGAACCCGAACCGCCGAGCAGCGCGGGAGAGAACATGCGGCAGGTGATGTTCTGGGTGGTGGAGCTGCTGTTGTCGCCGAACTGGACGGCAAAGATGACCTCTTTATTACCGCCGGTGACGCTGTAATATTTGTTATCGCAGCTGAAGACATCGCCATAGTTGGGCATCAGCGAATACACGTTGGAGTTGATGACCTTGTTGCATTCGTCGAGGGCAGCCTGGTTATCGCCTCCATCGGCATAGGGCGATTTGGCTCTCTGGAGGAAGACCCGGGCCAGCATGGCCGAGGCGGCGCCATTGGAGACCATGCCCTTGTTGGCGACAGCGATATTGGGTTCCGAGAAGCAGTTGGCTTCGGCGAATTTCAGGTCCGAGATGGCCTGCTGGTAGATGGTCGCGGCGGCAGTGCGTTTTGGGAACAGGGTGCTGTCGCCGGGGCTGGTGATGGGTTTTGTCAGCAGCGGCACATCGCCGAAGCTGCGGACCAGGTCGAAATAAGCCATGCCGCGAAGAAAGTAGGCGTTGCCGAGGATGTTGTTTCGGGCATTGACATCCATATTGATCTTCGGCACATTGGCGATGACGTCGTTGGCGCGGCTAATGAGTTTGTAGCTGTTCTGCCACCAGTTGGTGATCTCGGGATTGGCGGCGTTGTACTGGATCTTGTACATGTCGATCCGTTCCTGGTTTTGTGTGAGGATCGGCGCCAGGCAATCTGCGGGGCACTCGGTGATGATATAGATGGTGCGTTGGTAGTAGGCCTGGGGCTGCAAGGCGCTCAATACGCCGTTGATGGCGGACTGGGCGTCGGCCGCCGTCTGGTAGAAATTGGACGGCGTAAGAACGCTATACGTGGTTTCCAGCAGTTGCTTTTTGCAGGCCCCAAGGAACAAGGCTCCTGCGGCAGCGGTTACAAGCAAAATATTTTTTTTCATTGTTTTTGTTTTTGATGGGTGCGTGGGTTAGAAGCCCAATTTGATACCTGCCATGTAAGACCGTACATTGGGGTACGGGTTGTAGTCCGTGTTCAGCGAGCTGTAGTTGCCGTTCGAGTTGCCATAGGAGTTGACCTCGGGGTCATACCCGGAATAGTGCGTCAGGGTGAGCAGGTTCTGCCCCGTGATGTATACGGTCGCTTTTTTGAACACGCCGCCGGTCAGCTTTGGCAGGGGAACATCATAGGACAGGGTGACCGTCTTCAGGCGGGCATAAGACCCATCTTCCATGATATCGCTGGTGACGCCGAGACCGCGGCGCACGGTGCTGGTGACGATGGGCAGGCGGTTGTTGTTGACGGCGCCGGGAACCCAGCTGTCGGTGGCTACATAGGCGAACTTGTTGTCGCCGGTGGTGCCGTTCTCCATCTCGATCTTGTTCTCGTTGAGGATATTGTCCCCATAGACGCCCTGGATCAGCACATAGAGGTTGAAGGCGCCCACGCGAAGATCGCTGCTGAAACCGGCGGTGAACTTCGGCAAAGCATGACCGATGATCATGCGATCGGAAGCATTGACCTGGCCGTCGGCATTGAGATCGGCATAGTGAGGGTCGCCGGGTTTGACGGCCTGCTTGGTCCCGCTTTTGGCGATCTCATCCGCGGACTGCCAGATGCCCAGAAATTTATACCCATAGAAGGAACCGAAGGGCTGACCCACCTTGAGGATGGCCGAGGCCTGACCGCCGCTGGGGAAGAGGCTGGTGCTGACGTTGCCGGTGTACTGATAGGGGACGCTGCCGAGGCTCAGGATCTTGTTGAGATTACGCGAGAAGTTGACCGTGGTGGTCCAGCGAAGGCCCTTTTTGTTGATGTTGGTCGAGGTGATCGCAAACTCGAAGCCCTGGTTGCGGACGGCGCCGATGTTCTGGATCATCGTGGTGAAGCCGGAGGTCGAGGGCAGGGATACCGTATAGAGCAGTTTTGTCGTCTTCTTGTTATAATAGTCACCAGTGAACTGGAGGGTATTGTTGAACAGTCCGAGGTCGATACCGGCATCGGTGGATGCGGTCTGTTCCCAGGCGAGGTCGGCATTGGCGATGTTGTTGGGCGAGATACCGACGACGCGGGCGCCGTCGAGGTAGTAGGTGTTGGTACTGTATTGCGGCAGGGACAGGTAGTCGGGGATCTCCTGGTTACCGGTGAGGCCGTAGCTCAGGCGGACCTTCAGCTCGCTGATGGCGGAGATGTTCTGGATGAACTTCTCATCGGAGGCGCGCCAGGCGAAGGCGCCGGAGGGGAAATAACCCCATTTCTTGTTGACACCGAAACGGGAGGAGCCGTCCGCCCGCATATTGAAGGTGAAGATGTACTTATCCATGAGCCGGTAGTTCACCCGCATCAGGCCGGAGGCCAGGTTGTTCTTGTTGGTGTTGGAGGTGACACTGGAGGCCGAACCTACGCTCAGGTTGTCGGTGCCGTAAGCATTCGAAGAGAGCGAGGTGGCGCTGGCGTTGGCCGATTTGTTCTTCCAGAGCTGATAGGTCCAGCCGGCAACCACATTGATGGCGTGGATGCCCATGGTCTTATCGAACGTGATCGTATTCTCGTTGAGATAGTTGTAGTTGTTGTTGGTATTCACCTGGGCCTGGCCGGCTGGCGCAAGATAGCTGGTGGTCGGCTTGAAGATCTCTTCGCGGCCATTGTAGAGTTCACCGCCGATGGTGGACCGGAGCCGGAGGCCCGGGATGATCTCGTATTCTACGAAGGCGTTGAGGAGGGTGCGGATATCATATTGCCTGTCGGTGTTCTGGGTGGCCTGGGCGACAGGGTTGCCCATCTGGTCGGTGTAGGGCAGCGGACCGTCCTGGAAGGTAAAGTTCCCGGCGCTGTCGCGGATGGGCAGGGCGGGGTTGAAACGGAGGGCATTGAGGATGGTGCCGCTGGTGCTGCCGCCGTTGGAGTTGACATCGCTCCTGGCCGTCCAGGCATAGGTGACGGCGCTGTTAATGCCGGCGCGCACCTTGTCGCTGATCTTGCTGTCCATGTTGAAGCGAACGGTTCCGCGTTTGTAACCGGTGTTGATCAGCACACCCTGCTGATCGAAATAATTCGCGCTGAGATAGTAGTGATTGTTATCACTGCCGCCGCTGACGTTGATGAAATAGTTGGACATTGGGGCGGTGCGGTAGATGGCCTTCTGCCAGTCCGTGCCGGCGCCGATCTTCGCGATCTGTGCGTCGGTGTAAGGTTTTGCGGTATTGTTGAAGGTGGCTATCTGGTTGAGATAGGTGGCAAACTGGGTGCCGTTCATCATCTTCAGCCTACGTGCCACCTGCTGTTCGCCGGTGTACATATCGAAGCTGACGGCGGGTTTTCCGGCTACGCCTTTTTTCGTGGTGATCAGCACGACCCCGTTTGCGCCGCGGCTGCCGTAGATGGCGGCGGCGGAGGCGTCCTTGAGGATATCGATCGACTGAATATCGGTGGCGTTGAGCCCGGTGAGGTCGGCGCCGGCATAACCATCGAGGACATACAGCGGATCGCTGCTATAGCTGATGGAGTTGGTACCCCGGATACGAACGCTAAACGCGGCGCCGGGCTGAGAGTTGTATTGTGTAACTTGTACACCAGCGACCGTTCCTTCCAGCAGCTGGGTGGCGCCAAGCACCGGGGTTTGATCGCTGTTGGTGAGGGAAACGGTGGCGACCGCGCCGGTGAGGTCTTTCTTCTTTGCGGTGCCATAACCCACGACGACCACTTCATTTAGGCCTTTGGCGTTGCCCTTCAGTGTCGCGGTATAGGTGGAGCCTGCGCCGACGGCGGAGGAGGGGACTTCGAGGTTGTCATAACCAACGGCAGAGATGATCAGCGTATAAGAACCGGTGTTGGGGACTCTGACCCGATAGGTTCCGTCGGCCGACGCGGCGACGGATTCGCCTTTTCCCGAGGAGCTTCTGACGGAGACGGTGGCTCCGGCGACCGGCGCGTTGTCTGAGGAAATGACCTTACCCGTGATGGTTCTCTCCTGTGCATGCAGAGATTGACCCAGGAAGATCAGCATTCCCAGCACGAAAAGCATTTTTCGCATAAGCATAATGGCAAGATTTTTAGTGGGTTTGTTACAATTGCCAGGGTCAAGTTGGAGAAAAGTTTCAGGATAATGCGCGGTCGTTCATTACTTTATTTACGGAAACGGTTGCATGAATTCTTATGCAACCGCTTGCAGCAAATGCGCTGTGGCCGTTGCTTCGGCAACTACAACGTTTTCGTAAATAAAATCCGGCGCGGTAAGGGGATTGCGTAATTTTCAGACACAATCATTGCTTGCTACACATGAACTCGGTCAACCTAAAACAACTGGCGCGGGAACTCAACTTATCTGTTTCCACGGTGAGCCGGGCCCTTCGGGACAGCTGGGAGATCAGTACTCCCACCAAGCAGCGCGTCTTCGACCTGGCCAAGAAAATGAATTTCCAACCCAATCCTTACGCCAGCAGTCTCCGTAAGCATCGCAGCCGGACGATCGCCGTCGTCATCCCCGAGGTGGCCAATAATTTCTTTGCTTTAGCTATCAAAGGGATCGAGACGGTGGCCCGGGAGAAGGGATATCATGTTCTCATCTATCTTACCAACGAGGATGTCGCCGAAGAGGCGGCCATCGCATCCAGCCTGCAGAGCGGGCGGGTGGATGGAGTGATCCTTTCGCTTTGCGGGTCGTCGCAGGATACGCGTCATCTGCTGGAGCTGCAGCAACGGAATATCCCGCTTGTTTTCTTCGACCGGGTGAGTGAGGGCATGACCGCGCCCAAGGTGATGACAAACGATCAGGAGAGCGGGTTCATCGCCACGGAGCACCTGATCCAGGCCGGTTGCCGCCGGGTGGCGCATCTGACGATCTCGATGAGTCTAAGCATCTCCAATAAGCGGCAGCAGGGGTATGAGGATGCCTTGCGGCGCTATGACCAGGGCGTAGAAACGGGGATGATCATTCATTGCGGCAAGGATGACGCGGAGAATTACCGGCTGATCCGGGAGCTTTTTATGTCGGAGAACCGGCCCGACGGTGTTTTTGCGTCGGTGGAGAAGCTTGCCGTGCAGGTATATCATGTGTGCCGGGAACTGGGTCTGCAAATCCCCCGGGACGTGAAGGTGATCAGCTTTTCCAATCTCGTGACGGCATCCCTGTTGAATCCTTCGCTGACGACGATCGCGCAGCCCGCCTATGATATGGGCAAGGAGGCGGCGACGATCCTGTTCCGGCGGCTGGAAAAGAAATATATTGTCGTGCCGGAAGACCGGGTGATGCTGCCGGCGCGACTGGAAGTGCGGGATTCGACTATGGCTTAGGATTCTCGGTGGCGAGAAGAGGCCAGTCTTTGTTCGACCGATGTGACTCCTGCATATCGGTCTTTATCTGCCGGACGATGTCCGGGTGTTGCGCGGCGACATTCTTCTGTTCGCCGGGATCGGTTTCCAGATCGTATAATTCTATTGGCGGGTCCGCGACGATATTGACATCGAGTCTCACGCCCTTCCATTTCCCCCATCTCACCGCCTGCCGGCCGTTGTTCTCGTGAAATTCCCAATACAGGTAATCATGGGCTTTTGCCGTTTGCGGCCGGCCAAGCAGGACGGGCAGGATGGAAAACCCGTCGATGGCCTTTGTCGTCGGGATGCCGGCGACTTGTTCGAAGGTGGGAAAGAAGTCCCAGAAGGCGCCGGTCCAGTTGCTGGTGGCGCCGGGTGTTATCTTCCCGGGCCAGACGGCGATGAAGGGCTCGCGGATGCCGCCTTCATAGAGGTCGCGTTTTATACCGCGGAGGGGGCCGCTGCTGTGGAAAAAAGCGGGGTCGCCGCCGCCTTCGCGGTGGGGCCCATTGTCGCTGGTGAAGAGGATGAGGGTATTGGCGCCGAGGCCCCCTGCCTGCACTCCGCGCAGGATCTCGCCCACATAGCGATCGAGCCGGGTGACCATCGCGGCATAAGCCGCATGGTGGGCGTCCCGGAACTCAGCGAGGTAGTTGGCATAGACGCTGTCATGCGGAACCTGCAGCTCGGCATGCGGCAGGGTATAGGCGAGATAAAGAAAGAAAGGGCGGCTTCGGTTGCGCCGGATAAATTCCAGCGCATGCCGGTGGATGAGGTCGGCGGAATAAACGGAATCCTTGTTTTTGGAGTTGGGCAGATGGACAAGGGAGTCGTTCGCCCAGAGATGGTCGGGATAATAATTATGGGCAAGGGTCTGACAGTTGTAGCCAAAGAAATCGGTGAAGCCTTTTTTCCCGGGAATACCGGTGGACCCGGGATAGCCGAGACCCCATTTCCCAAAGGCGCCGGTGGCGTAGCCATTTTTTTGGAGGACGGTGGCGATGGTGAGGCTGCTGTCGGGCAACGGGTATTGCCCTTCGGGTTGATAGCCGCGGTTGCCGCGGATGGCGGTGTGGCCGGTATGACGACCCGTCATCAGACTGGCGCGGGAAGGGGCGCAGACCGAGGTGCCGGCGTAGAACTGCGTGAAGCGCATGCCGAGGGTAGCCAGCCGGTCGATGTTTGGCGTGTGGATCTTTTGCTGCCCCTCATAACCCACATCGCCATAGCCCAGGTCGTCGGCCAGGATGAGGATGATGTTAGGACGTTGCTGCGCGAAGAGAGTTTGTGCTGTCGTCAGGATAAGCAGGAGCAGGATCGGCTTCATGCTTAAAGTTAGGGATTTCCCGTGGCGTTAGTTCGAAGAGTTGGGCGAATAATTCATAAGACCGCAGGCGATCGGTGGGGTCTTCGGTAAAGGTGGAGATGATGAACTCGTCGACGTCGAAGTCCGCGGCGAGCCCGGCAAACCGGTCGCGCAGTTGTTCGGGCGTGCCGACGGCGGTCCGGCGGCGGTTGTGGAGGACGCGTTGCCATTCCGCGGGCGTATACTCATAGGCGAGAGCCGCGGCGACGGTGGGGATCTCATCGTACTGGCCTTTTTCAAAACCGAGAAGCCGATAGTCGATCAGGGCCTGGGTCTCGTGTACTTTCCGGGGATCGTCGGAGCAGAAGGCGAAGATGCCGACGGCCGTCACCGGCTGTTCAAGGGTGGCCGAGGGTTTGAAGCGGCTGCGATAGGCGCGGATAGCTTCGGGGCCGCCGATGGGGTTTATAAACTGGGCATAGCAGAGGGCCATGCCGAAGTGGGCGGCGAGAAAAGCACTCTCTCCGCTGGAGGTGAGCATCCAGAGCTCGGGCCGGGTATCGATGTGGGGGATCGCGCGGATCTTGCCTTCAAAGTTGCCGGGGCCGGGGGTGTCGGTAAGAAAGGATTCGAGGTCGCGAAGTTGTTTGATGTATTCCTGGGGGTCGAAGGTGTTGCCCGGGTTGAGGAGCTGCGCCGTGAGGCGATCGCCGCCGGGTGCGCGCCCGAGGCCCAGGTCGATACGGCCGGGGTAGAGGGCTTCGAGGAGGCGGAAGTTCTCGGCCACCTTCAGCGTGCTGTGGTTGGGGAGCATGATGCCGCCGGAGCCGATACGCATCTGCCGGGTCTCCGCGGCAAGCCGGGCGATGAGGATCTCCGGCGCGGGGCCGGCGAGGGTGGTTGTATTATGGTGTTCGGAAAGCCAGTATCGGGTGTAGCCGAGGCGGTCGGTGAGCCGCGCCAGCTGGATGGATTGCTGGAGCGCCGCCAGGGCGTCAGAGCCTTTGCTGATGGGCGTCTGGTCCAGGACACTGAGGCGGAATTTATTGGAGGTGAGCGACATATGAGTAGACGGGAGGCTTTGCCCGCATTGGGATAACAAGAAAAGGGATGAATGGTTTGCATTTTGGCCGGACGGAATGTACCTTCGTATCATTATGATATCATTTTGATATCAGAAAACCTAACTTTTATGGACAAGCATATTTCGGAAAGGATCCTTAATCCCGTAAGCGGGTATGTTATTCTAATGTTGCTGCTGGTGTCAGCCGGCCTCTGCTTTTTGTTGATGGCATCGGGTGGCCAGCCTGTCGCCGTGGTGATTTGGTTTGTGCTTCTTTTTTTCTCCCGGGGCCTGCTCGTGATCTCCCCGAATACCGCCAAGGTGCTTTTGTTGTTTGGCGATTATAAGGGGACGGCCCGCGAAAGCGGGTTCTGGTGGGTGAATCCGTTTTATCAGCGGCAGACGGTATCCGTGCGGGCGCGGAACTTCGAAAGCGAGCAATTGAAAGTGAACGACAAGATGGGCAACCCCGTGCTCATCAGCGTGATCCTGGTATGGAAGGTGAAGGACACCTATCGCGCCTGCTTCGAGGTGGATCAGTATGTCAACTTCATCAAGGTCCAGACCGACTCGGCGGTGCGGAAGCTGGCGGCGTCCTATCCCTATGATCATTTCGAGGACGAGCGGGCGGTCGTGACGCTGAGCACCAACTTCGACGAAGTGAATGCCACGCTGGAACACGAAACGGCCGAACGCCTGGTCATCGCGGGCATCGAAGTGGTGGAGGCGAGGATCACGCACCTGTCCTATGCGCCGGAGATTGCCGGGTCGATGTTGAAACGGCAGCAGGCCTCCGCGGTGGTTGCGGCGCGCCATAAGATCGTGGAAGGTGCGGTGGGGATGGTGGAAGCGGCGTTGCATCTGTTGTCGGCGAAGAACATCATCGAGCTGGATGAGGAGAAGAAGGCGGCGATGGTGAGCAATCTGATGGTTGTACTTTGTGGCGATCGGGAAACGCAACCTGTCGTGAATACCGGGACTTTAAATCATTAAGGATGGCGGAGAAGAAACCCTTTGCTTTGCGGATAGACATGACGTCGATGAAGGCGATCGAGAAATGGGCGGCGGACGAGTTTCGCAGTGTCAACGGGCAGATCGAGTATATCCTGCATCGGGCATTGAAGGAGACGGGAAGATTGAAAGATGGCGCTTCGGATGAGGGAAGTGAGGACGGGAATGCAGGCGAAGGCGGGAATGCAAAGAAGAAAAAAGAATAAAAGCAAAAAATCCGTTAGCTTTGCACTCGGTGTATCTTTTTCACCGATGTATAAGTATCCCGTAACCATACTACTTATTCTGCTGATCGCGGCTCAAAGTTTCAGCAAGTGGTGCCTGATCGCGCAGTTCCAGGTCAACCGGGATTATATCTCCAAAAATTTGTGCGTCAACCGGCGCAATCCGATCAGTTGCTGTAAGGGAACCTGTTTCCTGAACAAGGCACTGCAGGACGATGAGCGGCAGCAGCAGGCACCGGTCCGGGGCGGCCAGCATGACGAGATCCTGTTGCAGGTACATGTGCCCGGCAATGAGTTGCCGCAACCGGTTGTCATGGCCGCCACGTTGCGGCATGCGTCACGCTATATCGATCGCGCCGCGCAGGAATATCTTCCTTCCTTCTTTGCTCCTCCCCGATTGGGATAGACTGTTCGGCTTCTTTGTCTATTTCCAACTTCAATCCATCTTTGATGAAAATATTTTTTCGCTATGGCGTCGTCGCCATGGCTTGGGTATGCCCGATTTTATTATTCGGGCAGGCGCCCGATTCGCCGCATGTCAGTCAACTGAATGAGCTGGTCGTTACCGCGAGCCGGACGGCGCAGCGAAGAACCGAGGCGCCCGTGGCCATCAGCACCATCAGCGCAAAAACGATCGCGGAGACCAGGGCCAATCAACTGGACCAGCTGCTGAACAAGGTGAGCGGCGTATTCATGGTCGATCTGGGCAACGAGCAGCACGAGATGAGTATCCGGCAGCCGATGAGTACCGCGGGCGTCTTTCTCTACCTGGAGGACGGGATACCGATCCGCACGACGGGCGTTTATAATCACAACGCCTTGCTGGAGATGAACGCGGCGGCCACGAAGCAGATAGAGATCATCCGCGGGCCGGCATCCGCACTTTATGGAGCAGAGGCGATCGGCGGGGCCGTGAATGTGATCACCGTCGCACCACCGGCCACGCCGGCAGGCATGGTGAGCCTCCAGCGCAACAATAACGGCTATACCCGCGCCGACGCGCAGGCCGGCGCCAGCTTTGGGAAATGGGGAGTGGTCGGCAGCGCATACTATGCCAACCGGACGGATGGACCCATCCAGTACAGCGATTTCCATAAGACGGCGGTGACGATCCGCGCCGATGGCAAGCTGAGCCAACGGCTCACCTGGACCAACTCCCTCAGCTGTGTGAACTATTACAGTGATATGTATGGCTCGCTGGACAGCGCCCATTTCGCGCAGCACAATTATCATACGCCCTATTCATTTACCTATCGTAAGGTCGAAGCGCTGCGGGTCCGGTCGACGCTCGACTTTAACTGGAAGGAGGGCTCGGCAACCCAGCTGACCCTGGTCTACCGGAATAATAGCGTGGGACAAAACCCCTCCTATTATATCAGCGACAGCCGCACCAATCCCTTTTTAGCCAACGGGCAGATAAACGACAATTCCTTTCACAGCTATATGGCGCTTGTCCAGCACCGGCAGGACTTCCGGTTCCTGCGGAGCCGGCTGATCGCGGGATTGAGCGTCGATCTCAGCCCGAGCCGGTATTGGGCGAAGTATATCGCCATTCAAAAGGATGCCAAGGGCAACTATGGAAGCTTTGTGCCCAGCGACTCGCTGTTGAGCAACTACTCGACAGGGATCAGCAATATCGCCGAATATGTAAACTACGAGGTGACGCCTTTTACCGGGCTGAAGGTGGCGGCGGCGTTGCGCTACGATCTCTTCCATTACAATTTTCTCAACCACCTCCCGCCATCGGCGTCGACGGGATCGGCCAACACGGGAAACGATTTCCACCGGGTGACGCCGAAACTGGGAGCGACCTATAATTACAGGGGCATCGGTTTCTATGCCAATTACAGTCAGGGCTACGTGCCGCCGCAGGTCACCGATCTGTACAATGGGGTAAAAGTTCCTTATCTCCGGCCGCAGACCTTTTTCAACTATGAGGTGGGCGGCTGGCTGGCGCTGCTGAAGAACAAAGTTTACATGGATTGGAGCGTGTACCGGATGGATGGGACAAACCAGATAATAAATGTCCGGCAGCCCGATGGGTCCTTTGTTAATCAGAATGCGGGAAAGACGCGGCATGAAGGTGTTGAGTACGGGATCACGGTGCGGCCTTCGGATGAGTGGACGCTGCGATTGAGCGGCGCGAATTCGGATCACTGGTTTATCGTTCAAAACGAGAACGGGCAGAATTACAGTGGCCGGCAGATGGCGGCGGCGCCGCATTTTATCGCCAATGCCGAAGTGACGTACCGGCCGGCTTTTTTAAAGGGCTTGCGCATCGGCGCCGAGTGGCAGCGGCTGGGGAGGTATTGGATGGATGATGCCAATACGGTGCGGTATGCGGGTTTCGGGATCGTCAATTTTCGAACGGGATATACGTATCGTGCCTGGGAGGTTTGGGTGAATGCACTGAATGCGTTGAATAAATATTACGCGGCGCTGGCGACAAGATCGACGTATGGCTATAGTTATAATTTGGGCGATCCGGCAGAACTGACGGTTGGATTGGCCTGGCATTTTTTAAAATGACGCGCGCGCTCGCGCGGGAAATAAATGGAGCATGAAACGAAAATTGTATTTGCTGCATAGACGATTGTCGATTGTTATAGCCATTCCCATTTTGCTTTGGGCTTCGAGCGGGATGATGCATCCGTTGATGACCAATATCAAGCCCGCCGTGGCGACGCAGGTGTATACGCCGGTGACGGTGGATCCTTCACACATTCGGATATCGCCGGATTCGGCGTTGCGCCGGCGGCATATCGATTCCATCGTCGCGATTCGGCTGGTGCATATCGACACGAACTGGTTTTACCAGGTGCGGCCTGTTGGCGTTGGCGCCATACCCGTCTATCTAAGCTGCCGGAACGGAAATGTATTGCCGATGGGCGATTGGTTGTATGCCCAGTGGCTGGCCAGATATTTTTTGGAGGGGGGTGGATCACATGGGGCGTCCGCCGGGGGTGATGATTGTTGCGGGGCGGCGACGGAATGCGTGCTGCATCCGGCGAAGGGCGTGGCCGTGGGGAATGTATCGCTTGTGAAGACCTGGGACAAAGAGTACAAGTACATTAACCGGCTGCTGCCGGTGTACCGGGTGGATTTCGAGCGGCCGGATGCGATACGTATTTATGTGGAGACCACACAGGATCGGTTTTCCTTTGCCATGGATAAGAAGCGGGCGGTTTTTGATACGTTCTTTCGCATCTGCCATTTGTGGGGCTGGCTGGACTGGATGGGCCGGGGCCGGATGGTCGTGGAGATGTGTGTGGCGTTTACGGCATTCTTTACGGCGGTGCTGGGGATCTATCTTTTCTTTGCGATGCGGCGGACCCCAAACGGTGCGTTGCGGAAGACGAAGGGCCTACGGCGGGTGCATCGGGGGGTATCGATCGTGGCGGTGTTGTTTACGTTGTTGTGGTCGTTTAGCGGGGGTTATCATGCGTTGACTAAGTTAGTGACGCCGGCAGACCCGGTGGCCGCGCCGGTGCTCTTCGCGAGTGCGGCGTTGACTCCGGACTGGGCGAGGTTGCAGGAGGCGGTGGGAAAACCGATGACGAACCTGGCGGTGGCGATGATCGGCGAAGCGGGATACTGGCGGGTAAGCATCGAGGGTGGGGGACTGTGCTATGTCGCGATGCGGGATTATCGCGTGTTGCCCGACGGGGACCGGAAGTATGCGATCGCGTTGGCGTCGCGTTATGCGAGTCCGGCTAGCGAAGCGGGAATGATGCTGGCGGGAATGCCGGGCGATAGGGCGACGACGTCCCCAACGAATGATGCGACGCTGCTGACGGCCTTTACGGATGAATATAATTTTTCGGATAAGCGACTGCCGGTATGGCGCGTCGCAACGGGTGGACCGGGTAACGAACGCCTCTACGTCGAGACCTGCAGCGGCGAGCTGGCGGCCCGCGTCGATGCTGCGGTGTATGCGGAGGGATATAGCTTTTCGGTGTTTCACAAACATCATTTTATGGATTGGGGCGGCAAGACGGTGCGCGATGCGAGTACGATTATTTGGGCCCTGATGCAGATCGTACTCGTCGCGGTGGGTTTGTTATTCTTTTTTCGATTTCGCAAATAAACCCTATTTTGCAACATCGTTGCGTACGCAACATTGTTTCAAAATAGCTTGAACCGTTATCGCATCATACGATCATTACTGACTTCCGGGCTGCTTGGCCTTTTTGCATTGGCGATAACGCCGAAGGTGGCGATCCATGCGTTGGTGGCCCATCACCGGGATGTGCATCTGCAGCTGGATCTGTGCACCGCCGATCAGCTGAATACGGCGAGTTTTCATTGCCCGACCGACAACCTCGTCGTCGAGCTTCCCTTTATTTATCCTCCTTTCACGATGCGGGTGGGGATGGCTCCCGGTTTTCCCGTGTATCGGGCGGCGGTGCTGGTTGCGCCGCTTTGCCGCATCCATCCCCTGTATGGGCTTCGCGGACCTCCGGCCGCTTGTGCTTTCGCGTAGTTCCCCTTTTATTATTCCACTCAAAACACTTCTCAAATGAAGACGACTCGTCTATCCGGCCGGTTATTGGCCGGTGCCGGTCTATGCATACTCGCAACTATAGCCGGCTGTAACAAGAAAGAATCGACGGTAACCCCCGCGCCGCCGAGCAATGAATTTTTAACCACGGTAGAGCTGAAGCTGACGAACACCGCCGATGCGACCGATACCCTCACGGCCATCTGGCGCCAGCTGGACCCTACAGGCGCCGCATCGCCGGACACCAGTAAGGCAGCAATGACCCTTCGGGCGAATGCCACTTATTCCGCGCAGGTAATCCTGCTCGACGAAACGCAGAACCCAGCGGTAGTGGTCAGCGATGAGATCCGGCAGCGGGCGAATTATCACCTGTTCTTCTTTCAGCCGACGCCGATTGCCCCGGGCAATCTGGTGATCGGCACCAACTCCACCGATATCCCGGTGAGTGACGGAACGGTGACGAGCGCCACGGGACCCTATCTGAACCTCGTGGTCGGCCGGACCGACCAGGACAGCAACAATCCCCCGCTGCCCGTGGGACTTACGGACAACTTCGCCACCGGTGCGGCGAGCACGGGGTCGCTGCGCGTCGTTTTGCGGCACCAGCCCAACGTCAAGAACGGAACCTATGATCCGGGTTCTGCGGACCTGGACGTGAACTACTCCGTGACCATCCATTAATCAACCCTTTCAAAATAACTATCAGTATGAACCGAGTGAATACGATCATTACTTTTTTGGCAACGATATTTTGTCTGTCCGCTACGGCCCAGAAGGGGCCGAGCTTTATCGGGGTCAGCGGCGGCCTTTCCTTTCCCATGGGCAATTGGGGCAAGGCCGCATTTATTTCCAGCACGAACGGCTATGCCAGCGATCCGGCCGGTTTTGCGGATAAGGGCGGCTTCGCCGAGATCAACGGCGCATGGTTCTTTTCGAAGCACTTCGGGGTCGGCGGGCTTTTCCGGTACGGCACTTACAAAACGAAGGGACTCGATGTGCTTTCTGCGGGGTACCAGGATTCTTTCGATGTGGACCAGGTGGAAACCTCGGCCAACAGCTGGAAGGTCTGGAGCCTGATGCCGGGGATCTATTATGACCAGGCGTTTGCCAAAAAGTTTTCCTTTACCGCAAGGGCGCTGGCCGGGATCACGCATGCGACGACCCCGACGATCAGCGTGGGGGTGACGGACAGCGATATCGACGACGGGACGTTTACGCAGCAGCCGGCGTCAAAGACGGCCTTCGGCTTCGATGGCGGCATCGGGCTGAGCTACCGCGTATGGAAGGGGTTGGCGGTCCGGCTGCAGGGCGATTATTTTTATTCGAAGCCTGATCTTACCATTCAGAACAGCGAGCGGCAGAATGCGGCGGGACGGTTGGCGGACAGCTATAACCAGGCGCTGGCGGGTTTCAATGTGTCGCTGGGAGTGGCGTATGTGTTGGGTAAATAATCGGCTATGAAAAAAAGCATAGGGCTTTACATGCTATTGCTCCTGGCGGTGATCGCCCAGGGGCAGGTGCCCGACACGAAAGGACGGCCGCCAGATACGAACGGACGGCCGCCCGACACGAAAGGACGGCCGCCCGACAAGCTGGATACCGTGCAGGTGACGGGCCATGCCCTGAAGAAAGATCAGCTGAGTACGGCGGTGACGACGGCACTCAGCGGGACGGCGCTGGAACAGGTGCATGGGCTTTCGCTGGGCGAGTCGCTGAAGACGCTGGCGGGGATCAACAGTCTGCAAACAGGTCCGACGATCTTCAAGCCCGTGATCCACGGGGTGTACAGCAACCGCATCCTCATCCTCAACAACGGCGTCCGCCAGGAGGGGCAGAACTGGGGTAACGACCATGCCCCGGAGATCGATCCGTTTATCGCCACGAAGATCACCGTCATCAAAGGACCGGCGAGTATCCGCTACGGGTCGGATGCCATCGGCGGGGTGATCCTGGTCGAGCCGAAGGCCTTGCCACAGCCGGACGGGCGCCCAGGGCAGGGGGGTGCCGGCGGTCCGGCGGGGGTGATCGGCGCTCCGGCGGGGGTGATCGGCGGCCGCGTCGATGTAGTGGGGATGACCAATGGGCTTAGCGGAGCCGTGTCGGGCGATGTGGAAGGCGCGGCAGGCGGCAAGTGGGCGGGCCTGAGCTTTCGCGTTCAGGGTACGCTCAAGAAGGCAGGGAATGCCGAGGCCGCGAACTATTACCTCGGCAACACGGGCTATAACGAGAATGACTATTCGGCGACGCTGCGTTTCGCGCGGGAGAAACAGGGCATGGAGTTGTACTACAGCCGGTTTGATACCAAACTGGGGATCGCCGCTGCTTCGCATATCGGTACCGTACAGGACCTGCTCAGTGCGATCGCGCGGCCCGAGCCGGCGGTGAAGGCGGATTTTACGGATGCCATCGGCCGGCCTTATCAAACAGTGGATCATCAGCTGCTGAAGGCGGAAGCTTTTTGGAAGTTGGGTAAGCTGGGACGGCTGGAGGAGGTGTTTGCGCGGCAGGTGGACACGCGCAAGGAGTATGATGCAGATATCTCGTTCAACGACTCGCTGGCGAAGGTGAATCCGCCGGACCTGTATTTCCGGCTGACGACCTATACCAACGACCTGGTATGGCAGCATCCGGCCATCGGCGGAAGGGTGGTGGGCAGTCTTGGGGTCAACTATCTCACGCATGGTAACCTGCAACAGGGGACGGGGTATCAGGAGCTGATCCCGAATTTTGTGGATTATGGCGGAGGTGCTTTTCTGATCGAGAAGGCGGAGGTCAACCGACTGACCGTCGAGGCGGGGCTGCGGTATGACTACCGCTGGCTCCGGGCCTATACCATCGACACGCGTTCGTTACAGGAACAGCGGCCTACGTATAGCTGGAGCCGGATGACGGCGACGGCCGGTGCGACCTACCGGTTCGACGAGCATTTTTCGGTGGACTACAATTTCGGTACGGCCTGGCGTCCACCCCAGGTGATCGAACTGTTTGCCGACGGCATCCATCAAAGCGCCGTGGACTACGAACATGGCGATTCGACGCTGCGGCTGGAAACGGCTTACAACAATACGCTGGCGTTCGTCCTGCATTACGGCCCGTTGAGTATCGAAGCCGGCGGATATGTCAACTACTTCCGTCATTATATCTACCTGCGGCCGGATGCGCCGAAGGTGCAGGCGACGATCCAGGGGGCCTTCCCGTCGTTTACCTATACGCAAACCAATGCACTTTTTCAGGGACTGGACCTGACGGTGGGTTATTCTTTTCTCCGGCACTTTACGGTGATCTCGAAGACGAGTGTCGTCCGGGCAAGGAATGTGTCGACCGACGACTGGTTGATCGGCATACCCAGTGATAAGTTCGACAACACGTTGAAGTATGAATGGGCGTCGCTGGGGAAGAAGGTGAAGGGATTTTTTGTGAGCGTGAACAGTCTGGCGGTTCCGAAACAGGTGCGGGTGCCGGCGAATCTGATGGACTTTGCGCCGCCGCCGGATGGATATATTTTATGGGGGGCGGCGGCGGGTTGTTCGGTGCCGGTGGGGCGGAAGTGGATGGATTGGAGCCTGACGGTTAGCAATCTGACGAATGTGGCCTACCGTGATTATATGGACCGGTTCCGGTATTTTATCGATGAGATGGGGCGGAATGTGACGCTGAGGGTGTCGGTGCCGTTTTAATAAGAAGGCCCGGTAAATAAGAAACCCGATAAATAAGAAGGCCCGGTCTTGCGACCGGGCTTCTTGTATAAAAGGGGTGAAGGTGTTCGCTATTGTTTCTTGCCGCCGCCGTCTTCGGGCTTCTTGCAGCAGGTGGGGAGGCGCTTGTAGGCGTCGGGTTCGGCGGTGACGTCATCGGCGTCATAACCTACATTGGCGATCAGGGTCTTTACGTTCTCGATATTGGTCCGGTCGGTGAGATACGTGACGGTGGTTGTCTTCTTTTTATAGTCGACATTCACTTTTACGATCCCGTCCTCATGAGCCATATATCTTTCGATGCGGGCCTTGCATTGTTCGCATTGAACGGTGGGGGTCTTGATCACCGCGGTGAGTTGGGATTTAGCCTGGGCGAAGGTGACGGTGCTGAGACCGAAGATAAGGGCGAAAACGAATTGAAGTTTTTTCATACGTAATGGGATTTGCGTACTCAATATACGGAATTTTTTGGTTCGAAGTTGCCCGATCTTGCGCGCTTTCGCGGGTTGTCCTGCCGGGGGATTTCGGGTCGCGATGGCTTAGACGCCCTTCCAGCCGGCAGGGTCCGAACTCCACTCGAGCAGGATGCTTTCTTCCTGCGGGGTGACGAGACCCTTTTCCAGGGCCAGGCTGATCAGGGTGGGGTAGTTGGACAGGGAGACATAGGGAACCCCGGCTTTTTCGAAGGCCTGGTGGGCGGCAGGGAATCCATAGTTGAAGATGGAGACGAGCCCGACGACCTCGACGCCTTCGGCCCGAAGGATCTCGACAACCTGCAGGCTGCTTTTCCCGGTGGAGATCAGGTCTTCGACGACGACGGTGGGTTGGCCTTGCTGATAATGGCCTTCTATCTGCTGACCGAGCCCGTGTTCCTTTGGTTTGCTGCGGACATAGACATAGGGCAGCTTTAGCTGGTCGGCGGCCATGGCGCCCCAGGCGATGCCGGCGGTGGCGACACCCGCCAACAGACCCGCTTCGGGGAACTGGGCGAAGATGACGTTGCAGAGTTCGGATTTGATGAAGTCGCGGATATACGGAAAGCCGAGGACCTTGCGGTTATCACAGTAGATAGGGCTTTTCCAGCCGGACGACCAGGTGAAGGGCTGTTGAACGCTGAGGCGGATGGCCTGTACCTGAAGAAGCTTTTCGGCAACTGCCTTTTCGTCGGTAGTGATGATCTTTTCTGCCATGACGCGAAAGTAGTTAAATTGTGCTTAATTCCCTTCCCACATGTACATCAAGATCTATTTCAACGACAAGCCGCTGTTCCTCTGTGATGAGATGACGGCGGAGATAAAAGAGTATGCCCATCACGACGATGCGATCCTGATCGATGAGTTCTCGCATCCCGCGGTGAACTCGATGATCCATGAGATGCGCCAGTCGAAGGTGCATGCGGGAATTTTTATCCATAAAGACCTGAACCAACTGCGCAAGGCTGTCTGGCGGAAGTTTGCGCTGGTGCAGGCAGGCGGCGGACTGGTGCGTAACGGCGATGAGAAATACCTGTTCATCCTGCGGCGGGGATTTTGGGATCTGCCGAAGGGGAAACTGGACCCGGGCGAGACGATCGAACATTGCGCGATCCGGGAGGTGATGGAGGAGACGGGGATCGAAGGGGTGATCGTTGAAGGGCCGCTGTTGATCACCTATCACACCTATGATGAAAGCGGCAAGCATATCCTCAAGGAGACGCATTGGTTCAAGATGATCGCTCCGAAGCCGGGGGAACTGACGCCGCAGGAGGAAGAACAGATCACGGAACTGCGCTGGGCAGACAAGGAGGGGATGAAGGTCTTGTTGCGCAACACCTTCCCGTCGATCAGGGATGTGGTTAAAACTCTTTTTTAATAATAGCTACGGTGAGGCGGCTGACGCAGATGAGTTTCTCCCTTGCGTCGTAGATCTTTATATCCCATACATGGGTGGTCTTGCCGGTGTGCAGAGGCCGGACGATACCGGTGACGAGACCTTCGCGGACCCCGCGGAGGTGATTTGCATTTATTTCGATGCCGACGCAGTTGTACTTGCTGTTGTCGATGAGCAGGCTGGACGCGACGCTGCCCAGGGTCTCGGCGAGGACGGCGGATGCACCGCCATGCAGGAGGCCATAGGGTTGTTTTGTCCGGTGGTCGACGGGCATGGTCGCCTTGAGAAAGTCCTCGCCGATCTCGGTGAAGACGATGCCCAGGTGGTCGCCCATGGTATTCTTGCCAAGGGGAGCGATGTCGGCCGGCTGGACGCCGGGATTAAACCAGATGGCCATGTTTGTTGGATTAGTAGGTTCGGCGATGGGGAGTGGAAGGGGGAACCGTCAGGTTTTGGCCGGTGATGGAGTGTTGGACGACTTCCGGGAGGAATTGCATGACGTCGCCGCCGTTGCGCAACACATCGCGGACGAGGGTGGAGGCGACGGAGGTATATTGAGGCAGGCAGGTCAGGAAGATGGTCTCGATGTTGTTGTCGAGGCTGCGGTTCATGTCGGCGATAGCCTTTTCATATTCGAAATCGCTGACGTAACGGATGCCGCGGAGGATAAAGCGGGCGCCCACCTGCTGGCAGCAGCGGACCGTGAGACCGTCGTAAATGACTGCTTCCACCTTGGAGTTGCCTTTATAGATCTCGCTGATCCAGCCGATACGTTGTTCTTCGGAGAACATGGGTGCTTTGTTGGCGTTACGGCCGATGCCGATGAAGAGTTTATCGAAGAGGGGCAGGGAGCGGTTGATAATATCCAGGTGCCCGATCGTGATCGGATCGAAGGTTCCCGGGAAGAGGCCGATACGTTGCATAGGCAAGTGCGATTAGTTTGTTAGAGAGGCCCGTTGGCCGCTCGATTATTGTGTTCCTCCCGCCAGGAGATAGAGGACGGCCATGCGTACGGCTACTCCGTTTTCCACCTGGTGGAGGATGATCGACTGTTTGCTGTCTGCCGCGTCGCTGTCGAGCTCTACGCCCCGGTTGATGGGACCGGGGTGCATGATCACGATCTCTTTGCTCAGGCTGTCGAGGAGGCGTTTGTTCACTCCGTAGGCGAGGCTGTACTCGCGCAGGGAGGAGAAGAGCGGCTGGTTCTGGCGTTCGAGCTGGATCCGCAGGACATTGGCGACGTCGCACCATTCGAGGGCCTTGCGGAGGTTGTATTCCACGCGGACGTCGAAGGCCTCGCGGATATAGACGGGGATCAGCGTGGGGGGGCCGGCGATCGTCACTTCGGCGCCCATCTTTTTCAGCAGGTAGATATTGCTCAGGGCGACGCGCGAGTGCATGATGTCGCCGATGATCGCCACTTTTTTTCCGGCCAGCCCGCCGAGTCTTTCGCGGATGGAGAAGGCGTCGAGGAGGGCCTGGGTCGGATGTTCGTTGATCCCGTCGCCGGCGTTGACGATGGCGGCGGGGATATGCTTGGCGAGAAAATGCGGGGCTCCGCTGGCGCTATGCCGCATCACGACCATATCCACCTTCATGGAGAGGATATTGTTTACCGTGTCCAGCAGGGTCTCGCCTTTGGCGGCGGAGGAGCCGGATGCCGTGAAGTTGATGGTGTCTGCGGAGAGGCGTTTTTCCGCCAGTTCGAAGGAGATGCGGGTACGCGTCGAGTTCTCGTAAAACAGGTTGACGATGGTGACGTCCCGCAGGGTCGGAACTTTTTTTATCGGTCGCTGAAGAACTTCTTTGAACTGGGTGGCTGTGTCTAAAATGAGTTGAATATCACTCTGTTGGAGGTCTCTAATGCCAAGAAGATGTTTTGTGCTCAGTTGCATTAGAAGGCGAAATTAGGGTATTTTCATTAAAGAAGTGCGACTTCGTCCTTTCCATCTTTTTCCGCCCAGTAGACCTTTACTTTCTGGGTGATAATGGAGTCGATGGGCCGGCCGACATAATCTGCCTGGATGGGGAGCTGGCGGCTGAAACGGCGGTCGACGAGGACGCAGAGTTCGACTTTTGCGGGCCGGCCGAAGTCCAGCAGGGCGTCGAGCGATGCCCGGATGGTGCGGCCTGTCCAGAGGACGTCGTCGATGAGCACGACATCCTTATTCTCGATCGAGAAGGGGATCTCGGTAGCGTTGAGCTCGTGGAGACCCTTGCGGACATCGTCCCGATAGAACGTTATGTCAAGCTTGCCGTATTTGATGGCTTCGGGGTTGACTTCGGTTTGCAGCTGCCGGACGATGCGGTCGGAGAAGAAGATGCCCCGCGGCTGGATGCCGATGAGTACCGTGTTGTGGAGGTCAAGATGGTTCTCGAGCAGCTGATTGGCCAGGCGTTGGATAGTGAGGGACAGCTGCTGCTCGTTGAGGATGATCTTCATGGGATCAAAAATAGGGAAAAAATAAGCCCGGCAGGTCGGGTGCCGGGCTTACAATGGTAGAATAAGTTTTATTTGCTGCCGCCACCGAAGGTGTACAGGATCGACAGACCAAGATGACTGAAGGTGCCGCCGGACACCGCGGTGCCGTCATAGCTGAATATCAGCTGGACAGGGTCGGCATTGTAGCCTATCTGCGGGCGATACTCGAAGCCGCCCGTGCTGCCGCTGCCGCCGCTGCCGGAGACGCCGTTGCCGGAATAAGAAGTGGACCCGGAATAGTGGCCATAACCGATCTGGGCGCCTACAAAGAATTGCTCGCTGGGGTAGAAGCGGGCGCCGACCAGCACGGGGATGTGGCCGTAGTTGGTCTTGTAGGTATCGCCAAGCCCGTCATCGAAGGATTTGCCAAAGAACCGGGTATAGCCCGATGTTACGACACCGGTGAGGTTCTCGGCAAATGCATATTCTCCCTGAACTTCACCGCCGAGTCCAAAGGAGGACACATTGTGCATATCGCCGATGGGGAGAGCTGCACGGAGACCGATGCCGAATTTGAAGTCACCTGGCGTCCATTGAGCATTGGAAGTCAAAACGGACGCGCAAATGATCGTTAGAGCCAAAACGAGTTTTTTCATATTGATGTGTTATTTGGTTGTGGCAAAGCTATCAGCCGAACGGTAAAGAACAATACCACGAAGTGGGTATTTTGATAAAAGGCCGCCGTGGGGCAGCCTTTTTATTAAAAAAGATCAAATCTATCTTCTCGGACCGTTGAACAGCACATAGGTGATGCCCAATTGCAAGACGTCGTTGCGGATGGAACCGTTGTTGCCGGTCGCGTCGCGGTCTTCGACATTGGACAGACCGATGTTGTACCGGAAGTCGATGCCCACAGGGCTACGCGGGATCTTGTAACCTACCCCGAATACCCAGGCAAAATCGGCAGATTTGTACGATTCCTTGTCGTCAAAGCTGTTGCCCTGGACATGTTCCTTTGCGCTCAACAAAAAGCCGATCTGCGGACCCGTTTCGAAATACGGACCTGCACGGTGTGACCATTTGAAAAGGATGGGGATGTTGAGGTAGTTCGCATGGAAGTTGTCATCGACACCGCCTACATGATAGGCTGCACCCTGTGCGGAATAAACGAGTTCGGGCTGGATACCGAAGCCCGGTACGACGGGCAACCGAAGGAAGGCGCCTGCGTTGAAGTTGAACAGTGTTCTGGAATCACCGGCGTCACTTCCTGTCTGCGTAGAGAAGTTGGCACCCCCTTTTAATCCAAACTGCACCTGCGCGTGTGCGGTTGCGAAAGAGATACCTGCAAAAAGGACCAATGCTAGTTTTTTCATAATAGAAAATTATTATTTTGTTACCGCTTGCAAAGATAGTGCCCGTTGTATAAGCCAAGCCCTACGTAAAGGGCGTTTTTTTATTGTGTATATCCCTTCAATTTTGACAAACGGTTCTCACCAAACGCGGGCTGCCATTGACATCTGATAAGATTTTCGCTGCGGTCTTTTTTGTTGTATAAAATTGGCTATCATTGCAGTAAACCCCAATACCGTATGATAACTGTAAGCGATCTCAATTGCAAGGAGGAGAATTACACCTGGTGGCTCAACATCATGCCCGATGAGATGCCCCGCCTTAGCATCCTCCCTAAGGAAGTCAGGATACAACTCGATTATTCCCCTGCCTCGCTGGATGTACTGGAAATGTATATCCGTAAAAATTACACGATGGACGAGATGAAGGATCGAAAGAACCGGTTTGCGCGCGATCTCTTTGCGCGATACATCGGCGAAACGCTGCGCCGGAATGCGCCCGGGTTGTACTGGTCGTTCGACACCGAAGACGATCAGAGTCCTTTCTATGGTGTCCCGGTGTTGTTGACGCTGGGGCAGGAGGATGAGGTCCCGCCGATGACGCCGAGTCTGTGGGTCGTGTCGGTGATCGAAAAGAGTGAGGAGAGTTTTTTGCGCGACCAGTTGGAACAGGTGAAGAAGGCTGCGTAGCTGGATGGTACAAAAAAACCGGGCTTAAGGCCCGGTTTTTTTTAATTGTTTTATGCTTCGTTTAAGAAGGGATAGCGATAGTCGGTTGCCGGGACGAAGGTCTCCTTGATGGTCCTGGCGCTGAGCCAGCGATAGAGATTGAGCATGGAACCGGCCTTGTCATTCGTGCCGGAAGCGCGGGCTCCCCCGAAGGGTTGTTGGCCAACCACCGCACCGGTGGGTTTATCGTTGATATAAAAGTTACCCGATGCATTGCGGAGCCGGTTGGTCGCCAGGTCGATGGCTCCGCGGTCGCGGGCGATGATGGAGCCGGTGAGCGCGTAGGGGGATGTCGAATCCACGAGTTCGAGCGTTTTTTCGAATTCGGCGGTGGGGTAGACATAGATCGTGAGCACGGGGCCGAAGATCTCCTCGCACATGGTCACGAATTTCGGGTCCTTTGCCTCGATGACGGTCGGCTCGATGAACCAGCCCTTTGTTTTGTCGCCGTTGCCGCCGACGAGGATCGTGGCTTTGGCGGGGTCTTTCTTCACCTTATCGAGATAGGAAGTGATCTTGTTGAAGCTGCGTTCGTCGATGACGGCGTTGACGAAATTGGTGAAGTCTTCCACCGTTCCCATCTTGAAACTCTTCACTCCGTCGATCAGTTTTTGCTTTACGGCGGCGGCGAGGTTCTCGGGGATATAGGCGCGGGAGGCGGCGGAGCATTTCTGTCCCTGGTATTCGAAGGCGCCGCGGAGCAGGGCCGTGGCCACTACATCGGGATCGGCACTTTCATGCGCCAGCACATAGTCCTTGCCGCCCGTTTCACCGACGATGCGGGGATAGGTGCGATAGTGGCTGATGTTCTCGCCGATGGTCTTATAGATATGGTTAAAGGCGGCGGTGCTGCCGGTGAAATGGATGCCGGCGAAATCTTTATGACCGAAGCATACTTTTCCGAGGACGGGACCGTCGACATAGATGAGATTGATGACCCCGTCGGGCAGGCCGGCTTCCCGGAGGACGCGCATGAACATCTGCGCCGAGAACACCTGGGTGTAGGCGGGTTTCCAGACGACGGTATTTCCGCAGAGGGCCGCGGAGGCGGGCAGGTTGCCGCCGATGGCCGTGAAGTTGAAGGGGGTGATGGCGAGTACGAAGCCTTCGAGGGGCCGCCATTCGGTGCGGTTGTGTACGCCGGGGCCGCTGATGGGTTGCTGGCGGTAGATCTCGCTGAGGAAATGGACGTTCCAGCGGAGGAAGTCGATGATCTCGCAGGCGGCGTCGATCTCGGCCTGATAGGCGTTTTTGCTTTGTCCAAGCATGGTCGTCCCATTCATATAGGGGCGATATTTCGTGGCGATCAGATCGGCTGCCTTGAGGAAGATGGCGGCACGGTCTTCCCAGGAAAGTCCGGCCCATTTTGCCTTCGCCTGCAGGGCGGCGTCGATGGCCTGCTGGACATGCGATTCGTCGCCTTCGTGGAAATGGCCGAGGGTGTGGGCGGTCTCATGGGGGGGACGAAGGGCGATCTTTTTACCCGTTCGAACCTCATTTGCCCCGATATACATGGGGATGTCGTGCTCGACGCTTTTCAGTTCGTTCAGCGCTTTTTTCAGCGTTTCTTTTTCCTTGCTTCCCGGGGCGTAGTTGAGGACCGGTTCGTTGCCCGGCGCCGGGTATTGAAAATATCCTATACTCATGGTTACAGTGTATTATTAGGTTGTCGTTTCTTTTTCTGACATCAAATAGGCCTTTATAAACCCATCCAGTTCGCCGTCCATCACCGGTTGCACGTTGCCTACTTCATAATCGGTGCGATGGTCTTTGATCATTTTATAGGGATGGAAGACATAACTGCGGATCTGGGAGCCCCATTCGATCTTCTTTTTTGTCGAGTTGGTGGCGTTCTTCATCGCTTCGCGTTTGCGCAGTTCTTCTTCGTAGAGCCGGCTTTTGAGCATCTTCAGGGCCTTCTCGCGGTTCTCACCCTGGGTACGGGCCTGCTGGCATTCGACGATGATGCCGCTGGGAAGGTGTTTGAGCCGGACGGCCGTCTCCACCTTGTTGACGTTCTGGCCGCCTTTGCCGCCGCTGCGATAGAATTCCCATTCGAGATCGGCCGGGCTCACCTCGATCTCGATGCTGTCGTCGACCAGTGGGTAGACGAAGACCGAGGCGAAGGAGGTATGCCGCCGGGCGTTGGAGTCGAAGGGGGAGATGCGGACGAGTCGATGAACGCCGCTCTCGGCTTTCAGAAAGCCATAAGCAAACGGCCCGTCAAACTGTAGGGTGGCGCTTTTTATCCCGGCACCTTCCCCATCCTGCAAATCCAGCTCGGTTACGGACCAGCCCTGCTTCTCACCATACATCCGGTACATGCGCAGGAGCATTTCGGCCCAGTCCTGGCTCTCGGTGCCGCCGGCGCCGGAGTTGATCTGCATCACGCCGGGGAGTTCGTCCTCGGGCTGGTTGAGCGTACTCTTGAATTCCGCTTCCTCTACCTGGGCGAGCGCCTTGCCATAAGCCTCGCGGGTCTCTTCTTCCGTAGCTTCGCCCGCTTTCCAGAAATCGAAAAGGACGGCGAAGTCCTCGACACTGGTGCTGACGGAGTCATAAAGTTTGACCCAGTATTCGTTGAGCTTGATGTTCTTGAGAATTTCGGTGGCCCGCTTGTTATCGTCCCAGAAACCCGGGCTTAGAGAGAGCTGCTTCTCTTCGTTGATCTTATATTGACGGTTGTCGACGTCAAAGAAACCTCCTCAGGACGACCACACGGTCCCTTATAACTTTGAGTTGTTCTTGTGTCATAGAATTATTCTGATTATCAATTGTTTATATAGCCTTTTTAACACGAGCGCCGCCGTTTTCCGGCTTTGCGAGTTGCAAAGGTAACGATTGGCTAACGGTTTTAATAAACGTAAATTAACCCGAAGTGGAATGTTTTTGCCGGAGGCATTTTGTAAATTCGGGAATGACCCTCCATCATCTCCGCGGCGCCTGGCGCAATCTCCTGCGCAATCCCTTTTACAGCATCATCAATATCGGCTGTCTGGCTGTCGGCCTGGCCGTGAGCATGACCATCCTGCTGTATGTCCTGCACGAGCACAGTTACGACCGGTGGCAGGCCCATGCGGACCGGACCTTCGGCACCTGGGGAACCTTTCATTTCGGCAATTCCACGTATCACTCGGCGGCCGTCAGTTATCAGACCGGGCCATTGCTGCAGAAAGCGGATGGCAATGTCGAGGGATTTCTGCGGACCTGGCAGGCCTACCATCAACCTGTCCTGCAGAATGTGGCCCGGCCAGGCGAGACGATCAGCGGAAACGGTCCGTTCCTGTATGCGGATGCGGACTTTTTCCGGTTCTTCAGCTTCCGGCTGCTCAACGGCAACCCCGAGGGCGTGCTGCGACGGCCGAACACGGTAGTGATCAGCGAACGGGCCGCCAAAAAATATTTTGGCAACGCCGATCCCATCGGCCAGGTATTGCTCTACGATAAGGACATCAGACTGGAGGTGACGGGAGTGGCGGTCGACCCGCCGTCGAATACCCAAATGGATTTTGATTTCGTGGCGTCCCTGACCGGAGCGGAGACGATGCCCCTGTTCAAGGGGCTGGTGGACGGGGCGAAGGTGGGGGGTGGAAATTTCGTAACCTATTTCCGGCTGAAGGACGCCTCGGCGGCGGGGAAGGTGGTCACGACGATGAACCGGATGGCCCTCGCCCCCGACCAGGGCAAGGATACGACGACCTTTCAACTGGTGGGGCTCGCCAATGAGCATCTTTTTGGCCGCGAGCATGGGATCGGCAGCTACCTGGATATCTTTCCCTATGCCGCGGGGCTGGTGCTCCTGCTGGCGTTGATCAACTATATGAGTCTCGCCACCGCACGGGCAGCGGTTCGCGCCAAAGAGGTGGGCGTGCGCAAGGTGCTGGGGGCGGGGCGGGGCCGCATCGCCGGGCAGTTCTATACCGAATCCGCGATGTTCGCCGTGTTGTCCTTTGGACTGGGCCTGCTTCTTTTCCTGCTGTTCCGGCCCGTTTTTCTAAACCTGCTGCAGCTGAAGATCGACGCCGGCTTCCTGCTGACGCCGCTGGTGACCGGGTGCTTTGCCGGACTCTTGTTGCTGGTCGTGATGGTGAGCGGCAGCTATCCTTCGCTGGTCCTGTCGGCATTCAGGCCGGTGGCCGTGTTGTACGGAAAACTCAGCCGGAGACGGGGTGGCGAACGGGTCAGGAAAGGTTTTATCGTCTTTCAATTCTCGGTTTCCATGTTGCTGATCCTGTGCAGCGTCATCGTCGAAAAGGAGCTATACCTGATCCGGCATACCGACACCGGGGTCGCGCGGGAGAATGTCGTGATGATCCCGTTCGGCACGACACTTTCGCACTATGAGGCCTTCAAACGCACCGTACAGGCGATGCCCGGGGTGCAGGAGGCCGCGACGGCCCATTATCCGATGTACTCCGGGTACGAACTCTGGTCAGCGCAGGTGAATGGCTCGGATAAGCAGATGATGTTATCCGTGTACGATGTGGACAATGACTTCACCCACCTGCTCGGGCTGCAATGGAAGACAAAGCCGACGATGCCGGAGGCGCTTTATGACGGCCGGCATGTGCTGCTGAACGAAAAGGCGGTGCAGAAGCTGGGACTGACCGGCGACCTCATCGGGCAGAAGCTGCAGCTCGGACCCGGCGAATACCAGGTCGGCGGCGTCCTGAATGATTTCAATTACCAGTCGCTGCAAAACGAGATAGGGGCGCTGTGCCTGTTCGTCGGAAAAGATACGGCCCGCAAGTGGGGGACCACTACCAACGGCTGTCTGTTCGTCAAGGTGAATTCGCAGGTGAACCTGCCGACCCTGATCGCTTCCCTGCGGTCGGCCTATGGGAAATATGACCGGGACCGGCCTTTCGAATATAGTTTTTTGGATGAGGCCTTCGACAAGGTGTACAAGGCGGAGGACCGGCTGGCCGGGATCTTCGGCGTCTTTACCGGTGTCACGATCGTGATCGCCTGTCTGGGGCTTTTTGCGCTGGCGACCTTCTCCGCGCAGCAGCGGATGCGGGAGATCGGCATCCGGAAGGTCCTGGGTGCTTCGGTAGGGTCCCTGGGCGCCCTGCTGAGCATCGATTTCCTGCGCCCGGTGTTCCTGTCGACCCTGATCGCCTCGCCGCTGGCGGGATGGTGGATGCACCGGTGGCTGGAAAGATTTGCGTACCGGACGTCCATTTCCTGGTGGATCTTCCCCCTGGCGGCGGCGCTGCTCCTGGGCATCGCGCTTGTGACGGTGCTGTTCCGCAGTCTTCGGGCAGCGCACAGTAATCCGGTGGAAAACCTGCGTGCCGAGTAGATTTTTTTGTACCTTCCGGCAGTAAATACCGCGCGACTTGTTGCAGCCCCTGAAATATGTGATCATTGATGATGACGAGATAGACCGGCTCGCCGTGGAGACCCAGGCTTCCCGTTATCCTTTTCTGCATCGGCTTGGCATTTGCAGTCAGCCGATCGAGGCGCTCGAACTCATCACCCGTTATCAACCCGAGATCGTTTTTGCCGATATCGAGATGCCGGAGCTGTCCGGCCTCGAATTGGTGACTCTCCTCGGTGGCAAAGTGCCGGCGCCCGTATTCATTACCTCACACCCTGAATATGCGATCGAAGGCTACGAGCGGCATGCCTTCGACTACCTCCTGAAGCCCCTGTCGCCCGAACGGTTTGATCAGTGCGCGGCCCGGCTGCGGGATTTTTTCCAGCTGCGCGCCAAGGCCTTTGCCTTCGACCGGCAGTCGGCCGACGACACGCTGCTGATCAAGCAGGGCTACGAACGCTATAAGCTTTACCTCCCCGATGTTCTCTACCTCGAAGCCATGAAGGATTACACCCGGATCGTCACCCGGCAGAGTCCATATCTCGTGCTGAATACGCTCAGCGGGATGATGGAACAGCTGCCTGCGGACCGGTTCATCCGTATCCATCGCAGCTTTATCGTCAACCGGGACAGGATCGACGCCCTGAAAGGCAACAAGGTGATCCTGCAGACCCATGAACTGCCGGTGGGAAAGATCTACCGCCAGGCGTTGAACGGTATCCTGCAGTGATCGTTATGCTTTAATCTCGCAATACATGAAAAATTTTCCTGCCCTTACCGGCCTGGTGCTGCTGTGCATATCCGTTATCCCTTTTGTTTCCGCACAGGCCCAGAACGCCGGAGAAGGGAAGAGTCTGGCCGCCGCGGGGGCCTATTGTGATTCCATTATCACCCACGTATACAACGCCGGCACAGGGGTTTATTTTGCCGATGACAAGATGCGGAAGATGGCCTTCCACGGTCTGGCGCTGGTGCCGGCCGGCGATGTGACCGACAGCGCCCGGTTTCTGTATTATGCCTCTCTTGGCTATTCGCATGAGAACGATATCAATCTCGACAGCCTGTTGCGATGGTACTATTCCAGTCTGCGGCTGGCGCAGGAGAGCCGGGTGGCGTCATTGATCGCCCGGATCTGTGAATCGCTGATCCATATCGAGTTCGAACTACAGGAGCCTGCGCGGGCGGACTCCTGCGAACGGATACTCGCGGCCGTCATCGACACCACCACCGATAAAGGCCTGCTGGTGGACGGATACAGCACGATGGGGAATTATTACAAGTCGAAATCCTACTATAGCACCGCACAGGACTATATCCTCAAGAGCATTGCGCTGCGTATGCCCTTGCTGGAGTCGGGCAGCAAACAACAGCGCATCGACTATGCCGGCCAGTGTTATACGCTGGCGCAGCTGTATCTGAATACGGGTCTGCCCGACAAGGCGCTGGAGATGCTGTACCAGGGATACCCTTACCGGGTGCAGTCGGGATTGACGGAGCTGCGGTATGACTGCTCGTTTATCCAGTCGTTCTGCCGGACGGGACACCGGGATTCGGCGCTGTACTATCTGCATCATTCCATCGACACGCTGGAAAAACATTATGCGACGGGCAAGATCGTGCCGGCGGAGATCACTTATGCGAATGTGGCTGTCGCGCAATCCTATATGGACAGCGGGCGGTATGCGGAGGCGCTGCCTTACCTGGATAAGGTGGATACGGTGTCGAAGCGGATGGATGCCACCTTTGTCCGGTACGAGTTCAACCGGATGAAGGGGAAATATTTTATCGCGACGGGGCAGCCGGCAAAGGCGATCCCCCTGTTGTCGCAGGCGCTGCCGGTTGCGGTCAGGCTTAGCCGGGAGTATTATACGGATATCCTGCAGGACATGGCGCGGGCGCAGAAAGCGGCGGGTAACCGGGAGGCGGCATTGCAGTATTACGACCGGTATGTCGTTGCTTTGGATTCGCTGACCCGGGAGAAGACATCAAGGACCTTTGCCGACCAGCAGACGCGCTACCAGACCAATGAGAAGGAACAGCGGATCGCGGTCCTCGACCAGGACAACCGGCTAAAGGCGTTGCAGCTGGACAACGGCCGCAACGTGCGGCGGCTGCTGATCGCCGGCCTGATCGTGACGGGGCTGTTCACGCTGCTGTTGTTCTTCTTCTACCGCAAACTGGCTATCACCAACGAGCGGCTGGCCGACACCAACGAGCAACTTGCCGTCACCAATATGCAGCTGGCGCGGGCCAATGAAACCAAGGCGCGGCTTTTCGGCATCATCAGCCATGACCTGCGGTCGCCGGTGAGCCGGATCGTGCAGCTGCTGCAGATCCAGAAGGAACGGCCCGACCTCCTGGAGGAGGCCACCCGGCGCAAGCATGAAGAGCGGCTGCGAATGGCTTCGGAGAACGTGCTGGAGACGATGGAGGACCTGTTGCTGTGGAGCAAGAGCCAGATGCAGCATTTTACGCCCCAGCCGGGGCCGGTCGACCTGCGGGAGGTGGTGGATAAGGAGGCGGGCTTGCTTCGCGAGCCGATGGAGGAGAAGCAGTTGCGGGTGGAGAACAATATCCCGGCGGGGATGACCAGGGTGACGGACGAGAATTTTCTGTCGGTGATGGTCCGGAATTTACTTCAGAATGCGACAAAATACAGTGTCGCCGGCGGGTCGATCGTAGCGTCGTCCGATGCAGCCGGTTTTTATCTTACCAACAGCTCCGCCGGCACGCGTGCGGAGGAATTGAACCGGCGTTTGCAAAGCAAGGTGGTGGACAGCAAGGGTGGGGGTCTTGGCTTGCAGATCACGGCGGACCTTGCCTCGACGCTGGGGATCCGCATCTTTTTCAGGGATGATCCCGGCGGCACCCTGACCGCGGTACTCGCTTTTTGACGTTGGACGATTTCCAGGGGTCGTTGGTCGGCTTTCTCATGGCCGGATAACCCTTTTGGCGGAGCTTTACACCATGACAGGCGCCCCTATCAACAAAAAGTGGATCATGTGGCTTTTCCTCGTCCTGTCATTGTTGAGTTTTCTTTTGGCACTAATCCTTTTTATAGAACAGTAGCCGGTAATACAGGAAAGTCCGGCAGCGCAGGTAGTATTGCCGGAGTCGCAGCAGGCGGCTCCGGCGACCTGTGTTTAGCCCCCGGAACGCGGCCAGCTTCGCGTCGCCCCGCCGCCTGGGGCAAAAATTACCCATTTCCCCGAGCCTCCGGCTGTTATCGCGGTTTAACGAATTCCGGCATTGTTCTTGAAATCATACTTTTATTCAAGGACAGATTAATTCACCTCAAACAATACTATTATGAATGCGCAGAAAGTTATGATTGGCGCCTTATCCGGGCTTGTCGCAGGAGTGGCTATCGGCGTTTTGGTCGCCCCCGCAGAAGGGAGGGAAACCCGCCAGCGGATCGCCGATACGGCGGAATCCTTAAAGCGGAAGCTGCGGCACCTCAGAGGGGTCACCACGGACGAACTGGATGAACTAAAAGAGATATTCGAAAGGGAAACGGAAGGTTTGAAGGACGATGTTCGCAGCCGGGTCCTTGACCTGATCAAGGCTGCCAAGGAAAAAGGTAACCACATTAAGGAAACGGCCTTGTCCTAGGTTTTCTCCCGCATTATCTTTAATTTCACGGGAGGGAATGGAGCCCCGTAAGGCTCTATCGAGGCGGAACCCCGTAAGGTTCTATTTAATTTTGGAGCCCCGTAAGGCTCTGCAGTATTCAGGAGCCCCGTAAGGCTTCATAGGGTGGACCCGAAAGATATTGGGCCCACCTTTTTTAACCACCAACCCCAAACCAACATGCACCTGCTGAATCAGGTATTGTATGCCGTGAGCGGTGCCGCCTGGTGTATCGCCTATATTCTGATCATTGTCCGGGGCATCCGGGACAAAGCCTATGGAATGCCGTTTATCGCCCTGGCATTCAATATCAGCTGGGAGCTTTGCTTCTCCACCTTTTTTTATGACGGTAACCCGGTGCACCGGGTGGTGAACTCGGCCTGGTTCCTGCTGGATCTCGGCATCCTGTTCACGTATTTCCGTTATGGTTTGAAGGACTGGCCACGGGCGATCAGCCCGGCTTTCTTTTATCCCTATTCTTTTTTTGTGCTGGGTATCTCGTTTGCTATCACGTATGTTGCGGTGAGGGAGTTGCACGATGTCTACGGCGCCTATACGGCCTATATCAGTAACCTGGTGATGGCGCTCTTGTATATCAATTTGCTCAACACCCGGGGTGGTCTTTCGGGGCAGTCGGCGGGCATCGCCCTTGCGAAGCTGGTGGGAACGGGCTGCTACAGCATCGTCTTCTATATCTGGCACGCGAAATTCCTGGTACTTATCGGGGCGCTGATCGTTTTCTTCGACTTTATTTATCTGTTGATGGTTTTCAACGAAGGGCGGCTCGTTTGGCCGATTCGCCTTAAATTGCGATCCTAAACTTCGATTATGCCCATCGACCTTCGTTCAGATACTGTTACCCGTCCGACGCCCGCCATGCTTGATGCCATGCTCCACGCCCAGGTAGGCGATGATGTTTTTGGGGAAGACCCCTCGATCAATAAACTGGAGGCCATGGCTGCCCGGCTTTTCGGGATGGAGGCGGCCCTCTACTGTCCCAGCGGGACGATGTCCAACCAGATAGCCATCAAATGCCACACGCAGCCCGGCGATGAAGTGATCTGCGAACGGAATGCCCATATCTATATTTACGAGGGAGGCGGTATCGCCTTCAATTCGGGTTCCCAGGTTCGCGCGCTGGTGGGTGACCGGGGCCGGATCACGGCCGGGCAGGTTTCCCAGGCCATCAATCCGGATGACGTTCACCGGGCCCGCACCAGTCTGGTGGCCCTGGAGGATACCTGTAACCGGGGCGGCGGAAGCTGTTATGATTTTGAGGAGATCAAAAAGATAGGCCAGGTGTGCAAGGACAACCAACTGAAGTTCCATCTCGACGGGGCCCGGCTTTTTAACGCCCTGGTGGCGACGGGCCGCAGTGCAAAAGAGTTTGGCGCTGTTTTCGACACCATTTCCGTGTGTTTGAACAAGGGAATGGGTTGTCCGATCGGCAGCATCCTGCTGGGACCAGCTACCTTTATCAAACAGGCGCGCCGGGTACGCAAGGTCTTTGGCGGCGGGATGCGTCAGGCGGGATTTATGGCGGCTGCCGGCATCTATGCCCTGGAACACCATTTCCATCGGCTGGCCACGGATCATGCCCATGCACAGCAGATAGCTACCGCGTTGGAGAAGAAGGATTTTGTGAAGAGCATCATGCCCGTGGAGACCAATATCGTCATTTTCGAGACGGGGGGCGCCGTGGATTGCGCCCGGAGCCTGTCCGCGCAGCTGAAGGAGAAAGGCATTCTGGCGATGGCGATCGCCGCCAATCAGATAAGGATGGTGACGCATCTCGACGTCACGCCGAAGATGGTCGAAGAGGTGGTGGCCGTCGTCGAACAATTGTAGGACCGCATTGTTAAATCACAAAAAATAGTTCGTTATGTTCCCGAAAGTTTCGCCCAAAGAGACAAAAGCCTGGCAGGAGTTGCAGAATCATTATGATACCGAGATGAAGGGGATGACCATGCGGCAACTGTTTGCGGCCGAGCCGAACCGGTTCGATCATCATTCGCTGAAACTGGATGATATCCTGTTCGATTATTCCAAGAACATCTTCAATGAGAAGACGCTCGAGGTGCTGCGAAAGCTGGCGGTGGAGAGCAAGGTGAAAGAGGCGATGGAGGCGATGTTCACCGGGGAGAAGATCAATGAAACGGAGAACCGGAGTGTGCTGCATACGGCCCTGCGGAATTTTTCGGGTAAGCCCGTACTCAGCGACGGCAAGGACGTGATGCCCGATGTGATGCGGGTACTGGCGCAGATGAAGGATTTTTGCGCCCGCATCCATAGCGGGGAATGGAAGGGATACACGGGGAAGAAAATAAAATATATCGTCAACATCGGGATCGGCGGGAGTGACCTGGGGCCGGTGATGGTGACGGAGGCCTTGCGGCCCTACTGGAAAGAAGGCATGCAGGCGTATTTCGTGAGCAATGTCGACGCGACGCATATCGTGGAGACGCTGAAGAAGGTGACGCCGGAAGAGACGCTGTTCCTCGTTGCGTCCAAGACGTTCACCACGCAGGAGACGATGACCAATGCGCATTCCGCGCGGGACTGGTTCCTGAAGGCCGCAAAAGATGAGAAGCAGGTGGCGAAGCATTTTGCGGCGTTGTCGACGAATGAGAAAGAGGTGACGAAGTTTGGGATCGACAAGGCGAATATGTTCGAGTTCTGGGATTGGGTCGGCGGCCGGTATTCGTTGTGGAGCGCTATCGGGTTGTCCATCGCCCTGACGGTCGGTTATGATAATTTCGAGCAGCTGCTGCGCGGTGCGCATAAAACAGATCTGCATTTCCGGACCACGGCTTTCGAGCAGAACATTCCCGTTACGATGGCGCTTATCGGGCTCTGGTATACGGATTTTTTTGGGTCGCAGACCGAGGCGATCCTGCCCTACGATCAATACATGCATCGCTTTGCCGCCTACTTTCAGCAGGGCAATATGGAGAGCAACGGCAAGAGCGTGGACCGCAATGGCAAGCCCGTGCAATGGCATACGGGTCCGGTGGTCTGGGGCGAGCCCGGCACCAACGGGCAGCATGCGTTCTACCAGTTGATCCACCAGGGAAGCATCCTGATCCCCTGTGATTTTATCGCGCCGGCGGTCAGTCATAACCCGCTGGGAGACCATCACAATAAGCTACTGTCGAACTTCTTCGCGCAGACGCAGGCCCTGATGAACGGAAAGACGGAAGAAGAATGCAAGGCCGAGGGCGTTCCCGCGGCGCTGATCCCCTATAAGAAGTTCAGCGGCAACCGCCCGACGAATTCTTTCCTCGTGAAGGAGATAACGCCGTTCACGCTCGGGGAGCTGATCGCGTTGTACGAGCATAAGATCTTCGTGCAGGGCGTCATCTGGAATATTTATACGTTCGACCAATGGGGTGTCGAGCTTGGCAAGCAGCTGGCGGGCAAGATCCTGCCCGAGTTGCAAGGCAGCGAGGAGATCAGGGGTCATGATTCGTCGACGAATGGGTTGATCAATGCGTATAAGCGGATGAGATAGACGTTTCCGACATAAAAAACTAAAAGCCCCGTTTCTGAACTGACCCCCAAAGTTTAGACGGGTTTAAAAATTAAGTTAAGCGGCTTGGGTTCGGTATTGCACCGGGCTCAAGCCTTTTAGTTTTAGTTTGATCCTGTCATGATTGTAATAGCGAACATAGTCAATAATCGCTTGCT
>NZ_DASYCH010000090.1:0-9682 GCF_036500295.1 Puia sp. | reverse complement strand
GCCGGGCTGATCACAGTCCCGATCAATACCGACTCGCTCGATCGCCACTATGAGGCCCTCCGTACCGCCCTGCTCAGCACCGGTGTCGTCGCCAACGCGGCCAATGCCTCGCAAACCACCACCCAGTTTGACCAGAACAATTCTTTGGAATGGGCGGGCATGCGGCCCGAACAAAAAGAGATCTTCTTCCGCGATGTCTGGGTCAACGCCGACTTTGGCCCCACCATCGGCTGGACGGTGCTGCGTGGCCGCGATTTCTCGCGCGATTTCCCAACGGACAGCTCGGCCGCCATCGTCAACGAAGAAGGCGAACGCGCCCTTGGGTTCAAAGACCCCATCGGCAAAAAAGTAAAACACTGGGGAAAGGACTATACCATCATCGGGGTGGTAAAGAATATGCTCACCAATGACCCCTACTCCGGCATCCAGCCCGCCGTCTTCCTCGGCGACGGCGGTCACTACGCCATTACTATCCGGATAAAATCCGGGGCCCCCGTAAACACTTCGCTGGAGAAGATCGCCACCGTTTTCAAACGATTCAACCCCGCCAGTCCTTTTATCTATCATTTCAACGACGAGGCCTATGAACACAAATTCCGCAGCGAGCAGCGCATCGGCAAGCTCGCGACGGTGTTTGCCGGTCTCGCGATCCTCATCTCCTGTCTCGGCCTCTTCGGGCTCGCCTCCTTCGTGGCCGAACAACGCACCAGGGAGATCGGCGTCCGCAAGGTCCTCGGCGCCGGCGTCGCCAACCTCTGGGCCCTCCTCTCCACCGACTTCCTGAAACTCATCGTCCTCTCTATGGCCGTCGCCATGCCGCTCATCGGCCTTGCCATGCACAAATGGCTGCAGAACTACGCGCTCCACACCGACCTTTCGCCGTGGATCTTCATCGCCGCCGGCGTGGGGATGCTGGCGATCACGCTGGCAACCGTCAGCTTCCAGGCGCTGCGGGCCGCCCTCGCCAACCCCATAAAAAGCCTGCGCAGTGAATAACGTAACGTCAATTGCCGGCTATGGCGCCGCGCCGCGCACTACTTGAAATTTTTCGCGATCAGCGGGGCCGCATAGTGCGCCAGGCTCATGACCGTCACCTGCGGATTGACGCCGAGACTGGTCGGGAATACACTCGCATCACATACAAAGAGGTTGTCGAAGCCAAACACCTTAAACCCTTCGTCAACCACTCCCGTGGAAGGGTCATTGCTCATCACGTTGCCGCCCTGGGGATGGCCCGTTCCCGTGGAGATATCGCGGGAGGATTTGACATCCTTGCGCAGGTTGTCCTTTAACTCCTGTACACTTTTGTATTCATAGTAGGTGAAGGTATTTGGCATGATGCGAACGGCCCCACCACCGGCGAGGTAGATCTCGGCGGCTTTTTCAAGCCCATCCATCAGGCTGTTGAAATCATCTTCCGTCGGAACATAGTTGATATCCCTTCCCAGCAGGCCGGCGGCCTTTACTTCCGCGTTGGAAGCGGTACCCACCAGGATGCCTGTGCAGGCCATATTCCCGTAGTGCTGCATGTTGTGGAAATGCTGATCGAACCAGCCAGGCATCGCCGTCGACTGGAACATCGGCGGGTTGTACCAGGTCTCCATCACAAAGCGGTGATCGTCCGTCTTGAGGAAATGGGAGATCTGCAGCCCGTCATAGGAGTTGACCGGCTGGTCGAAGACCGCGGTGATCTGCGAACCGAGGTTGAAGGCAAGTCTCTTCCCTGCATTGGCGATCCCCAATTTTGACTTGATCAACAGGATGCTCGACGAGATGGCCCCCGCCGAGGAGACAAAGGTGTTTCCGTTGATCGTCAGCTTCCGCCCGCTCTTGAACTGTCCAGTAAGGGATACGATCCCGCTGCCTTTCTTATTGAATTTTATCACTTCGCAGCCGGCGATGATCCGCAATTTGCCGGGATGCGCCAACTGGGTCTGTGGCAGGATGGTGTCGAGCATCGACAGTTTCTTCCCGAACTGGCAGCCGATATTGCAATAGCCGCAGCCCAGGCATCCGTCGATATTCGCCATCACCGAGTCGACCATCGACGGACCGTAACCCATCTTCACACAGGCATCGGCAAAGATCCGGCCACCCGGGTTCAGGTATTTGTCAATCGTCATCGAAGGCGTGTGGGCGATATGCATCAGCTGGTAAACGGCTTTCATCGACTGTTGATACCGGGCACGATCGATGCCGACACCCAATTCATTGATCCATTTATCGAGGATATAGTCAGGGGTTTCGAAACAGACGGCATTGTTGACAACGGTCGACCCGCCGACACAGCTGCCCTGGAAGACCTGGAAGCGGAAGTCGCGGGACAGCTGCAAGGCCCCGTCGGCATACAGGCGCGAGACCATGTCTACTTCGTCGTCGTTGAACGTACCCGGACGTTCGATGCCCCCACGTTCGACGAGCAGCACCTGCCGGCCCAATCCGATCAGCTGGTGCGCCAGGATGGAGGCGCCTGCCCCCGAGCCCACGATGACCACGTCCGCCTCGAGGTGATCTTCGGTGATCTCCGCCTCTTCCAGCACCTGTAGGGCGGAGCTTTGGGAGGGATCGCCCGGGAACCGGTCCCGTCTTTCCTGCAGGTCTTTTCTGTCGAGGAACGGCGTATACCCGATAGCGGGGTGAACACGGACATCGCTGTAGTAACCCATATAACACAACTGCTTCGACATCCGGATGGCGGCCTGGATCAACTGCAGATACCAGTCGGGCAGCATTCCGTTGACGGCCTGGAATCTTTTTTTCAGGAAGTTCAGCCGGTCGTCGGGGAGCATCTGGCTGAGGGGTGCATGGAGCGATAAAAGGGGGTAGAACTCCATGGCCGTGAGCACGATCTTCATGACCCATTTCCCTTTAGCCTTGAATTTTATCAGGTAGGTATCTACGTTGATCGCCACCTCGACGGGGAGGATCGCCAGCTTGTCGGTATTGCTGTCTCCGGCCACGCAGACCTCCGCCATGGCCTCGAGGGTCTGGAATTGTTGCACGGTGAGATATTTCAGGCTGTACCGCGCCTTGCCCGCCACGCTAAACAGGATCCAGATCCCCACCAACAGGACGGCATAGACAACGGTCCGCACCCAAAAGGGCATTTGCCCGTCATCGGGCACCCAGTCTTTGATCCAGCCGATCGCGGACCAGACGGTCCCGATGATCAGGAAGCCGATCAGCAACCGGAGCAGGACGCCAAAACGGCGGATATCGGCGATCACGAGGCCAAGCAACAACGCGATGAGTCCGCCCTGCGGGAAGGAGTCGTTCGCGATGATCGTATAGCCATGGAAGGCGAATCCCTCCAAAAAGCCGGGCGTCCATTTTGGAAAGACATGGAAGAGCAGGATGAGGAAACAAACAAACAACAGCAGCTTTAAAACCGTCCGGAGCCTCCGCTCCTCGCGTACCAGAGATGGATTCATATCTATAAGTTTAAATTGATCACCACGGCAGATAACGGATCTCGTAACGATGGCCGAGGATGAAATAACAATACAGCACATTGAAGTTGTCCGAAAAATGCAGGTAGGCCTTGCAAAGCAGGAGGGTATTATCTCCCTCGTTGGGACAAACGACAAAGTCTTTGATCACGCGGAAGAAAACGAGATACCATTTGTGAAAGGGCACCGTATAGTCGACGGTAGCCAGGTGGCGGTAGGGCTCGGAAAATTTGGCCGGCGGCTGATCCCGGACATAGCCTGTTTTGAAATAACCCAGCTGGTTGGGACGCACCTTGTGAAGACCGGACTCCCATTGCCCCAGGTAACCCTGATTGTCCTGCATAACGGTCTCGTTATAGCCATAGTTGATGCCGTCCCGCTTGTAAAACCCCTTCTTGAATTTGACCCCCGACAAACGGCCGATCCATTCATGATTCCAGCCGCAGTAGATATACCCGTTGAGAGCCTCGAGATCCGGCGGGGTGCCGGTGCGGAGGATGTTCTCATACGTGGCCTTGTCGGCGGCCGCCAGCGTTTCGTAGGTCCATTTTTGAGCCATGTTTTGCAGTTTTATTTTTGATATGAAGTGTCCCCGATGAGCCCGTTCTTTTGCAGCAGGTTTCGCAGGTCGGGTTCCACGCCGGTCGCGACGGAATCCTGTTTGATCTTTGCCGTCACCTGGTCGTAGATCTTCTGATCCGGGATATCGTGTACTTGTTTGGCGATGATGGCGACCATGCGCAGGTATTTCTTGCGGTTTTGCCAGATCAAAAAGATGATCACGGCCGCGATGGCCCCGAGGGTGATCAGCAGCCAGGTGGCATTGCGGTGAATAAAGGAGATGTCCTGGGTGAGCTGGGGGTTGATATCGGTTCGCAGCCGGTCGGACACCTTGCGCATCGCGCTGTCGACGATATGGGTGACCGCGGTATCGATGATCCTGGCCAGGGCGGTGGTGGTCTTTGGTCCCAGCAACTCGTCCCGCATCAGCCCCAGTCTATTCTTCGTATTATTACTAAGCACTTCGGCAAGCAACTGGCTAAACCCGTCCCGCATCTGCAGGACATCTCTTTTTGTCTTTCCGACGAGGATCCCCTGGATGCTGTCCAGGTGGTTCATCCGCAGGTGTTGGCCGGTGAGCGTCTCGACCAGGGAGTCGGCCCAGAGCTGTACTTTATGATTGAGGATCCTGTCCTCCAGGGTTGCGGTGCGGACGGTCAGGGAATCGGTGAGATTGGTGAGGATCGAATCGAGAAAGAGCGACACCTTTTTGCGGACGGCGGGGCTGGTCAGCTCGTTCATGACGCCGGCGATCAGGGTTTGACCAATGGTGTCGGTTTTTGAGGAGACGCCTTTCCCAAGATCGCTGCCGATCTTTTCAAAGGAGCAGCTTTGGAAAAAACAGATAGCAATGGCGAGTAGCACCAACGGGTACCGTAGGGGAGCTTTCATGTATCCTGGTTTTGGTTCCTATTTTCTGTCGATGAGGATCAGGGCATCCTCTCTTGCCGCATCGTCATTCCATCGGTACAGATCGGGCAGCTTAATATCTCCTGCGGCGTCACGTTCAATGTGCAGGAACGTAAATGTCCTGTCCAGCCGCACATCTGCCGCATCCATTTCAAAGACGGGGATCCAGGTGCCCGTATTACAATATCGTCTGGCCTCGGGCGCGACGCCTTCCACAAAGACCTGTTCGGGATCGTGTGTATGCCCAAAGGTCACCAGCAGCAGCGCCGGGTTCTTCCCGAAGATCTCGTTGGCGTCTGGAAACAACGACGAAGGGGAAGACAGCTGCAGCATGGCGAAGAGTCGGCCGATAAAATAGGATAGGGATAAGAACAGGAGGTTCTTTGCCTGGGAAAGCACCGGTGTCCAGAAGGTGGTGCCTCCTGCCGCTGCGGTACTCATTTTTGGGATGCCGTGGAAGCCTTTGTAAAGGGCGAAGGCGGTAACCAGCAGCGGGAGTACGATGATGAGCAAGAATTGAAACAGGTATTTGAAGGCGTAGGCGTATTGTTTTTTGGGGATGACCAGGAGAACGAACGGAATATAGTTGAAGAGTAATTGAATAGCCAGGGGGAACCGTTCCCTGAGCAGCAGCGAGAGAATATTCTGCCGGGGCCGGACATCGTCGATATAGGGGTAGGCCAGTTCGATCCGGTTGATCAGGTAGCGGTTGAAAAACGACCCGAAGGGAAGATTGAGTTGGGTGTCGCCTTTTAGTACCGGCGGACCGTCGACTTTTGTAAAACGTTCGTAATTGTGGCCGTGTTCGATGCAGATCTGCCGGTCGAGGATCAGGCGATTATCGATAAAATGGACGGCGGGGGAGACGATATTGCTCAGCACGGTTTCGACATCCTGGTTTTGCCGGGCGGCGATCCGCTGGGCCAGCAGATAGCGAAAGTAGCTGCGAACGGGTTTCCAGTACCATTCCAGGTCGTGGTTGCCCTTGGTGATGACCAATTGGTTGCCTTTCTCCAGCCAGGAGGCCAGCTGTTCGAAGAATTGCGGGTGCCCGCCGGCGCAGACGTAGAGTTTCCAGACGGATTTGTAATCATCCGTTCGCAGGCCGTATTTCACTTCTTTGGGGCTGATGGAAGTCTTCAACCAATCGATGGGCATGTCCAGGCCGACGGCGCCGAGGATAGCTGCCCATGCTTCAAAATCCTGCTGGGTCACAGGGATATTTCTTATCCTTAAGAAATCAACGAGGTCTCCGTTGATGATGAGCAGTCCTTTTTTATCGGGGGCGATCTTTTTTTCGAGGTGGTTGAGGAAGCGAACAAAGGAGTAGTCGGCGAAGAAGTTTTCGGTACCGTCATAGTTGCGATTGCTGTTCAGCCCCGCGGCGATATGCAGGTCGCTGATCACAAAGATGTCTTTCCCATTGGAGGACATCTCGACCAGTTGCGCCCCATAGGGCACCTTCTCGGGACCGAGCAGCGTTTTGGATGGGGGCATAGAAAACCCTTTATTTTACGGTTAGTAGAAACAGGGATGCGGGAATGATAGGAACAAGATATTAAATTTCTTTCGAATTTGAAATACTACAAAGTGGGGGTATTGGCGGGAGTTACTTCCGGCTCTTCCCGGGCGGGAGGCCGAATTTCTTGCGGTAGGCCCGGCTGAAATGCTGGACGGAGCCATAGCCGAGCTGCATGGCTATCTCCTTGATGCTGGTCCCGGACAGCAGTTGTTCTTTTGCCTGCGTCAGCTTGACGTCGTTGAGGTAGCCGTATACGGTGGTGTTGAAGACTTCTTTAAAACCGTTCTTAAGCTTGTATTCGTTCAGTCCGGCGATCCGCGACAGTTCCGGCAGGGAAGGCGGGGTGTCCAGGTGCAGCAGCAGATAGTCCCGGGCTTGCAGGATGCGGCCCTTGTCATAGTCCGACTTCAGCACCGAGGTGGAGGTAGTGGTGGCCTGCCGGGCACGTTCGAAGGTCTCCGCCTGCAGGGTAAGCAGTTCGAGGCATTTGGCCTCCAAAAAAAGCAGTTTCAGCCCGCCCTGGAAACGGCAGTTGACGATGTCGTTGATACAGGCCTGCATGGCCAGGGTAATGGGTAGTCCGCGGGGTGACAGCTCGGCCGGCTTGCCGGCGGCCACCTCATCGGCAAAGCGCCGTAGTACTTCGCAGCTGTCTTGTGCGAGTTCGAGAAAGTGCCGGCTCATAAAATGGATCTCGAAGAATTTATATCCCTGCCGCAGCTTATGGTCAAAATCCACCTGGCCATCAAATTCGGGGACATACATGATATTTTGCTGCTGGGGGATGAAAAAATGGGTGCGGCCGCTGACCTTGTTGGTCACCGTGCTGTTGCCCGCGAGAGAAAAATGCAGTTCGATCGTGTCGGGCACGTCGACGGCACGCATGCGGACATGATGGCGCCGCAGTACGAGATCCCCATAAATGATCAGGATATTGGGTAGAACGACCTGCAACAGCTCGGCGTCGCCGAAGGGAAAGCTCAGCTTCTGGCGGTATTCCGTGACGAGGGGTCGCTTTAGCAGTTCTTCGCTTACATGCTCACCCAGTTGCATCCAATGAGCGGCCTCCAGTCCATACTCGTCACAAACGATCATGCCCATAAAATCCGTTTTGTATAAAGTTTTATCCCTGTCGTGCCAATCATCCGTTTTGCGATGTGGGAACTTTGATAAAATTACAACTATCGGCTCATTTATGGAAAACGACACCATCTACAACATCATCCGTTCCGGCCGGCCTGGCGCCACCGACATGGAGATCCATATTGCCGCGGAAAAGGCGCGGGTGCTCGATTTTGCGCTCGAATTACCCGAGGGCCTGCAAGCCCGTACCGGCAACGGCGGGAGCAGGCTCTCCCGCAGCCAGTGGCATTGCATTGGCCTCGCCCGGACGCTATTGAGGGATAAAGCGGTGACAGCCATCGCGCAGGCGCTTACGACCATCCGGTTACCGTTGCGGTAGGGTTGCGAGGGTGCTTCGGGGGCTTTTCATTGCACCACCGGGAACGCTGAGATGCGCAAGCGCTGCGCACCCATCGGCACCAGTTGGATCGTCTGCACCGGCGACGCCGAATGCACGGGGCTTTGCGGCAATACCCCGCAAAGGCCGTTCTTGTCCAGCATCCACTCGGGGATCAGTTTCCCTTTTGCGGCGACGACGAGCGGCGCGGCATCGGGTGTCCACGGGAAATCATCGTTCGGCCAGGGGCGCCGCTCAATCGAATATTGCTGATCCGGCACAAGCCCATAATTCCACAGACTCGCGGGGAAGATCTCGAACGAGGGCCAGGCGGAAGCATCCGCGCCGGCCTGCCAGTGGGAGTCCCCCTGCGCGGCCATCCGGCCATCCATGCGCTTATAAGATTCCGCGATCTTCAGGGAAAAGGTCAGCGGTCCATAGTTGATGCTTTCGCTATTCTTGTTTTTGTCCCAGGTCCGGGTGGTGAAGGTCATCGGCAGGCGAAGTTCGACCTTATCGCCGGCCACCCATTTCCGTTCCAGGCGCAACCAGGAACCCGCCGCGGTGCCCGCCTGCACCGGCGTCTCCACCCCATTCACGGCTACGCCCGCCGCGGTACACCAAGCCGGAACGCGCAGGTATAACGGGAACACCAGGCCGCCTTTCTTCACCGAGTCGATCGTGAATTCCACCTGCTCGTCGAATGGATAATGCGTGGTTTCGCTTATCACGACCGTTCCGCCCTTGCCGGCGCCGGCCTTTCGTCCGCCCGCGCCCACCTGGGCCCGCACCGTGCCGGCGCTATACAGCACCGCGGCGACGCCGTTGTCCGGAGTCGCCATCCAGAGATGCTCCGCATAGTAGGGCCAGCCTTGCGAATGATTATGCTGGCAGCAGCGGCTGGTAAAGGGGTTCATCATCAGGAAGGGACCCTCGTTGGCGATGCCCGGCGCGTGATTGGCGCTGTCGGCAACGACCATATTGGGCGCCGTGAGATAGCGCAGGGCCTTGAAGTCGGGCATGACGGCGGCGGGATAGGTGTTGAACGCCACATCCTCGCAGTTGTCCGCCCAGAAAATATCGCCGGTGATGCCGGTGAGCAATTCATCGGACGCCATCTGCTCCACCATCCCGCAGGTCTCCACGGCCTGATGGGGATCGTCATGCCCCTTCCGCGCATTCTCGTCGGCGCCAAACATGCCACCGGGCACCTGTCCGTACAGCTCGCGGATCAGTGCAAAATCATGATAGGTGGCGTGCAGCATCGCGCTGTCGCCGGTTTGCATATAATACGTCGCCGGTTCGCGGAAGGACTGGGCAATATTCACGTTATGCCAGTTGGGCAGCTTGTCCTTCTGCGTCCAGTCGGCGGTATGTTTGTGGATGCGATCGGCCAGGGTGAGCAGCCATTGCTCGCCGGTGCGATTGTACAACCAGTAAATGCTGTAGAGATTGTCGCCGCCGCGGCTATGCTCCCAGTAGGTCTTGAGCAATTCATTCTCCGGAACCGTCAGCTCCCACTGAAAATACCGTTTCATAAAGGTCAGCACCCGCGGGTCATGACTGTAGTCATAGTACGACTGCATACACCACAGCATGATCATATTGGGCCATAGATCGGGGGTACTTCCCTTGAGATCGGGTGAGCCGTCGGCCCCCAGCCGCGGCCCGAACCAGCCATCGCTTTGTTGGCTGGCGAAGACTTTCTCCAGCCAGTCCTTTGTCTCGGCGATGATGGCGGCATCTTTTAAAAGATATCCGAGATCGCCATAGCCCTTCAGC
>NZ_DASYCH010000089.1:0-21444 GCF_036500295.1 Puia sp. | reverse complement strand
TCTCGGGTCGAACACCACCTTCAACGAGGCGATCTTCCCCTGTCGGAATTTGTACCAGCTACAGCAGAAGATCTCTTTCTTGTCGCCCATATTGAGATTGCTCAGCACACAGACGTCGAGGCCCTTGGCAAACGACCGGATGACGGAGTAATGCATCTTCATCTTGGCCAGATCGGCAAAATACGCCTCGGCGCCGTCCCGCTTACCCATGACCCCGTCAAAGGTAAAGTTGTCCCACACCAGTTCCCTTGCCGTCGTAAAATCCTCTTCATTGATAAAATTGATGAGATCGAGCACGGTCTGCTCCGCATCCTGCCGGATCTCGATGTTTGAACTAGTTCTCATGGCATTGTTTTTTTTCTCAACCCCGCAAACCCCTTGCCATCCCGCCGCCACCGCCCATGCGTCGGCTGGGTCCGCCCCAGCAAAAAGCCCAGCGGTCGCAGGAACTCCACTTCATCGCAGACGACCTTCAGGATCCCCAAACAGGGAATGGCCAGGATCATCCCCGGGATACCCCAAAGCAGATCCCCGGCGATCAACACCACGATCGTAAACAACGGACTCAGGTTTACCTGCTCCCGCATCACCAATGGTGACACGATATAAAACTGGATAAACTGGATCACCGCATAGCTGACCAGCACCCCCAGCACCATATGCAGGCCACCGCCCTGCGACAGAGCCATGACACAGGTAAGCGTGCTGCCCGTGATATTTCCCACAAAGGGAATGATCTCCAGCAACCCACACAGGATGGCAAAGAAGATCGCATATTGAACGCCCACCACCGAGAACGCCACCGAGTACATGACCCATAGAAAAACGATGATCACCATCATCCCCAGAATATACTCCTGCGCGACTTTCACGCTCCGCGCCATCACCGCCATTATCCGCGGCTCATTCTCCGGCTTCACCAGCCGCAAAAAGAAGACCTTGACATGTCCGCGCATCGTAAGCAACATGATCATATACACAACGACCAGGATCAGATGGATCACCACGGCCACCACATCCCCCAGCACCGAGCTCGTCATCTTCCCCGCATCGACACTGCTGACAAGCGCCCACATCCCCTTCCCGCCGCGCACATTCAAACCCCACTGGTCCTTCAGAAAGGTCCTCGCCTGACCGATCACCACCCCGATCTGCTTTTGTAACTGCTCGTCCGCGGCAAACCGGTGGATATACCAGTTGATCAGCAAAACAACCCCCGCCACGATCGAGGTAAAGATGACCCCGCAAAGCAGGGAAGCGATCAATCTCGACACCCCTTTCCCCTCCAGCCAGTCACAGAATCGCATAAACACAAGCGCCAGCATCCCCGCCAACGCCAGCGGCATGAATACCGGGCGGGCAAAAAACAACACAAGGGTGGTTAATATGATGGCAAGCAGGACAGCACAATAATATGTCCAGAACTTATTCATTAAACTTTCATAATCAAAAACCTATGCCAGGCTAAACCCCATTGCCCCAACTGGGGAACTATTTTCTCGGCTTTTGCGGCGCCGGCCCCCGAAAGCCTATTGGCAATGAATTTGATCTCTGATAGGATATGAAATATATTCTTTACATAATAGCTGTTGGAGAGATGATCGCCTGGGTGGCCTGTTTCTATTTGTCTCAACCCGCCGTCTAAGAATATGAGATATTCTATTGCCTTGGTAACCATCATCTTTGTTTTTTCCTGCCGATCCGGGACCGATCGGCGCCCGGCACCGCCACCCGCCCCATCGGCCACCCCGGAAGCCAGAACCCCGGTCAATCCCCTCGAAAGCGACACACTCATCGCCCGGAACACCAGTATCGACCCCGCCCATGCCTACAGCGATCTCTTTCTCGACAGCGCCGATCTGAATCTGTTCATCGAACAGCAACATCTTAACGATACGCTGGCCCGCGAACTACACAACTTCTACAACGCCCGTAACTTCCAGTACGCCTGGTTCGATCAGGACGGCCTGTCCGAACAGGCCCTGGCATTTTCCTCCCTCTATCAATACAGCAAAGACAGCAGCACCGGCCGGAAATGGCTCGACCGGGAGCTCGATATCCTGCAGGGTGACGATAGCAGCGGCCAAAAGCTAGATCCCATCGACCCGACATTGCAGCGCACCGAAATGCTGATGACCTGGCGTTTCATGAATTTCCTGAACGATCGCTACCCGGATAAAAAACAACGCCTCGACGCCTACCTCCAGCTGATCCCCGTTCAAAAACAGGATCCTCTCGAAATGGCCCGCACCATCATCGCACAGCCGGATAACGGCGCAAATGGACCGGTGTACCAGGCACTCGCTGACCAGTTGAACGACTATGTACAATTGCAGGAGAAAGGGGGGTGGCAGCGTCTTCCCAAAACCCATCGAAACTATCGCCCCGGGGACAAAGCCGGGTTCATCACCGCAATAAAGAAAAGACTGCAGGTCACCGGCGAAATGCCGGCTCCCGATACTGGCGACGGCGCCATCGCCGACACCAGCAACCTCTTCGACAAAAAACTCGAAAAGGCCATAAAGTCCTTTCAACATAACCATGGTCTTACCCCCGATGGACATATCGGCCCCGAGGTCATAAAAGCACTGAATATCCCGGTGAGAACCCGTATAAAAACAATGCTCGTCAACCTCGAACGCATGCGCTGGCTGCCCGCCGACTCCGACCGCCAGGTGATCATCGTCAATATTCCCGACTTCCGCCTGCAGGTCCTGGAAGCCGGGCACCCCGCCCTCACGATGAATGTAGTGGTGGGGAAAGAAGGACACAGCACCGTGCTGTTCTCGGGGCGGCTGAACCGCATCGTCTTTAACCCGTATTGGAATATCCCGCCCTCCATCGTAAGAAAGGAAGTCATGTCTGCGATGGAAAAAGACAAGGATTATCTGGACGAACACGATATGGAGATGACAGGGCAGGAGAGAGGATTGCCGGTCATCCGGCAGCGCCCCGGCGATAAGAATGAACTCGGCCGCATCAAGTTCCTATTCCCCAACAGCTTCAACATCTACCTGCACGATACGCCCCACAAAGAATTATTCAGCAGGACCCGCCGCGCTTACAGCCATGGCTGCATCCGGGTGGCCGATGCCCGCGGTCTGGCGGCCTGGCTCCTGCAGGATATGCCCGATTGGTCGAAGGAAAAGATCGGCGAGGTCATCGATGAGAAAAAAGAAAAGGGAGTCGTCCTGAAAGACCCCGTGCCCGTGCTCATCGTCTATTATACGGCCTGGGTCGATGAAGAGAAAAAATTGCAATTCCGGGAGGATATCTACGCTCATGACAGCGCCGTCGCACAACACCTGTTCCTGCCCTAAGAGAAGCTGGTCTGCCGGCGGACAAAACGCTTTACCGGCGCATACAGATACAGACAGCTGCCGCCCTTGATCTGGTCGATGATCGGGGCATTCAGGGTTTCGGGAATGGCCGGGCACCCTTCGCTGCGACCCAGGTAGCCGGATTGCTGCACGTGCTCTTCACTGACATAATCGGCGGAATGCATGATGATCCGGCGGGAAAAGGCGTGGTCGTTCCAACCCCGTTCCAGTCCCTGCAGCTGAAGCGAATACCCATGCGACCCGATAAAGGCGTCTCCCGTCAGATAAAAACCCAGGCTGCTCATATAACTGTTGGTGCGGTTGGAAAAATGCGTCGCCATCAACTTCCCCGAATTCCGGCCATGAGCCACAAACGTGTTGAACAAAAGCCGGCCATTGGTCATATCGATGATAAAAAGCCGCTTTTGATCGGAGGGAAGCGAAAAATCGACGATCGACAGCACCTCGGCATTCTGGATCGCCCCGGTTATCTGCAGCGACAAAAAGCCCACCACGGCCTTATGGTAGGCTTGCCGCGAAAGCGAAAGCCCCTGAAGATCCAGGTTATCGTATAAAAGATCGAACCGTGCCGAATCGGCCAGCGAAACCTTCGCATGGACAACGGCGGCATGGGGATATGTTCTGGGGGAGGAAAAACTGCAAAATAAGAGGGCGGCTACACCGATACACAATGCTTTCATCACAGGAAGAATTTTAAATCTCTGCAAAATTACCGGCATAGACCCGCTAATGGCGCTCAATGCGCCGCTTTAAAAAAACTTTAACGTCTGAGCGCTTGCCTGGGTGGTATGGTTTTTTAGGCACTACTGAAGACAAACATTATTATATCATTCTTAAACGACCTTTTTTATGCAAGAGACATCTAGTGGCAACCTGAAGATAAAAGGCAACTGGAACGAATTAAAGGGAAAGATCAAGCAAAAATATGCCAACCTCACCGACGACGATCTCCTCTATGTCGAAGGAAAGGATGACGAATTGCTTGGCCGACTCCAGAAGAAAACCGGAAAAACCAAGGAAGAGTTGAAATCCTGGATCGATACCCTATAAAAAAGATAGGCCGCGAAGCGGCCTTTTTTTATGTCCCTACCACGGCGTCTCCCCGTAATCGCTCACAAACTTCCCCGTCGGCCCCTCCTCCCCAAGCATCGCATATTCCGCAATGACCCTCGCCGCCTCCTCGACCTTCTTCGTTCCCCGGTGCTGATTAAAGTCCGTCGCCGTATAACCCGGGTTCACGGCATTCACTTTAAAAGAGGTATCCTTCAGCTCATAGGCTAACGCCACGGTATACGCATTCAGCGCCGTCTTGGACGGCCCGTAGGCTGGGCTTTTGAAAGGATAATAGGCCCAGGACGGATCGTTATGCAGGGTCAGGGACGCCAGGTCGGAGGTCACATTGACGATCCTCGGCCGCGGCGACTTCCGCAGGAGCGGTATAAATACCCGGATCATCCGGACCGCCCCAAATAAATTCGTTTCAAACACCCGCTCCAGATTTTCATGGGATGCCGCCGATGGCGCCTGCTGAAACTGCCCCGGGATCCCTGCATTGTTGACCAGCACATCCAGCCGTTCGACCCGGCCCGACAAAGCCGTGAAGGCCTCCTGCACCGACTCTTCCCGGGTTACATCCAGGAGCACCATTTCCACGGCATCAAACCCGGCCGAACGCAGTCCCGCCACCGCCGCTTCGCCGCGCTCCCGGTCACGGCTGCCCAAAAAGACATGATAACCCGCTCCGGCCAGCAGCCGGACGGTCTCCAGGCCAATACTCTTATTGGCCCCGGTAACAAGCGCTGTTAATGATTTCATGCTGTAAAGCTATCCATCCCGCCGCAAATATCCCCTGCACATTGCCCGGCATTAACGGTACATTTCCCGGATAGTGCTCCGGTATTGAACAGGGGTTTCCCCGCTCAGCCGCTTGAACCAGCGGTTGAAATAAGCCGGGTCCACGAACCCCAGTTCATCGGCCATCTCTTTGACGGTTTGTTCCGTATAAAGCAACTGTCGCTTGGCTTCCACCAGGATCCGTGCATGGATATGATGAATGGCCGTCTTTCCGCTTTGCTCCTTCACCCGGTCGTTCAGGTGACCGGCGCTGATATGCAGCCTCACGGCATAAGCCGCCACCTCATGGTCCTCCCGGTAATGCCGCTCCACAAGGGTCTGAAACTCCCTGAACAACCGTCCATCGCCATTTGCGCCCACCCCGAACTGTACCGCATACAACCGGCTCAGATAGATAACCAGCACCCTTAGCTGCGCGGTGAGCATCTGGTTCTTCCAGGACTCGCTGCCGCGAAATTCCGCCAGCATCGTACAGAGTACATCCTCCACAAATTGCAGATCGGCCGCCGAAAGCTGCAACTCATGCCCGCCCGCAGGATTCTGCAAAAGTGGGGACTCCCGCAACCCCCGGTTCTCCTCCAACTGTAAAAACTCCTCGGTAAACCGCAAAGCAATACCCTCCATCGGCCGCATCTCCTCCTTGAGGTGAACCTGCTGTGGAACGGTAAAATAAAAGGTATCTGCCTTCAACGTATAAGGGATAGAATCAACCCAATGACGGCTGCTGCCCCGGCGAACCAATACAAATAAATAATAATCTTTGCGATGCGGGATCAAAAAAGCCGGCTCGATCATCGCCGGCAAACCCTCGGCCGCTCTCGACACCTCGATCATCCGGCTGCCCGTCCGGCTATTATCGGCTAATGAATAAACAGGGATCATTTCGGCAAATGTCAACTTTTTTTCAGGGAAATTCCCGATTCCTGTCACGTTTCGAAACGCTGCCGGGTCTTGTAAGAAAAAACAACAGTTATGGAACAAAGAATCTCCTTCATGGAACTTCCCAAGGCCTACATGGACAGCCTCATGGGCATCGGTGCCTATCTTCGGAAATCCGCGGACGTGGACAGCAAATTGCTGGAACTCATCACCTACCGGGTCTCGCAAATAAACGGCTGTGCCTTTTGTCTCGATATGCACCATAAGGACGCCATTTATCACGGCGAGACCGAACAACGACTCCACAGCCTCCCCGCCTGGCGCGATTGCCCATACTACAGTGAACCGGAAAGGGCGGCACTCGAGCTCGCAGAAAGTCTTACCGGTAAATGCGATGTCGACGACGCCGTCTACGCCAACCTGGAAAAACATTTTACAAAGGACCAGATTGCCGATCTTGCACTGGCGGTTTCAGCCACAAACACCTGGAACAGGCTCAACATAACCTTCAGGACCACGCCGGGCACCTACCAGGTGAATCAAAGAGCCGCTGGAAGCGGCACGTCCGAAGGACAGACATTAGCGAAAGCGCATTCCTAGGAATGCGCTAAAAATCTGAATATGACTAATTATCTGGAAATCCTCTTCCCGTATGCCTACAACATCCTTGGCTCCGCCGAAGATGCCCGCGACGCGATCCAGGACGTCTTGACGAACTACTACGCCCATCCGCGCGAAGGCATAACTAACGAAAAGGCATATCTGGTAAAAGGCGTCATCAACCAGGCCATCAACAAAAAACAGCGCCGGAAGCTCGTTCCTCAACGCGAGGAGTGGCTTCCGGAGCCGGTGGCCACCGAATCCGCCGATGCCAATGTGTATCTCAAGGAGATCCTTTCTTATTCCCTGCTCGTGCTGCTGGAAAAGCTCAACGCAAAAGAACGCGCGGTCTTTATCTTAAAGGAAAGCTTCGACTACGATCACCGGGAGATCGCCGACATCCTCTCTATTACCGAAGACCATGCCCGGAAACTCCTCAGCCGGGCAAAGACAAAACTCTTCAAACCCGGTGGCGAGGCTCCACGTAATCCCGTCCGCGACGCTCATACCAACGCCCTGCTGCAAAACTATGTCGACGCCATCCGCGCCCGCAATATCGGCAAACTGGAAGCGCTTCTGGCCGAAGACATCGCCTTCTATGCGGATGGTGGCGGCAAGATCAATGTCTATCGCAAGGTTACCACCGGTTTGGTGGAAGTGGCCGAAGCACTCACCTATGTCTTTGAGAAGTATCAGGCAATGGCGACGATGACGATGGCCGTTATCAATCACCAGCCGGCCCTCCTGTTCTATTACAATGGCAAACTGGGTTCCTGCATGGTCTTCGACTTCGACCCCCGGAGCGACCGGATCCTCCGCGTCAACTCCGTCGTCGACCCCGAAAAACTAAAGAACCTGAACCTCGACCCGCCTACACAAACGCACTTATCCCCGTGATCGCCCTTCCGACGATCAGCGAATTGATCTCTTTTGTGCCTTCGTAACTGTAGATGGCTTCCGCATCGGCCACAAACCGGGCGACGTCATACTGCAACAGGATGCCGTTGCCGCCCATCACCTCCCGCGCCCGGCTTACGATATCCCGCGTCCGCAGGGTGCAGAATACCTTGGCGAGCGAGGCGTGCTCATCCGTCAGCTTGTCCTCATCCTGCAGCTGCGAAAGCCGGAAGACCATCGTCTGCATCGCCGTCAGGTTGGACAGCATTTCCACGAGGTGATTTTGGATCAGCTGGAACGCAGCGATCGGCTTTCCGAATTGTTTGCGTTGCCGGGTATACGCAAGCGCACTCTCATAAGCGCCGCGTGCGCATCCCACAGCCTCCCAGGCCACACCCGCCCGCGTCATCCGCAACACCCTGGCCGTATCTTTAAAGGAAGAAGCATGTTGCAGCCGGTCCGACTCGGCCACCGTACAATTCCGCAGCGTGATAAGCCCGTTCTGTACGATCCTCAGCGCCATCTTGTCTTCTATCTTCTCGACATCCATCCCCGTGGCGCCCTTTCGGACAAGAAATCCCTTCACTTCGCCGTCGTCAAGGTCACGCGCCCAGATAACGGTCACATCCGAAAAGGTGGCGTTTCCGATCCATTTCTTCTGGCCGTTGAGCACCCAGGCATCCCCCTGGCGCTTGGCCGTCGTCGTCAATCCCCCCGCGGCCCCCGAACCCACTTCCGGCTCGGTAAGCCCAAAGGCGCCGATGGCGGCAAACGACTGCATCCGCGGCAGCCACTCCTGTTTCTGTTCTTCGGAACCCAATAAATAAATGGAACCCATCGCGAGCCCGCTCTGAACGCCAAAGAAGGTGGCGATACTCGCATCCACCCGCGCCATCTCCATCGCCAGGATCCCTTCCATCAGGAACGGCAGATGCGGGCAGCCATACCCTTCATAGGTAACGCCGCAGATATTCAACGAAGCCAGCCGGGGAATGATCTCATACGGAAATTCTCCCTTCAGCCAGTACCGGTTGACGATCGGCTTGATCTCCGACTCCATAAAGGCCCGCACCTTCAGCTGCAAGGCCCGCTGTGAGTCGGTCAACAAATGAGAAAGATGATAAAAATCGCCCTCTATCGGCGGCTGTTCCTTTGGCGGCCTGGCCCCGGCGCTGAGCATCTTCATCAACCCCTGCAGCTGCCGCTCGTCCATCTTGCCGACGGTCTTCAGCACCGCCGGCAGGTCTACCTTCGAGGCCAGCCGGCCCACCTGATCGAGGTCAACGTCTTTGAATAAATGATATGCTTGCTTAAGTTTCGAGAAGACAGATGCCATAAGAAATGCTTGTCCGGCAAAATAGCGATTTTTCCGGTGACCCGTCTCCGCAGTCTATGCCGCGCAACCCCTGCCCCCAGTCCGTCCGCCGCGATCCCTCCGCCGCCAACTCGCTCCACGCCGATTCCGCCGCACCAGCCTCCGCCGCGCCTGGGGCCGTCCTTATTCCTCATCCCGCTCCTGCTCCGTGGCCTCGAAAGCCCCGCCCGAACCGTTATGCCGGTCGGCTTCGATATCGTCATCGTTTCTCGACGGTTTCTCTTTTTCCGGTGCCTGCTCCGCGTCCTGCCGGGCAAGGACAACCTCGGAATGCTGGATGGGAGGCGTACCCGCATATTGCGCGCCCGTCTCCGGTGGTTTTTGCTTGTTTCTCATTCTGTGAAAAGGGAAAAATCCATGCCATCCGGCCCCGAACGGCTTCCACCGCGGCTCCCCGCCGCTCAGCTGGGGAAATACTTCCTCTAAAAATAACTCCGCAAACCCCCGATAGATTGAATAATTCGGTATTTTCGTCCCCCCTCTGCCAACCATTTACCCCTCGATCATTTTATTCGAACTATCGCAACGCAGTTGATGCTGGGACCGGGAATTTTGTCAAACGCCGTTGCTAACACCTATTAAAAGCGGGTAGCATTCATTAATTCCAATCCATCATCCGTCCCTGGATATGTACAAGCAGAATACAAACGTTAGCCCGACCTGACAAGACCATCCCGGTCCTTCATCAGCCCTATTCACCTACCTCTCTGTTCGCCAACCCCCATTGGGCCATCGCATTCAGGATAGGCGTAAGCGTGATCCCATTGGCCGACATCCGGTATTCCACATGCGGCGGCACCACCGGCTTCACATCCCGCACGATCAGACCATCCGCCTCCAGTTCACGCAGATGCTGGATCAGCATCTTCTCCGTGATGCCCGGGATCGCTTCCTCAACTGCCCATAAGATTTTACCGGAACCAGCGTCCGGTACATCGCCGGTGACGAACGAACCAGCGTCGAGATCGCCGCCGCACTCGGCGCCGCAGTCGGCAAACCCGATCTGCCCTATGTGCCGTTCAGTGATGATGACACCCGCAAGGGGCTGCTCGGCGCGGGACTTCCCGAACAGGTCGCCGTCAACTACGCCGAAATGAGCGCGGCTATCCGCACCGGCATCATGTTCAGCGACTATAAAAAGCACCCGGTCGCCTTGTCTCCCATTAAACTAGCGGACTTTGCAAAAGAATTCGCCGCCGCCTACGCAAAAGCATAAAAATAAAAGGCCGGCTGGGTTCGGAACCAGTCGGTTTTTTTATATGGAAATTTGCAGGTCGGTCATCTTCAATTGTCATGAAAAAAGCCATTCTCCTCCTGCTCCTCCTGCCGGCCGCACTTCTTTCGAAGGCCCAAACCCCGCGTTCGCATCCGGTGATGGACTCTATCATGTCCCAATTGGCATACGTCTTCAAAACCGACCAGCAATACCGCGCCCCGCTGGAATCAACGATAAAGAAATATGGGTGGAATTCCCCACAGGTGGATAGCCTCGAAGATCTCATGTCCACCCAGGACTCGATCAACCTGGGCGTCGTCACCCATATCATCGATACCTATGGGTGGATCGGCCCCGACAGTATCGGCCCTTCGGGAAGTACTACGCTCTGGATCGTTATCCAGCACTCCGATCTCGGCATACAGCAAAAATACCTGCCCCTGATGCGCGCCGCAGTCAGGCAAGGCCGCGCCCACGCTTCCGAACTCGCCTATCTCGAAGACCGCGTAGCCCTTGAAGAAGGGAAAAAACAACTCTACGGCACCCAGTTCAGACTCGACACAACCACCAACAAGTACATCGTCAGCCCCATCGAGGACGAACCAAACGTCGACAAACGCCGCGCCGCCGTCGGCCTCCCCTCGCTCGAAGCCTACGCCCGCGAAAACGGCATCACCTACCGCCTTCCGCCACCACCCCCCAAATCCCAACCCGATTCCTCCTCCCGCGGCCATCCAATGCACTAGGAACCGGTGCCAACCGCCCCTTTTTACAGTCCGCTCGCCTCGCTGTTATTGCCTAAGCAAGGCTATTCTATTTTCCGATTGATACCATTCGAAGAAACGAAAAGATTCGGACCTTGGATAGTGTTTATTTTCAATCGGACGGTTTTCTTCAAGGAGTTTCGCATTGGGGATGGCATGGTCCCGAATAAGATCTTTAAAACTTGCATATAATCTTGTCCCTAACTGAAATTGTTGGGATTTCCCATATCCCGGTATACGACCTTTCTTTTGTAATTCTGCAATAACATCGTCACATCCCGTAAACGACTTTGAAGTCTTTATGAAATGCAACAATAACCAGAATTCGAAACAAGGATTATTTTCTAACACGGTTACCCCATTTTTCACTGCCGCTTTTTTCTCAATTAGATATTGGGCCTCAGTTCCGTCACTGATCACCTTATCCATATCAATAAGCGCATAGACCCGATCATAGCTGCTGGTAAGTTTATTCGCCTTGGCCAGAACGCCTTTATAACTGCCGGCCTTTGTCGGCAAATCCGGGAACAGGTCCAGATCAGAGGGTCTGTCGGTCTCCTTTACGTCATAGAAATACATCCTCTCGGTCTGTCCATCCCCAACCAGGGCCACTTTTGGCTTTGAGATTCTCTCCTTAGAGTTCCTGTCCATCTTATTCCAGTTTTAAGTAGGGTGAGCCTAAATTGGGCTTTGCACCCAATCGGCCAGACTTATAGGCGTTGATTAAACTACCGCCTTTGCGAAGTTTACTGCTATCAAAATCAGCTGCGGAAAATAGCGACACTTGGCCATTTGATCCCTTCTCTGTAAACCAAAGAGCATCTTTTCGAATGAAATCCTGCTCCTCCAATAAAAAAAGGCTGTGCGTGGTGAAAACTAACTGAGACTGTTGGCTGTTCAACAGGAACAACTGTAGGTAATATTTCATCAGATCGGGATGCAAAGAGGTGCCCAGTTCGTCGATACACGCAAAAGAAGACTGTGTTAAAAGCCTATATAATACACCGCCCAACCCAAAATATCGGGTAGAACCACTGCTTTCCTTAGCCAGCGGCAGTGAATAAACTTCGTTTCCATCCAGGGAATGAAGGAAACTGATCTGCCTGCCGGCGGACTTTTCTGCCTTCACTAAGACACCTCTAAGATTAGGGTCTGCTTTGTTTAAAAAAGTATTCATCCAATTGGCGAAAACAGGATCTTGGGTAATCCTATAAGCGGTGAGATCTGATAACTCTACTGTTTCGTCGATCATTTGAGAGAAAAACCCTTTTCCCCATCTGTTCAATTGTTCAAAGACGGGCAGGTCGACATTTATTTTTTGAAAAGCTCCTAAGACAGTATTATTATGCAGGGTGGCAGTTTCCAGTGCGGACAATTCAGTTGCCTTGCCTTTGAAAGTAGTTCCAAAATCCACATGGCTCAATCGCTTCTCCATATCCGTAGTTCTGGAGAATAATTCGCTTGGTTGATGGGTGCGGTATACGACCATTTTTTCTGATTGTACCGATCTCTTAAAAAAGGTAACAGTATAGATATGGCGCGTATTGTCCACATAAAAAGCTAACTCTATCGAAGAAGGATTGTTTTCTGGATCAGAACGAAATAAGAAAGGATCATACTGCAACTCATGGTCTTTGTTATAGAGGGGATCTAACCAAAGGCTACGTAAGAAGTCAATTGCCCTTAAAACCGTTGTCTTGCCTGAAGCATTAGGTCCATAGATGTAAGCCAGTTTTAACAGTTTTCGGCCATCCGGCATTTCCACTTCGTAGACGGGGCTGCCATCCACGTCCATGGCCTCGAAGCTTAATTCCACTTGGTCGCGAATTGGGCCAAAGTTGGTGATTTTTATATATTGGATCACTTTATATGCGTTTTTTGCAGATGATATGCAAATATAGCAAATAAAATGCCAATGCCGGGCCTTTATGATGTCACTTTATAGCACAAATCCCAAAATGTCACCTCCCCGAACTTGTCAAATCGAAAAATATCGATAAGTTTGCATCGTGAACCCAAAACTCGATACCAAACGATTGGAGCGCATGTGCAAAGCCCTCGGCGACCCGTATCGCATAAAAATGCTCGAATACATCCGGCAGAACCCGGACTGGACCCAGTGCACCGCGATAACCGAAAGCTTTAACCTGGCGCAATCTACGGTATCCCACCACCTGAAACAACTCGTAGAGGTCGACCTTCTCCATTCAGAAAAAGAAGGCCGTTGCACAAAATATAAGATCAATGAAGAAGCCTTCTCAGACTATGTCGACTACCTGAAATGCTTCCAGCAATAACAAACCTTTTTTTTCAAACAATCAATCGATTTATTTCGTTTTATCGAATAGTTAAACAACAGAAAAATCAACGATCATGAGACTAATAAAAGAAAAGAATCGCGGAATAGCCACCTTCCTATCCTTTGCCCTGATCCCGCTCACGGGTCTGGCCACCGATGTCTATCTGCCCTCACTGCCTTCCATGGCCGCCGACCTTCACGTCAGCAACGGCGCCATCCAGAATACCTTACTCGTCTTCCTCGTCAGCGCCGGGCTAAGCCAGCTCTTCGTAGGAAGCCTCCTCGACAGCTTCGGCCGCTTTCGGATCAGCATGGCCGCCCTGCTCCTCTTCTCCCTGGCCAGCTTCGTCATCGCCAACACCCATAGCATCTACGTCCTCTTCGCCATGCGCGCGGTACACGGCATCACCGTGGCCATCATCGTCGTGGCGAAACGCGCCTACTTCCTCGATACCTTCGAAGGCGAGAAACTGAGCAACTACACCAGCCTCTTCTCCATCGTCTGGGCCACCGCGCCCATCGTAGCGCCCTTCGTCGGCGGCTACCTCGAATCCGCCTTCGGCTGGCACGGTAGCTTCTACTTCCTGGGCTTCTTCACCCTCGCCATCCTCGCCCTCGATCTTATCTTCGGCGGCGAATCCCTCAAAACCTTCAGCCCCTTTAAACCGGCGGCGATCCTGAAGACCTACGGCTCGATGCTGAAAACAAAAGACTACGCGATGTCCCTGGCCATCATCGGCCTCAGCTACAGTCTCCTCATGGTCTACGGGATGACAAGCCCCTTCATCATCGAACATCTCTATCATTTTTCCCCCATCGTCACCGGCTATAGCTCATTGCTCTCCGGCGTCGCCCTGATGGCCGGCGGGATCATCTCCAAATCCATCATCCACAAACCAATGGATAGAAAGATCCCCGTAGCCATGGGCCTGCAGGCGATCTTTGCCGCCACGATGATCGCGGTGTCCAGTCTCTACCTCTCCAATATCTATACGCTGCTCATCTTCGTGATGCTGCTCAACATCGGCGCAGGCTTTGTCTTCAACAACCTGTTCTCCTATGCCCTCGGCCGCTTCCACGGCCATGGCGGGATCGTCAGCGGCCTCACCGGCGGCAGCCTCTTCGTCATCACCTCGGTCTTCAGCTATGGCAGCGTCAATGCCCTTTCGATAAAGACCCAAACCTCGCTCGCCGTTGCCTACCTGGTCTTTGTGCTGCTCACCGTCATCGCATTCATACTGTTCCAACGCTATCGCACCCGCGGCACCGCAAAACTGGCCGGCCACGAAACAACCGCCGCCGGTACTACTGCTGCCCGGGCTGCTGCTGAAGCAATGTATACTCACTAGGATCGATCTCCACCAACGCATAATGGTGGATGGCATCGATCGTCATCTCATCGAGGATCGACACCGCATTCCGATAAGAGGCATCCCTGGAAGGTTTCAGGATGACTTGAAAGAAAGTGGTGTCGGTCCTCATCTTTTTATCCAGCAACACCGTCCGTATCCCGCGGAAATCGCTTTCGTGCATCTTCGACGGATCACGCCCCTCATAATAGAACACCTTATCATTCTTCCCCAGCAACAACGTGATCACCGCCGACTCCTTCACTGGCAACTGGTCCTTGGCCGGCACGTCCTTCGGCATATGCAAATGCAGCGCCGTCGGTCGCGACATCGTCGTCGTAAAAATAAAAAAGGTAATAAGAAGAAATCCGAGATCGACCATCGGGGTCAGGTCGACACGCGTAGACAATTTTTTCCCCTTCCGGACCCCACGGCCTTTTTTGTGGCCGCCGGCGGAGACATCGAGTTCTGCCATAAGTGTTGCTTTGTACTAAGACGCACCGGCGAACCGATTCCATAAAAAAAGCGGCCCGATCGGGGCCGCCGCAAATAAGAGCACAAAATTTATAATGGCACATTATCCTTCGCGATCACCGTCCAGTCATCGCCCCCATGCCCGTCCGCAATATATTTATCCATCTTCGCAGCCATCGCCGGGATGATCGTCAGACTGCCCTTATCCGCCGCCTCCATCATCAACCGCGCATCCTTCCGTGCCATACTCAGCTCCCAGGACGGACTGCTATAGTTGCCCGAGGTCATCCGCTTCAGTCGCCCCGGCACCATCCCCGCCGGGTTCCACGTATCGAACAGGGAATAGATCTCATCCATAGTGATCTGCACCGACTTCGCAAAAGCAAGCGTATCCGAAAGCCCGCCCGTCAGCGTGATCAGGAACAGATTTCCCAGCAGCTTCATGGACGCGGCCTTACCCACCTCATTGCCAAAATTCAACACCTTCCCCGTCATCTTCGCCAACGCCGGCTCCACCCGCGCGATCGCCGCCTGATCCCCCGACACCAGCATCGTCCCCGTGCCGTCCAACGCATTGGGCGGACCCATAAACACCGGAGCATGCACATACGTAAACCCTTTCTGCGCCCAGGCCTTCGTCCGGTCGATCGCCCCTTGCGCCGACGTCGTAGTATGATCGATAAGGGTCGCGCCCGCCATCAGCCCCGGCTCGGCCTTGCCAAGCACCTCATCCACCGACGCATCATCCTTCAACGTAAGATGGATCGTCGACGCACCCTTCACCGCATCCGCCACCGCTGGATACGCCTTCGCCCCATATTGCTCCAGTGCCTGCGCCTTTGAATGTGTGCGGTTCCATACCTGTACCTGTCCTCCCTTATTGATCATGGCCCTGACAAAATTGGACCCGAGAAGTCCCATGCCTAAAAATGCTACCATAACTTTTTTTCATAAAGATAATCAATTGGCCCTACCTTTAGCCAGCCTCATCCGCCCGACCTTACTATGACAACAACCCAACTCACCACGGAATTCGAAAAGGCCCGCCCACGCCTCAGGTCCTATCTGCTGCGCATAACGGCCAACGTCGAAGATACCAACGATCTCCTCCAGGATACCTACATAAAAGCCCTCGAAAAGATCACATCCTGGCGAGCCGAAGCCTCCCTGCAAACCTGGTTCTTCGCAATCGCAACCAACCTCGCAAAAGATCATCAGCGCGCAAGATGGCGCTTCACCGAAAAAGTCACCGACATCGCCCGCGAAGCGGCGCTCGCCAATCCCGAATTCTTCCGGGAGGCCATGAACATCCACGCCAATTCACCGCAGGGCAACTTCGAAATAAAAGAACATATCGCATTTTGCTTTACCTGCATCGCCAAATCCCTGCCCCTCGAACAGCAGATAGGTCTCCTGCTAAAAGAAGTGTATGAATTCAAAATGACCGAGATCGCCCGCATCATGGATATCACCGAAGCCATGACGAAATACTATCTCCACACCGGCCGGACAAAAATGATCGGGATATTCGAAGGACGCTGTTCCCTGATAAACAAAGAAGGCATCTGCCACCAATGCTCCGAATTGAACGGTATCTTCAACCCCCACCAACAGCTCCAGGAGGAGTTGGTGAAGATCAGCCTCGTCCGCGAAGCCGCCGACGCCGGTAAAGAAAGACTGTTTCAACTGCGAATGGAGATCATCCGCGGCATAGACCCTTTCGAATCAAATGCCGCCGAACTGCAATTGCATCATTTAGAACACAATAGAAGAGTGATGGAAAATTATCTGAAAAAAGACGGCGATTAGCCTATCATTTCCCGGAAAAATGCGCGCGAAAAACTAGGCGAATAACCGCAACGCCCCAAGGATCCACTCACTCAGCCGTTCCCCGGCTGCCACCACCAACTCATAGGGCCGTCGCTGGTCGATCACCCATTTCCCGCGGTCACAGGAAAAATTGCCAAAAAATGTCCCGTTTAAAATGACCGCATAGCTTTTGGGATGTCCATCGTCGTGACGGTCCTTGGAGGGGGTTGCCCATCCCGCATAAGCGATTCCATGGTGGGAAAAGTGCAGGGGTATGGAAGTGGTGATCATATATATGCCTTTGGTCTTCCTGATCCAAAAAACATTCCAGTCCGTACTACCCGGAAAAAGCTCCCAATACCGCTAAAACGGTCCCCAATACCCGCATAAATAGCGCGCACCTGGGGATTTGCCGCCCCAGATCGGGTAGCCGCAAAGTCACCCTTTCCTCACCGGCGAAGAAAGATAGAAATGCCACAGCAACATCGTCGCAATCGTCCGGTACGGTCTCCATTGTTCCACCACCGGCAACAACGCATCCCGGTGCGCCTCCCGCGGGATCCCCTTCAGCCGCTTCAACGCATTCACCGCCGCCAGGTCACCCATCGGAAAAATATCGGCCCGCTGTAAAACAAAGATCAGATAGACATCCACCGTCCAGTTACCGATACCCTTCAGCGCGGTCAGCCTCACCCGCACCTCCTCATCGGACAACGCCTCCAGCGCCCCGAGATCCAACTCCCCGCTCATCAGCTCCGCGGCAAGATACCGGACATAGGCCATCTTCTGCCGGCTGAAGTAACAGGCCTTCCACTCCTCATCACTCAGCACAAGCGCCGCCTCGGGCGTGACATCGCCGATCTTTTCCTTCAGCTTATTGAGCGCCGCCAACGCCGAAGCCAACGACACCTGCTGCTCCAGGATGATATGCACAAGGGTCTCGAAATGGTTGGGCCGGCTCCACATCGGGGGATACCCATGCGCCCGGATGATCCCCGCCAGGTCCGCATCCCTTTCGCCAACTATATCGCAATATTCTTGAAAACTACTGGGAGAAAATGTTACTGACATCAAATGGCTAGTCCTTTATTTGCAATACCGTGATGGAATAAGGGGGAAAGGTACGAACAAAGTTCCTGCCCATTCCCTTTACGGCGGATTCCACCGGGATGATCTTCTGCGGCTCGCTGATCGAGTTAGTTTCCGCAGGTCCCGTCGCCGCCAGAGTCCAGGCCACACCGTCCTTGCCGACCTTCCCCGCACCCGCCAGGTCGATCGTCAGCGCCTGGGCCACCGCCTGAGTGTTCACCACCTTTAAATAGATCAATCCCTTCTTCGCATCCCGCGTCGCAGAAAAGAACAACGCATCGATGGTCTTCGGCTGGACTCCCGCCGCCGAATCCCTGGCCCCCAGTTTCTGGAGCTGCGTCGGAATATTCTCCCAGCTCAGCCGGACGATCCGGTCGCCAAGATGCGTGCTGAACATCTTTTGCGCATGATAGGAGGGGGAACCAAAAGAAGAAAGCGCGTCATATCCGATCAAATCGCTTTTCCATTGCATCCCGCCCGGGTTGACGTTGACAAACAGCGGCGCATAGCTCGATAGGATGACCAGGTCGGAATTCCGTTCCATCCCCGTCATCCATGCGGCATCCCCAAGCGCAGCATTGAAGTTCGTCGTCGGCTCTCCCTCCCGTGTCGCCCACTCCCCGACAAAGATCTTTGGCCCTTTGCGATCATAATGATCATACTGACCCGCATTCTCCTCCATCTGCCCGGCATTTCGGTAATAATGTTCATCCACGATCTCCGTCCTTCCTGCCGGCGCCGGGAACCTCCCCCCAAGCCCATCCTTTCCGCCCACCGTAGAGATGATATGCAGCTGCGGATAACGGGCCTTTATCGCATCATAGAACTGCGCATAACGCCCTTCATAACTGCCGGACACGTCAAATCCATCCTCATTGCCGATCTCCACATAATGCAGCGGGAACGGTTGCGGATGCCCATCCTTCGCGCGCCGCGCACCCCACGGCGTAGACACCGCTCCGGTGATATATTCTATCTCGTCAAGCGCATCATCGACAAAAGGTTGCAGAAAAGGGCCGGCCTCCAGGTAATCCCGGTTCAGCGTATACCCCGCGAAGACCGCCAGCAAGGGCTCCATGTTCAGATCCTCGCACCACTCCAGGAATTCCAGCAACCCCATGCCATCCGTGCTCCGGTACCTCCAGGGACTCAGATGACCCGCCCGCGACTCCAACGGACCGATCGTTTTCTTCCAGTTCCATCGCTGTGAAAATGTATTTCCTTCTAAATAATTGCCGCCAGGAAGTCGTAAAAAGGCAGGTTTCATATCCGCCAGCATTTGCATGAGATCGGCCCGGTTGCCATTCGCCCGGTCTTTATACGTAGGCGGGAACAACGATACAAGACTGAACCAGTAACTGCCCGGCGACTTCAGCCGGATCACGAACCGGGCCTCCGCCGTCGCCGCGAAACCCGTCTTCGTCGTCAACGAAAACGATACCCGCTTCCACTCCGCACCCGGCGCCGCGACATCCGCCGCGGCAAAAACCGTCTTCCCATCCGCACTCTCCAACGCGACCTGCAACGCCTGCCCCGCAGCCGCACTGCCGCCCGCCGCAGCTCCCGCACCCCGTATAAAAAAACTTCCACTATATTTCGTATTCGGTCGCATGGCCATCCCCCAATATCCTTCGTTGGCCAGGCCAACACCTTCACCCGCTTCCACCACATCCACCCGCAACGACACCGGCAACGCCGGCCCCACCGGTCCTTGCTTGTCAAGACTCATCGTTGCCTTGCCCGTTCCCGGCGCCAGCGACCAGAATGCCGCCACCTTCGACGAATCTTTAAAGCTCCGGTTGCGGATAAGCTCGCCATAAAGGCCGCCCTCATAGGAAAAATTGATCTCCTCGGTCATCAGCCCATATAACCCCGGGCTCACCGCCGCGCCCGGCTCATCCAGGTGCAGAACAAGCTTCGCCGGTCCCTGTGCCGGCACCCGCAAGGAAAAAGAAAGAACGACAAGAAAGGAAATGGAAAAAGATAAGCAGCGTAGCATCGTTAAAAGGTTTGGTTCGAATAAATGTAAATATAACATTTTTCGAAAAAAATCGCTACCTCCGAAAACCACCGCCCCCGATAACATCCGGCACCCGCCACCCTGTTAACCGTCGATCTCCCCGACCCTGTTCCGGCTTTCAAATCCCGAAAAGCCGTAACTTGTCGGATGGACGCCCAACTCTTCGATAAACTCGTCGCCATCCGCCGCCACCTCCACCAGAATCCCGAACTGAGCTTCACCGAGTTCAAAACGGCCGCATTCGTCGAGTCCCAACTATCCGAACTCGACATCCCCACGGAACGCATCGCCCTTACCGGCGTCCTGGCGACGCTAAAAAAAGGCCCGGGCCCCACGATCATTCTCCGCGCCGATATGGACGCCCTGCCCATCACCGAAGAATCCGGCGTTCCCTTCCCCTCGCAAACCAACGGGGTCATGCACGCCTGCGGCCATGACATCCACACGACCATGCTCCTCGGCGCCGCGCATCTGCTAAGGTCGGCCGAATTCCAGGGCACCGTAAAGTTCGTGTTCCAGCCCGCCGAAGAAGGTCCCATGCGCAGTCCCGAGCCCGGTAAATCCGGCGCCCAGCTGATCATGGAGAGCGGCAAACTAACCGGCGACGTCGTCCTCGGCCTCCACGTCCATCCCTTGCTGCCCGTCGGCATCCTTTCTTACCGCAACGGCGAAGCCCTCGCCAACGTCGGCAACTTCTCGATCCGCATCACCGGCAAAGGCGGTCACCCCGGCCTCATGAAAGAGGTCGTCGATCCCATCGCCGTTACCGGCCGCCTCATCACCGCGGCCCACGCGCTGGTCGGCCCGCAACCCGACCCGCCTATCTCCGTCCTCGCCATCACCTATGTCTCCACCGAAACAAACCCCAGCTTCAACGTCATCCCCAACCAGGTCCTCTTACAGGGCTCACTGAGAGCCAACCGCATCGCCGACTACAACGACATCATCAGCCGGCTCAAAACATTGCTCAGCCAACTCGAGGCCGAATTCCGCTGCACCATCGACCTCGACTTCAGCGCCTATTATCCCAGCCTGCTGAACGACGAAGCCCTGCATGGAAAACTGGCACCCGTACACGAAAAAATATTCGGGAAAAAGAACCTCTCCCCGGGCCTGGCCTATCTCGTAGGCGAAGATTTCTCCTTCTATTCCCGGGCGATCCCCGGCCAATTCTATTTTCTGGGAGCAAAGACCGAAGAGAACGATACCTGGTTCCTCCATCATCCAAAGGTCACCTTCAACGAAGATTGTATCCGCTACGGCGCCGGCTTTCTCGCCGAAAGCGCCCTCCATCTGTTAAAAACAACGTCATAACGCGTCTCACCCGGCATGTGTCTCACGCCCGTCATCCGTCTCCCGCTCAGCATGTGTCTCACCCCCATCATCCGTCTCCCGCTCAGCATGTGCCTCGCGCCCGTCATCCGCGTCTTTGTCCAATCCTACCTGTGGCATATACCCCGCCCCAAACGCCTTCACCA
>NZ_DASYCH010000088.1:0-11385 GCF_036500295.1 Puia sp. | reverse complement strand
GGGGGCCGAAATATTTCCAGGTGGGCACGGGTCCTTCGAGGACCCTGGCGCCGTTGGGTATGCCTTTTATGGAGAGGGCGGCGAAGATGGGAGGCTCGTTATAGATCTCCGGGCGATGGCGTATGCTCATATGGGACAGGGCGCCGGCGCCTTCGAGGCAGAACATGCCCGCGCCCATGCCGCCGATGGGAAAGGCGATGCGGTTGAGGTGTTCGCCGGTATAGGGGGTATTGTATCTTCTTTTTGCGATGGGTAGCTGAGTCTCCGGCGGGGTGTTTGTGGCGGGTGGGGTTTCCAGAAGTGAGGAAGGTGCAGCGGCTGCGCCGAGGCCGCTGAGGGTGATCGTTTTCAGGAACGACCGGCGGTTGTTCTTCTTTTTTCCCATGAATGAAAGATACTGAAATTGTCCGGGGGCGAACAGAAAGTGTATCGAAAACGGACTGAGACGAAGGGGGGCTTTGTTGGAAACTAATGGATTAGGAATTGGCAGGGGAATTGAGGCTGAGCGGGTATGCTTAAAAACTATTTCCGGACGGCCTGGCGTAGCCTGATGCGCGGCAGGAGTTTTTCCATCATCAATATTTCGGGTCTCGTCGTGGGCATGGCGGGGGCGACAATGATCCTGCTGTGGCTGGCCAACGAGGTCAGCTTTGACCAGTTTCATGTCAATAAGGACAGGATCTACCAGATCTATAGTATGACGGACATTCCCGGTGAGAAACATTCGACGATCGGGGTGGTCTCTCAGCCCATTGGGCCGGCCCTGGAGAAGGAGGTGCCGGAAGTGGAGGCGGTGACGCGGGTGCGGGATGTCACCAGTTTTCTGCTTACCACCAATGGCAAGAGCTTTACGGGTATGCAGGGGGAATTTGTCGACCCGGCGTTCCTGGACATCTTTACATTTCCCCTGACGCAGGGTAATAAAAAAGACCAGTTGAACAATGTATACTCGATAACGATCACGGAAAATATGGCCTTGAAGCTGTTTGGGACGCGCGACGCGATGGGGAAGGATATCCGGATCGACAGCGTGGATCATTTTACCGTTACCGGAATTCTTAAAGACATTCCCGCCAATACTATATTCTACGGGGTCGACTACCTGTTGCCGATAGCTTATATGAAGAAGCTGGGCTGGAACTATGACAACTGGATCAGCAATAATATCTTCACGGCGGTGCTGCTGAAGCCTAATGCGAGTCTGACGGCTTTCAATGACAAGATCAGAAACTTCACCCGGATAAAGACGGGACGCAACGATATCTGGATGCACTTTGCCTATCCTTTGTCCCAATGGCATTTGCATTCGAAATTCGATGACGGAAAACCGGTGGGCGGACGGATCGATACGGTGCGGACCTTTGGCGTTATCGCTGCTTTCATCCTGCTGATCGCCTGTATCAATTTTATGAATCTGAGTACGGCCCGGAGTGAGCAGCGGGCAAAGGAGGTGGGTATCCGGAAGGTGGCGGGTGCGGGTAGGGGGTTATTGATCGGTCAATTTATCATCGAGGCCTTATTGACGTCGAGCATTGCCGGTGTCATCGCATTTCTGGTTGCGGCCATGGTGTTGCCGTTCTTCAGCACGCTGGTAGGGACGCCACTTAGTTTACCGCTTGACAATGTAACGTTTTGGCTTTATGCATTTGGATTTATCGTTCTCACCAGCCTGCTTGCGGGCAGCTATCCGGCCTTTTATCTGTCTTCGTTCCGGCCTGTGGGCATTTTCCGGAAGCAATTCCGGAAAGCACAGTCGTTATTTGCGCCACGGAAGGTGCTGGTGGTATTGCAGTTTACTTTTGCTGTTGTTCTTATTATTTCCACGTTGATCGTGCGGCGGCAAATACAGTATGCGGAAGATCGCGATTTGGGTTATTCAAAGAATAATCTGGTCTATGTGAACCTTGTCGGGGACATCGAGAAGAATTATGCGCCGATAAAGCAGGAACTGCTCAATATGGGGATCGCCACTTCGGTGAGTAAGACCTGGACGCCGATGACTGAAGGCGGCGGGCATACGTGGTCGTTCCGGTGGCCGGGGCATACTCCTCAGGATACGAATACGACGATCACGATCTTTGCTGAAGACGGGGGTCTGGTAAAGACGGCCGGGATGAAGCTTGTAGCCGGCCGGGATATCGATGTGGAGCGGTATCCGGCGGATAGCCTGGGGGTGTTGCTCAATGAAACGGCCGTCAAGGTAATGGGTTATAAGGACCCGGTGGGTCAGCTGTTGCCGGAGCCTTATTTCAAACGTAACTGGCATATCGTTGGGGTGGTGAAAGACTATGTCGATGCCTCACCTTATGAACGGATACCGCCCATCGTCATCGAGGGACCGGCGGCGGCATTGCGGACGATGCATATCCGGTTCAACCCCGGACGATCCACGGCTGTGAGCCTTGCGGGCGCCGAACGGATCTTTAAAAAATACAACCCGGCTTACCCCTTCGATTATTCTTTTGTGGATGCTGAATATGCCCGGAAGTTTGGGGATGAGCAACGGACGAAAACGATGGCGGGTTTGTTTGCCGGTCTGGCGATCTTTATCTCCTGTCTGGGACTCTTTGGTTTGTCGGCGTATGTTGCGGAGAGCCGGATAAAGGAGATCGGGGTGAGGAAGGTGCTTGGGGCGTCGGTATCGGGGATTGCGAGGTTGTTGTCGATCAATTTTGTGCAGCTGGTGCTGATTGCGATCGTGATTGCGACGCCTGTGGCGTGGTATGGGATGAACAAATGGCTGGAAGCCTATACGTATCATATCACTGTCGGGTGGGGGGTGTTTGTGTTGGCGGGATTGCTGGCGATGGTAATCGCGCTGATGACGGTGAGTTTCCAGGCGGTGAGGGCCGCGAGGGCGAATCCGGTGAGATCTCTGCGTAGCGAATAAGCCGCTCTGCGGCTTTAGCATTACGAAGCGAATAGGCTGCTTCTACTTAATTTAATGGTGAGAGGACCTGGAGCTGAGCGTTCAGCTCCTTTTCCATTTGCTGAGCTTTGGGGATGAGGACTTCCTCTTCGATCTGTGCGTGTACGCAGAGGTCGTGTTCGAAGACCTGGAGTTGCGTGAGCAGGATGCGGTAGAGGGATTCGTTTGTCTTTGGCGGCGCGTAGAGGCGGATAGTTTGGCGGATGTCCTTTAATTCGTCTTCCGTGTCGTGGTGGTCGCTGAGGAAGCGGTCGACGGAATATTCGCGGCGATGAAGCAGGAAGCGTGAAAAGCCGAGGGAGGTCTGGCCGGCTTCGCGCAATGCGTTTATATAGGGGAGGAGCAGGGCTTCTTCGGCGCTGATGTGTTCGGAGAGATCTTTTACATAACGGTGGAAGAAGTTTTGCAGGGCGATGAGGACGGGGTGCTGGGAGTCGTAATGGCCGGAGAGCAAAAGAATGCTTTGCTCTATTTCCGGTAGCTTTTTTTCGAGATAATATACGTGTGTTCTTTGTATATAATCCACGATCAGCTCTACGGGAAAGGAGTCAAAGTCCCTGGCGTTGAATATCTTTTCATCGAATACACGCAACAGGGCAAGTATGAATTCTGTCTGTTCACCAGGGGATGGAGGCTGTGATATATAGCGCTGCATCACCTGGGGATAGAAATCGCTGTTTTCGGGCATGGCCATCCTACGTTTACAACTATCTGACAAATTTAAGGTAAATCCCCGGAAATTCTAACAGGCACTTGTAAAACCTCTTCTACCGTGAAAAGAATCAATGAGTTAATAAAAAAATGAAGCCCGGCTCGATGCCGGGCTTTTCTTACTGGTATAGTTGGTTGAAGAGGAACTTAAAGGTACCGTGGGTTTGGGCGCGGAAGGTTATTTCGGGTCCGAAGACATCCAGTTTTCCTTTCCCGACGGTGGCTTCGAAGGCGGCTACGCCGTCACGGAGGTAGGCTTGTCCCCAGGCCCAGCCGCTGCGAAGGTTTTTGTCGCCGGCGAACCAGGCGATGGGCCGGACGCTGCCGTTGGCTGCTGCTTCGGGGTTGATGTGGAACACGGGGCTTTCCTCAAAATAGACGTCGGCCTGTGAACCGAGTCCCCAGGTGGGTTGGATTGTGGTATCGAGGGTGATTTGCATGACGCTGCCGGGGATATAGAACTTGTCGTTTGGCAATCGTCTTTCTTTGCCGCCGACCATTTCCACGAGGGCGTCGTGGACGGGGAGGCCGAGGTGGTAGGCGAGGTTGGCGCTGCTGCCGATGGTGACGATATGCCCGCCGGCCTCGAGGAATTCTTTTAGCTGGGGGATCGACTTCTGGGGGGTTATGCGGCCGAGGTGGGAGCGGTATTCGGCGGGGATGCTGTCGGGTTTTGGCTGGCTGAACCTGCCGCCACCGCCACGGAAATTCCCTTCGCCGGCCAGGGCAGGGATGGCGCCGCCTACAAACACGATGACGTCATATTTATCTTTCAGATGGCCCGAGTCGATCGCGGCGGGATAGAGGATATCGATGGGGAAGTGATACTGTTCCATGATATAGCGTATCCAGCCGGAGGGCATGGAGCCGCCGTAGTTATCCCAGAGGGCGATGCGGGCGCGGGTGATCTTTGTGCTGTTGCGGGGCTGGTGTCCGCCGACGTAGAAATTGCCGTTTGCGGTGCTGCGATAGACGGGCTTGCCTGCTTTCAGCAGGTCGTTGACGGCTGTGAAGGAGGCGTTGCTGCGGGCGTCGAGCCAGCCTTCGTTTGGAGAAGGGGGTGTGGCGGTTTGCAGCTGGCCATAGGGGATGCGTTGGAAGGGGCCGTCGAACCCGTCGAGGATGCGATCGAATTTGATACCCATGGTATAGGCGAGGGTCCAGCCGGCGGCGTCATAGGGAGCGATGGGTGGTCCGCCGGGGTAGGCGAAATCGTTAGGATGGTCCTGGGGTTCGAACATATCGAGCACGTGTGGGCGGAAGGCCTGGTCCGTTTTTACGATATAGGATCCGGCGGGATAGGTCTTGCCGGCCACGGTGAATTGTGCTGTTGCCTTTTCGATTCCGATCCCGGTGCCGATCAGGGCATTGATGAAGCGGGTGGCGGTTGCGAAATCGGGCTGGTCGGAGGGGAGGATGTAGCCGCGAGGGTCGCGCAGGGCGGGATTTTTCAGGACGCTGTCATAGAACCTTACAGGGATGGTGTCGCCGCGGCCGCCACCTAAGCTAATGGCTCCGCCGCCTTCGGCGGCTGCGCCCCGTCTGCCGCCGGTTGTCCCGGTCGTTTCGCGGGAGGCGGTATAGAGCTGGTTGATGGCTTCGACGCGTTTTGGTGAGAGGGTCCAGTAGTCTTTTCCGCCTCTTTCGATGGAGTTGTGGCCCATTTTATAAATATTATACAAAAGCTCATCGCGATAGCGCATGGCGTAGTCGAGCACGGCGTAGTTGAGGGAGACCGAGTAGTCGATAGACTGGCGGAAATACCATTTCCGCGGGGTGACGGGGAAGGGGGTGGAGCCGCTGGGGAGGAGCCGGTTTGGCACCAGGGGGACATCCGAGGGGGTGGGGCCGCCGATGATCTCGGTCAGCAGGCCGATCATGTTATGAAAATAGGTGGTGGTGCGGAGGCCGCCGTTGTACCAGGTGGAGTAGCTGCTGCCTGAGCGTTCGGTGTAGCCGGGTTTGCCTTCGACGTTGAGCCGGTTGACCATGGCTGCGCCGACGGCGTCGAGACTTGTCATTACGAGGGGGTCGAACACATAGTTGAAAGGGTCGCGAAAAGGCGGGCCGGCGAGAATCGAGCCGGGAGGGCCTGCCTGGTGATGGTTGTACATGATCTGGGGTATCCATTCGACAAAGAGCTGGCGGCAGATGTTCTGCGACTCTTTCAGGTTGAGCATGTAGAAGTCGCGGTTGTTGTCATGACCGGCATATTTTTCCCAGAGGCGGGGGACGCCTTCGAGGGAGCGGCTTTCTGGCCGGGGGTTGCGCATGTACCAGCTGCTGACCAGTTCCTGGCCATCGGGGTTGGCGTGGGTCATCAGGACGATGACCTTGCTGAGAATATTGTTTGTTTCTGCGTCGGTGCGGCTCAGGAGCTGGTAGGCCGTCTCGATGAGCTGGTGGGCGCCGACGACTTCGGTGGCGTGGAGGCCACCGTCGATCCATACGACCGTTTTGCCTTCGGCGGCCAGGGCGTGCGCCTGTTCGTCGGTGAGACCTTCGGCGTGGGCAAGTTGCTGGGAGATGGCTTTATAGCGGTCGAGGTTTTTTATATTCTCGGGAGAGGAGACGATAAGCATGAACTGATCGCGGCCTTCTTCCGTTTTGCCGATGACGGTAAACTTTGCGCGGTTGGAGGCGGCGGCCATTTTTTGGAAGTAGGCTTCGGTCTGGGTGTAGGTGGCCAACTGGTAGTTGTCGCCGATGTCAAAGCCGAAGAAGGATTTTGGCGTCGGGATTGCGGGATCGGCCTGTTGGCTTCTGGCAGTGCCGCCAAGCAGCAGGAGGACCGGAAGGAAATAGGTGTTTATTCTCATGTGCAGTTGGTTTATCCCTGAAAATATTGATAATTGTGGTTTTGACCCAAAAAATACATGAGTGGGGGAATGCGGGTTAGGCGTTTTTAGTAATTTTCCCTTCTGTCAATATTGAAAGCCATGAATCAATTAACCAAGACTGTTATTTTTTTAGTTTTTGTCGCTGCCAGCTATGGTGGGTGGGCTGCCCCGGTGAGGGTGGACTCCACGGGGAAGGATACGACGAAATACACTCATTTTAAGGACCTGCCGTTGAAACCGCAGCGGACTATCCAGTTTACCACGACGGAGGGGACCTGGACTTCGCTGGATGTGAGTCCGGATGGGAAGACGATCGTTTTCGACATGATGGGTGACTTGTTTACGGTTGCTATCACGGGAGGGAAGGCGACTTCGCTGACGCAGGGCATTGCCTTTGACTCGCATCCGCGCTGGAGTCCCGACGGGAAGAAGATCCTTTTTTCTTCGGACCGGAGTGGGGCGGAGAATATCTGGTGGATCGACCTGGAGAAGAAGGATACGTTCCAGGTGACGAAGGAGCGGGATCAGAACTTTCCCAGTGCGACCTGGACGCCTGATGGCGACTATATCGTCTATTCCAAGGGGAAGATGAACGTGCAGCTTTACCTGGTGCACAAGGATGGCGGCGCCGGTACGCAGCTGATCTCCACGCCTGCTACGCTGAAGACCATCGATCCGGCGGTGAGTGCGGATGGGCGTTATATTTATTACTCCCGGCGGTTTGGTCCCTGGACTTACAATGCGGATCTGCCGCAGTATCAGGTGGGCGTGTATGACCGGGAGAACAGTAAGGTAAGTACGGTGACCAGCCGGTATGGAAGCGGTTTTACGCCGGTGTTGTCCAAGGATGGGCAGTGGCTGGTTTATGGGAGCCGGTATGAGGATAAGACGGGACTGGTGTTGCGTAATCTTGCTTCGGGGGATGAGAAATGGCTTGCCTACCCGGTGCAACGGGATGACCAGGAATCGATCGCTACGATGGGGGTGTTACCCGGGATGGCGTTTACGCCGGACAGCAAGGCGCTTGTCGCCGCTTATGGCGGGAAGATCCACCGGATCCCCCTGGATGGCAGTACGCCTGTGGAGATTCCTTTCAGCGTCGATCTGAAGCTGGAGTTGGGACCGAGGCTTGCCTTCAAGTATCCTGTTTCGGATTCGGCTTATGGGCTCGCGACGCAGATCCGTGATGCGGTGGTTTCGCCGGACGGCAAGAGGCTTGCGTTCACGGTGCTTGACCGGCTTTATGTGATGGACTATCCGAAGGGTACGGCGCGGCGGCTGACCACGCATAATTTTACCGAGGCGCAACCGGCGTGGAGCAGGGATGGAAAGTCGATTGTATTCGTGACCTGGACTCCCCAGGGCGGACAGATCTATAAGGTCGCCGCAACGGGTGGGCCGGCGCAGCAGTTGACGAAGGCCACGGCTTTGTATCAGAACCCGGCTTTTGACAATGCGGGTAACCGGATCGTTTTCCTGCGGAGCCAGGCGCAGAAATATAAAGATGCGATCGAGACCGGTTATGATGATGGGGAAGAGGAACTGTGCTGGATGGGGGCCGGCGGGGGTGAGATCACGAAGATCGAGATGGCTCGCGGGCGTGCGAATCCACATTTCGTACAGGGGGAGGACCGGATCTATCTGAACAATGGCAATGGCGATCTGCTGTCCATCAAGTGGGACGGCACCGATGAGAAGACCATTGCGCATATCACGGGGATCACGACGTATGGCATCAGCATTTATAAGCATGGGCGGCCCGATATGGGGGATAATTGCATGTTGAACCCCGAGCAGGCGGAAGCCATGGAGGTGCAGCAGGCGAGTCCCGCGGCCGTGATCACCATGTCGCCGACGGGTAAAAGGGTGATCGCGCAGATCAATAACGAGATCTATATGGCGACTATCCCCATGACCGGAAAGACCGTTACGATCTCGGTTGCCGATGCCGGCAATGCGCAGTTCCCGGCCAGGAAGCTGACCAAACTGGGTGGTGAATTCCCCGGATGGGAGGCAGACGGCACGAAGGTGCATTGGAGTCTTGGGAATGCGCATTTTGTATATGATGCGGATGCCGCGCAGGTTTTTGATGACAGTGTGAAAAAGGCGAAGAAGGCAACGGCGGATAGTCTTGCCAGGGTGAAGCCTGATACTGCGGCCAAGAAAGCGGACAGCGCGGTCAAAAAAAGTCCGGCGGCGCCGAAGAAGGAGCCTGCCTATGAGGCTATCGAGACGGCCGTCAAAGTTTACTACCAGCGGGATATGCCACAGGGTGCGGTCCTGCTGAAGGGGGCGAGGATCATTACCATGGAGGGAGATCAGGTGATCGAGAACGGGGATATCCTTGTCGAGAATAACCGGATCAAGGCGATTGGCGCGTCGGGCACGCTTTCCGTGCCGTCGGGGGCCAAGGTGGTCGATGTGGCCGGGAAGACTATCGTGCCCGGTTTTGTGGATACCCACGCGCATATGTGGCCGCAGTGGGGTGTTCATAAAGCCCAGGTTTGGAAATATGCGATGAACCTTGCTTATGGCGTGACGACGACCCGCGACCCGCAAACAGCGACGACGGATGTGCTTACGTATGGAGATGAAGTGGATGCCGGGATGGTCTTTGGCCCGCGGATCTACAGTACCGGCCCGGGGGTAGGCTTCTGGGATTATAACATCAAAGATTCCGCGCAGGCCGAGGACATCCTTAGCCAGTACAGCAAGTATTACAACACGCATTATATCAAGATGTACCTGACGGGCAACCGGCAGCAGCGGGAGTGGATCATTATGGCGGCGCGCAATCAGAAGCTGATGCCGACGACGGAAGGCGGCCTGAATACCAAGCTTAATCTCACCAATCTGCTTGACGGGTATCCGGGTCATGAGCATGCCATCCCCATCTATCCGTTGTACAACGATCTTATCAAGTCGATCGCCGTTTCGCAGATATGCGTGACGCCGACGCTGATCGTTTCTTATGGCGGCCCTTTTGCCGAAAACTTCTGGTGGGAGACCGAGAATCCCTACCACGATGCCAAGGTGCAATACTTTATGCCTTATGAAGAGCTGGCGGGTAAGACGCGGCGGGACAAGGCAGGGTGGTTCATGCCCGAGGAGCAGGTATTCCCCAAGCATGCCAAGACGATGAAGGCGATGGTCGAGGCGGGTGCGTTGGCGGGTATCGGGAGCCATGGGGAATTCAACGGGATCGGTTATCATTGGGAGATGTGGGCGATGGGTTCCGGCGGGATGAAGCCGATGGATGTGTTGCGGACGGCGACGATCCTTGGCGCTACGGGTCTTGGGCTGGATGGGGATCTGGGGAGTCTTAAGGCCGGCAAACTTGCCGATCTTGTGATCCTGGATAAGAATCCGCTGGAAAATCTTCGTAACACCAATACCGTCAAATACGTGATGAAGAACGGCCGGTTGTATGATGGGAACAATGGCGGGGAGATCTATCCGACGCAACGGCCGCTTGACCGGAGCGAATGGATCTTTTCGAAACCAACGAGCAACACAGGGGTAGCGGAATAGGCCCCTATTTGGGTTAAAATTCCATTTTTGGGAAAGAGTCTTCTTAATAAATTAATCAAAAGCGTTTAGGATCAATTAAATAGGAATTGGAATAATAATAGATGCCCAGGTAGATAGTAAAATTCAAACCTATGAAAGGATTTGCACTTGCTATTTGCCTGGGCACCTTTTTGTATGCGCATTCCCAGACCGCTTATACCTGGAAAGGGACTGTTTCAACGGACTGGAATACAGCGACCAACTGGTTGCCGAATGGCGTACCCGCTGCGGCGGATAATGTTACGATCGTAACGGGCGGCAATACCTGTATCCTTGCAGGTGCCGCGTCAATCAATAATCTTACGGTGACGAGCGGAGTGCTCGATCTTGGCGGGTTTGTGCTGACGACCGGCGGGCCGGCCATTTCGTTTGCGGGGGGCACGGTCCAGAATGGGCGGTTGTCCATTCAAGGGTCGGTCACGACGAGTTTTGGCAGCGGTTCGGTGGTGATGAATTGCCGGGTGTATATCCGTTCGGCGGCTGTGACGGTGAGGAACACCACTTTCCAGGACTCGCTGGTGCTTACCAAGACGGGGACCACCAATGATGTCAGCAGTGGCGGGAATATCTTTAACGGACCGGTGAGCATGACCAATTTGGGTGCCGGTTATCTTTTGATGGGCAACAGCAACGGGGACCAGTTTAATGCCAGTGCGGTGTTCACCGATTCGGGAAGCGCCAACGTTTATGTCGCTTATAACAGCAGCAACAATATTTTTGCGGGTCCGACAACTTTCAACAGCTATAGTTCCGCCAGCGGCGGCGTTTTTGTGAGTTCGTATTCCGCGGGGACGAATTTCAATGATAATATTGTGGTGAACAGTACGGCCGGGCAGGGTGTCCAATTCTGTACCGGTAACCCGACGGCAACGGCAATATTGGCCACTGGCAAAACGCTGACCGTCGGTGCGAGTGGCTTTTCGGCAGGTCTGCTTTGTTTACGGCAGTTTGTGCAGACCGGATCTACCCCGCAGAACCTCGTGCTGACGGGAACCGGCGGGCTTGTATTCGGCCCTTCGGCCGCTTTTGATGGGAATATCGTGACTTCGAGTCCGGGCCTGACGCTGAGCGGATGTACGTTCAATGGCACAACCGATCTGACGAAGACCGGTGCGAGCGGAGATGTCGGGCAGGGTGGAAATATCTATAACGGCATTTGCAATTTCACCAATTCCAGCAGCGGTTATTTGCTGCTGGGGAACAACCAACCGGATATCTGGAATACTGACGTGACGTTTACCGACATAGGATCGGAGCGGATACTGCCGGCCTGGGCAAGCACCGGCAATCAGTTTAACGGCAACATTTATGTAAATACGGCGGGGAGCGCTACGG
>NZ_DASYCH010000087.1:0-97012 GCF_036500295.1 Puia sp. | reverse complement strand
TCCCAGATGATCTTTGCCGGCGCATGAATATCGATGTGGGTATCGGCCTGGTATCTTGTTGCCGTATCGGGTATCAGTTGTTCCAGCGGGACGAGCAGCAATGGAAGCAGGACGACGACGCTGACGCGCAACCGGTCTTGTTTTTCACGGCGCCGGAGTTTGTGTTGGGCTGCTACGAGGCCGCCGATGGTGGAGAACACCATGAACACCGGCATGATCATGATCCAGCAGGCGAAACCTTCCAATCCCAGCAGGGTCGTAACGAAAAGGAAGGCGATGATCGGCAGCCAGGGCGCCATCGCGCGGTAGCCTCTTTTTTTCACCAGGTGAATTGGGGAGAAAAAAATGGTCAGATAGCCGATGCCGAAAGGTACGCCGAAGAGAAAGCCAACGGACATGACCTGTGCGACGTGCTGGAATGGATTCAGGTCGAAGAGCAGCCACATTCCCAGGGCGTAGACCAGGGGTAATCCGATGAGGAGAAGCCAGCGTTTCAGGTTGGGGTTCATGGTGTACAGATTAGTTATGAATAATACTTTTTATCGCTTTATCCAGCTTTTCGTACTGGAACCGGAAACCGGTTTCCAACAGTTTTGCCGGTAACACCCAACGGCTTTTCAACAGCAATTCCGTCTCGGTGCCGATGAGCAGGGCGCCCAGCTTCAGCAGCGGGGCCGGGGCGCGGAGTCCGTGACGGACCCCGGCAAGATGCCGGACCGTCGACATAAAGAAGCGGTTGGTTACGGGTGAGGGGGATGAGAGATTGAATGTGCCTTCCAGTTCCGGGTGATCGAAGAACCATTCGATCGCGCGCGCGACGTCGTCGATATGCACCCAGCTGTACATCTGCCGGCCATTCCCCTGCGGACCCCCCAGCCCATATTTTACGAGGTTGAGATAACGGGGCATTACACCGCCTTGTCCCAGCGTGATCGCGAGGCGCAGGGCGATCTTGCGGGTAAAGGGTGTGCGTTGTTCTTCAAAGCTCTTCTCCCAGCGTTTGCAAACCCTTACTGAAAAATCATCCTCTATCTCACCGGTATATTCATCCTGCGGCCGGTCTTCCGCGTGACGATAAATGGTCGCCGAGCCGCCGTTGATCCATAATTTTGGCGGAACTGTCGCTTCGCGGATCGCCTGCCCAATTGCAGTGGTGGCATCCGCCCGGCTGTCGGAGATCTGCTGGCGGTTGTGGGCCGTATAGCGGCAATTGACGCTACGGCCGGCCAGGTTGATCACGATGTCCGCTCCTTCCAGGTCGGCGGCCCAATGTTTCGCGACGGTCCGGCCATCCCAATGCCAATAGGTGATGTTGTAGCCATCCCTGGCGGTGAGGAGAGGACCGTCGGGGTTGTTGTCTGAGCGGATGGCGGTCGCGGAACGCCGGCTGAGAATAATGACATGGTTGTCTTTGGCCCAAAGCCTCGTCAGTGCCTGACCTATAAAGCCGGTGCCGCCGGCGATGATAATCTTTTTATTTTTCATACATTGTTTTTGAACTTTCGATAAATATTGAAATAATGGTTCTTAATAAAAGCCGCAGGGCGGCTGTTTTCTCAACGGGTTTAATTCTTTCCGGCGAACAGCTTGACCAGGCTGCCGAGAAACCAGTGCTCATCGGCCTTGATCATCGTATCCAGGGTTTTGTCTGCCTGTTCGCTGAACTTGCGGATATTGTTGATGGTGTCGGTGAAGGTTTTCACGGCCTTGTCTTTTTTGTCGCCCTCCACTTCGCTTAGTTCTTTGAGTACGGGGATCATCTGATCCAGTTCACGTTTTTTGCGTTCTTTTATGATCTGCCGGGCGACTTTCCAGATATCTTTTTCCGCGGAGAAGAATTCCTTTCGTTCGCCGGGGATCAGGACTTTTTGCACCAGGCCCCAGTCCATCAGTTCGCGCAGGTTCATATTTGCATTTCCGCGGCTGATGGCCAGTCCTTCCATTACTTCGTCGGCGCTGAGGGGGTCGGGGCTTACCAGCAGGAGGGCATGGATCTGCGCCATGGTTCGGTTGATTCCCCAATTGGTGCCAAATCTGCCCCAGTCGGCGATGAACTGTGCTTTTGCTTCTGCGAGTTGCATGCTCAAAAATAGGGATTTTTTCGAACTTTCAAAAATTACTGAAAGATTTTCTTGGGGGGGACGGTGGCCATGGCGGGCGGGGGACGGAAAGCCGCGGTGGGGACACGGTGGATCGGTGGGATGGCCGGGGACGGCGATTGCGGGGGCTACGACGGAAGATAGGCTCGATTAGACGGAACAGGTAGCTGCGGCCGGGATAGCCGGACGGCGGGGGCGATAGCTGGAATGGGGATGACGCCGGAACGGGCCTAGTATTTCGGGCAGGTGTATTCTTTGGGTTCGCGGGATCTAAACCCTTTACTTCCCGGGCGGATGACGAGTGCGAGATAGAAGCCGCCATTCTGGGCCTTTGTCTTGGAGAATACGGTGGCCCAGTTGTGGACCCCGAACAGGAGGGGCCCCAGTTTGGCTGCGCCGCCGACCCACACCTTGCCGTTTGTCGTTACGGTAACCGGCAGATAGCCGCCCAGGTTCTTTGTTTCCCAGCGGGGGGTAACGGCAAAAAGCGTGATCTCCTTTGTGAACAGGCGGCGCCCTTTGTTGTTGCCGCCCAGGTTTAGGGTGAGCTCGGTATTGAGCGCAAAGTGTTCGGGAAGGGGTCGGTCCACGTTGAGGATGAGTCTTGCCGGGTTCCAGATCAGGAAATGCCCTCTGAGCGGGCGGATCGAATTAACGATCGTGGCGAGGCTATCGTTGAAATCGTGCATGCTGCCGACAAAATTGAATTTCTCGTTGAGGTCCAGATCGGAGACATTGCTTTTGGGATTGCTGGCGGCCCTGCTTTCGGTTCCGTACTGGTACATGTTGGCGCCGACGTCCATCAGCGAGGCGCCGATCTTCCACTCATAGTCATAGTAGTCGTCCGCGTCGCCGTAGACGGGGACGCTTTGCGATTTCACGAGGTATTCGACACCCAGGTCGAACGCGGCCCCTGCCCGGGATTGCGCGACGAAGTCATGGATGTTGGACCCGGCGCTCCGGTTGCTGTGTATGGCGTCGTAGTTGGAAGAGTACCCGTATGTCGCGCTGCCTGCCGCGACGGTATAGATGGTCAGGGTATCCAGGGTGTTCCGCTTGACCGTGCCATTGGCTAATTGGGCGTAGGCCCCTGAGAGCCCCCGTTGGGCATGGAGGGTTATCCCGGCATTCAGGCGGCCATAGGCATCATCCCAGATCGTGCGGCTATACGTGCCATACAGTTCGAGCCAGCTGCTGGTAACGAATTGCGCTTCGTATGTGGTGTTCTCGTTGATGTTGAAGAATTGGTTCATGTTCTGCAACGAATCGTTATAGTTAGCCGGACCCGTTTTTGCGGCGCCGTACCCCCGGATGTTAGCCCCGAAGGAAATGGCCTGGTTCCGGCCAAGCGATATCCGGGCATTGAAGAGATGAATGTTGAAGTTGAACGCGGCATAGCGCTTTAGCAGGCCGCCCTTCCAATTATAGCCAATGGTATCTCCATGGTGGAGATAAGACAGATCCGAAAAAGTGATGGCGTTGGTGGTATTCTTTACCTGAACGGAGAAAAGGGTAAGATCCCATGGGTAGGGGGTGCTCAGGATCGAAGCCGGGTTGTTGGCTGCGCCCATTGCGCCGGCAAAGGGCGATCCGTTGATGGCCTGATAGTCTTGTGCGGCGACGCTTAACGTACAGATTAAGAAGAAAAGTATCCCCCTGAATTTCATGCGATTAGTTCAATTAGCTGTCAGTCAAAAGATTGTGGTCGGTCTTTTCGGTGGGATATAGGGTTACGGTTTTACGCTTTAAACAGGAGATTGATCTGTAATCCGGCACTGGACGCTGGCCGGATCGGGTCAGAACGGCTGACCGTGCGTTTGTCTAATCAAAAAGGAAACCAATTTTGGGAAAGGTTTCAGCGAATATAATAAAAGATTCGTACGTGACACAGTCCCAAACCAACGTTGAAAGAAACGCCCCATCCATAACCGCTTCCCGAATTCCCGATTCCACCGGTCGGTCCATTCCTGTTCCAGCTGATAGCGGGCTATTTCGCCCTTGAGAAAATCGTCGATACAGGCGAAGGCGATCTTGCTACCGTGCAGGGCCATACTCATCCCATTTCCGGACAGGGGGGGTACCATTCCCGCTGCGTCACCGATCAGCAGGATATGAGCTTCCACCTGGGTCTTTTTTTCGAAGCTGATCTGTGCAATGGTTACGGGTTGTTGATAGAGTCGCACCGTTGAAGAGAACAAGTCATTGAGATACGGATTCCGGCTGAGAATGGTTGCTTCCATTTCCGCGATGGAATTGCCGCTGGCCTGGAGGTTGGCGGCCGTGGTCATATAGCAAAGGCAATACCGGTTGTCTTCTATCTTCGAGATGCCGCAGTAGCCGTTTGAGAAATGATGCAGCGCGATCTGGTCGGCAGGCAGGTTGGCGGTGACGTGGTATTTTACACCTATATAGTTGTTCAGCCGGGTCGATCGCTTCCGGATGAAGGCTCGTTTCCAGCGGACATCCAGATTGCTTCGTTTTCCAAAGGTGCCGCAGGCGACCCTGGTCGAAAAATTCCCTGCGGTTGTGCTGACGGTGAAGACATCGCGGTGAAAAACGATATCGGTTACTCTTGTCGACTCGTGCAGTTCCACGCCTTCCGACCTGGCGATGTCTGCCAGTGCTGAATCCAGCCGGTAGCGGCTGATGCCGAAGCCGCCGAGCGGCAGTTGCTGTTCGAGTAACCGGCCGTTGGGCGCCGACATGAGCAGGGTCCGGATGATGGGTAGGTTCCAGTCGCTCAGGGGTAAACCGAGTTCTTCCAGGAAATTCCAGCTTTCCAGGCTGATATATTCTCCGCAGACCTTGTGATAGGGATAGGTCTCCTTCTCAAAAAGAGCTACGTGATAGCCGGCCCTGGCCAATTGGATCGAAAGTCCAAGCCCCGCCAGGCCGCCTCCTGCTATAATGACATCATGCATATTGGTTTGCTCTTGTGGCGCTGATGACGAGCCAGCGAAACGCCCATTTCCATTTTATCGAAGCTCCGGAGCCGGCCTGCTGCAGCAGTCTCTTCCATTCCTGCCGGTTAAACCCACGCAGGACGGATAGCGGGGCATCGTTCTTTACGAGATAGGATGCCGAGAACCAGCGGGTCAGGATACGGATCGAGTGGAATGCGAGCGGGTGCCGGTGCAGGTCGTTTATAAACCATCCCACGCGGGCCTGATCGTCCATCCACCGGAGCTGCGGAACCAGTTCTTCATCGGTGAAATGATGACAGAAAAGGGAAGAAAAAAGGATATCCGGTTTTTCGCCGCCAAATGAAACGGCCCGGTAGTCCGAGTGGATCCAATCGGCATTGTCCCCTTTCCAACGTTGCCGCGCCATTTCGATACAGTGTGGATTGCTGTCGATGCCGGTTACACGAACATCGATGCCCCGCTTTTTGCACCAACGGTCGAGGACCCGTAAGTTATCACCACCGCCGCAGCCGATCTCGCAGATATGTAGCCGCCGGCGGCCATGGGCGAAGGAAGCCAAACCTTGGATGGAGATAGCGTGTCCTCCGAGCCAGGTGTTGATGAAATCGAGCTCGAGCATATTCCTTTCGATCGCCGGAAAGGGCAACCCTTCGCCATCCAGCAATTCCTTTTCATAGCTGCGCTTCGAAAGATCGGGTTTGCCGGGCATATTGATCAATTAGTTCGATTCTGCAATGAAGGTCTCCATGGTGAGTCCCGGGCCAAAGGCTGCCCCGAATATACAGTTGGACCCCGTGTCGGCAGGGTCGTTCAGGATGCGTTTCAGCACGAAGAGAAGGGTTGCAGAAGACATGTTGCCATACTGCTCCAGGACTGCATAGCTATGGTCCAAATGACCGTGAGTAAATGTAAGACTCTTATCGATGGCATCCAGTATCTTCTTTCCACCGGGATGGATGCACCAGTGATGGACAGCCTGTTCTTCGATGCCGATCTTTTCGAGGGCATGCCGGACCAGGGAGGCGAAGTCCGCCCGGATGATATCGGTGACATAGTTGCTCAGGGTCATGCGAAAGCCGGTGGAAGACAGGGCCCAGCTCATATCGTGCTGGCCTTTGAGCATTACCTCCGAATAAAATTGTTTTAGCCGAAGGCCCTTTCGCGGATGGTCATCCGAGGTGACCAGCGCGGCGGCCGAGCCGTCGGCAAAGAGCAGGCTGGACAACATATTGTCCAGCGTCGGTTCCTGCTGAAAATGCAATGTGCATAGTTCGGTACAAACGACCAGGACGCGGATCCCCGTGCCGGTTGAAGCCAGTGCGTGCGCCAGCTTCAGGCCATGGATGGCCGCGTAGCAACCCATAAAATTGATGGATGTGCGGAAGATCGTGGAGGGCAGGCCCAGGGCTTCCATCAGTTCGAGATCGAGGCCTGGGGCGCTCATGCCGGTGCAGCTGACCGTTATCAGGTGGGTGATCTCGCGGGTATCCGACACTCCTTCGAGACAATTTCGGATAGCCGACAGGGATAAAGGCGCCGCATGTTCCTGGTACCAGCGCATCCTTAATTCGATGGATGGAAAAGGCTCCAGATTTTCCGTAGGCGGATAGAATTGCCATTGCTGGATGGGCCGGGAATAATCGGGGATGACGGAATAGCGGGTTTGGATGCCGCTTTGATGATAAAGGAACTTCAGTTTTCGGCCGGCCTCTTTTTCCAATCCATAAATTCCTTGCATAAAAGGCAGGATGTCTTCCTGCCGATGTTTGTAGGCAGGCACTGCCGTTCCGATGGAAATGATCTTACTCAATCGATTGTACTTGATGTTATATACGCATGATCAACCTGCAAAGATGAGACCACTCCGGTTATCAGGAACCCATCACCAGGACGGCGATAAAACCAGCATTTGTACAAATCGAAGCCAGTAGATTCATTCGCATAGTGTTGGCAAAAGTTGCCGCCGCCGGGTTCCGCCAAACTTTGATGGCCCATGTCAGAAAATAAACGATCACCGGGAGCATACAGGTTGCCAGAACATAAAATTCTTTGATCTGCAGGGTGAACAGGAAATACCAGGCCAGGACGAAAAACGCGATCCCATAGATGATGCCCGTGAAGATAAAGCTGCCGCGATAGCCCAAGACCATGCTCAGGGTCTTCACCCCATCCTGCCGGTCTGCCTCGTGCTGGTAGATCTGTGTCAGGGGGTAAAAGCCGCCCAGCAGGAGCGAGGCCGCCAGCATCGCCGGGGCGACGGAAAGGCTATCCACTACCGCTCCGGGCTTATGGCTGCCCTGGAAGACGAGCAGGAAGATCAGCGCGCCCTGACAGGTGATCACCGTCAGCCAGCCGATAAAGGGGTATTTCTTCAGGCGGATGCCGCGATAGCTGTAGGCGCGGGAGGCAAGGATATAGACCGCGAGGCCCGCTATAAACCAGCGTCCGATGAACCCGCCCAGGATCAGCGCGGCCAGATCCATCGCCAGGGTTACCCTGAACAGCTGCCGGGTAGGTTGCAGGGGGTGTTCCAATCCACCGATGGGGGTGGTATCGCGATCCATATAGCTGTTGTACCCGTTGCTTGCCGGGTAAACGAGCCCGTGCAGGATCACGAAGATCAGCGCTGCGCGGCCCCAGTCCCTGTCCACTACCTGACTCAGTGCAAACCAATACACCGGCATCAGGAAGAAAGAAAAATGCAGTCGTAGCAGCTGCAGGGAGGAGGAGGCGTTTTTCATGTTATGCGGGTGTTGGATTGAGGTTACGCGGGTGGAAAAGCTGCTCGTAAACGATCCTGAACCAAATGACGATCGCCATCACCGCTTTTATCCCGTAGGGGCGGATAAAACCGTTGCGTACCGGTGCGGGCACCAGATCGGAGACGGACATGGTGATCAGCAGGAAAGCGAGGATCAGCAAGGTCCGGTTCAGCGCGGTCGGTTGTTGCGACCAATACCAGATGCCGATACCGCTCATGACGATGATATAGGTTGGGGACTCGGCCTTGTGGTTGAAGATCACCATCCAGATGAGTGCCGAGGCGAGGAAGAGGAAGCGGAACGAGATATCCTTATACCGGCGGATATAGATCAACGGTAACAGGAACAGGACGACGCCTGCGAGTGTGACGGCGGTTTTAGCTCCCGGGAGATGAAACCAGGTGACCATGATCCCCATTACCGAAACACCGGTGGAGGCCGAGCGGTCGTCGATCAGCAGGTGTAACCAGCTGTTATACAGAAACAGCAACTGGTTGCTGCTGACGACTACCAGTGGGATCAGCGCAAAGAACAACATCCAGAAAAGCGACCAGCCGAAAAGCCGGAGCTTGCCGGGATAAAAAAGGTAAAGTATGAACGCCACTGCGCCGTAAAGTTTTATATAGAACGAGAAAACGATGCAAAGGGTTGACAGCATGTACTGACGACGTTCGGCAAGGGCAAAGGCCAGAACGATGAGACCGGACATGAGTCCGTTGCTTTGGGTATTCTGCACCGACAGCAGCATTTCGAGCAGGCAGAACAGGAGGATAAAACTCTTCTTTTCGTCATTCAGCCCCGGCAGCAGGCGTACGCCGGCGAACAGGCAAAGGGAATTGATGAGATTCCATAACAGCAGGCCGATGGGGTCGGGCATCCAGGACAGGATGCCGAAACAGAGTGCGAAGGCGGGGCTGTACTTGAACAGATCCCAGTGGTCTTCGGGGAAGAGCCGGTAGATATCCTGGTTGTGGATGAGATGGTAGAAGGAGAATTTGAAAATGCGGAAATTATTGTAGTCGATATAGGGTTTGCCGCCGGGTTCATAGATTTTTGGTCCGGCTGTAAGCCCCTGGATAGCGGCGATGATGGAGATGCCGATAAGGGCAAAGAGGGCGATCGAAAGACATTTGGACTTCCAGGTGCGAAGAAGGGCGGTTTTGGTTAGACTCATAGACTTTTTTAATAGGGGGTCATGGCGGCGCAATCGCAGTCCGATCCCGCCGTTGTCCCGAGTAATTTGGCAAAGTGCCGGTAGAAGCCGATCCGGTCTTCCCGGTTCCCTTTCACTTCCGGGTCTTTGCTTTTGCATTCGATGCCGCCGTTGATGATGTTGATCGTCATGCCAAAGCCGGGTTTACGGCCCTGGCGGGTATCTTCGGACGACGGTTGCCATTTGCCGGTGAGCACATCGTGACAGGATGGTTTTGGCGGTTGGGCTTTCATCCAAAACCAAAGTGCGGCGCGAAAGGCGACGACCCCGTCCTGGGTTACCAGTTCGGGACGGGCGAGCAGCGGCAGGTTCATATCGGCGCCGGCCTGTCCATAGTTATAGGCGTAGCTTAGTTGCAGCGGGCCCCGGCCGTAGTAGGATTTGCCGGGCGCCGGCTTCCAGGGACTGGTACCGCCGGTGTTGTAAACGGTGCAATGGCCATCCTTGCAGCCGAGTTCTTCGGTGTAGAAAAGGCCCCAGGCATAGGTACCGCCGGCGGCTCCCGGGCCGCCATTGGTGGTCTCATGTGCGGCGTGTGCAAAAAAAGCGGCTAATTCCCGCTTACGCACCTCGGGAGAACCTTCTCCGGCGAATAAAGGGAAATAAGCCGCTGCTTTTATAAATGCCTCGTATGTATATAGAGGGTTATGATGCGGAAAGAACTGCTCATACTGTTGCCGTGACAACAAAGTCCCGACATCGGCGGGTTGTGTCCCGTGTGGCAACGGTACCGATCCTGGGGAAAGCCAGGCCGTCAACCAAAAAAAGAGGAGTAGCATGCCGCTCAAAACTAGGCAAAATCTACCATTTTTCGTCGCCGGCGCTCTGGTTGACCTTGAACGGAAGGCCATCTTCCCCTAATGGGGCCTTTGGTTCTTTCTTTATTTCGGGTTCTCTATTTGTTTCGGATGCGGGGCGTTGTTCCCGGCGAGGTTCGGGACGTTGATCCCGCCGTTGCTCAGGCTGGCGTTCGCGGCGCTGTTCCGGTTGGGGCTCACGCCGACGTTCGGGCTGTGGTTGCCGCCGTTGGTCCGGCTGGCCTTCACGCCGCTGTTCGGGCTGGCGTTCGCGCTGCTGTTCGGGCTGGCGTTCGCGCTGCTGTTCGGGCTGTGCTTCGAATTCGAGGAGGCCGGGGGCTTCGGTAACTTCCCTGCCCTGCTGTTCAGGGAGGACAGGACGCCGTTGTTGCGGTTCGCGCCGTTGATCGGGTTGATTTTCGCGTCTTGGCGGCCGGCTCTGCTGCCGATCGTTTTGCGGCCGGCCGTTGCGGCGCTGGTTATCCCTGTTGCGGTTCCCGCCGTTGTTATTTCTGCCGTTGCCGCCGCCGTTGCGGTTGGCTTCTGCGCGGGCGACCACTTCTTCCGATACGGGGGAATGTGTGGCCAGCGAGGCGTGCATGACGTGCGGATGATCTTCCACCACGGGGATCTGGCGGGCGATCAGCTTTTGAATATCCCGCAGGAATTCTGTTTCTTCTCCGTCGCAGAACGAAAGGGCTGTTCCGCTGGCTCCGGCTCTACCGGTGCGGCCTATGCGATGTACATAGGTTTCCGGAACGTTGGGCAGTTCGAAGTTGATGACATGGGTGAGGTCGTCGATGTCGATGCCTCTTGCCGCGATGTCGGTGGCGACCAGGATGCGGGTCTGCCGGTTCTTGAAATTCACGAGCGCCCGTTGTCTTGCATTCTGTGATTTGTTGCCATGGATCGCCTCGGCGCGGATGCCTGCGCGTGTGAGTCCCTGTGCCACCTTATCGGCACCATGTTTGGTCCGGGTAAACACGAGGGCGGTGGGGATGGCGCTGCTCTTCAGGATATGCAGCAGGAGGCTGCGTTTATCTTTTTTATCCACGAAGTAGATCGATTGCTGGATGGTCTCGGCTGTGGAGGAGACCGGGGTCACTTCCACTTTGGATGGGTTGACCAGGATGGAGCCGGCCAGTTTTTGGATCTCCGGCGGCATTGTGGCCGAGAAGAACAGCGAATGTTTTTTCTGGGGCAGGCGGGTGAGGATCTTGCGGACATCGTTTATGAAGCCCATATCCAGCATACGGTCTGCTTCGTCAAGAACGAAGTATTTGATATGCTGAAGGTGAAGCAGCTTCTGGTCGCAGAGATCGAGCAATCTGCCCGGTGTGGCGACGAGGATGTCAATGCCGCGTTGGAGGGCTTGTACCTGCGGATGTTGCGGTACGCCGCCGAATATAACCGTATGGCGGATGCCGGTGTGGCGGCCATAGGCGGCAAAGCTTTCGTCTATCTGGATCGCGAGTTCGCGGGTAGGCGTAAGGATCAGGGCTTTGATGGGCCGCGGGTTTCCGGGGCGGGTGTTCTCGTTGACTCCTGCTGCGTCTTCGCATAGCAGTTGGAGTAAGGGGAGGGCGAATGCTGCTGTTTTTCCGGTGCCCGTTTGGGCGCAGCCCAGCAGATCTTTTCGTTCAAGGATGATCGGTATAGCCTGTTGTTGGATAGGTGTGGGTGACGAATACCCCTCATCGTTCAATGCTTGCAGCAAGGGCTCAATGAGATTGAGTTGTTGGAATGACAAAATAATTCTATTTAAAAAGATTGAAAAAAGCCCATCTACTCATCAATATCCTTCAGGAGTATGTACAGAAGGTTGTCACGAAAGTGATTAGAAAGGAGTTATAACGGTTGCAAAGGTAGAGAATCCCCCGGGAATGACCAAGTTTACCAGTTGCTATTGACAGTCAGCGGTTTAGGGTATATTGGGGTCGAGGAGGCAAGATTATGAAAAAAATATTGTGGTCTTTTTAGGCCGCAATTGGATTTTGTACTATATTTGTTTCAGCAACGGTTCACTCACTACAGCCACCCAGGTTAAGGCTTCAAAGACGGCCGGATCAACCGGAGGTCACAAAGGTCGGGCAGGCTGGCCGTTCGCAAACAACGACAGGAGTGTTCAATCCTGCCGTACCTGAAAAATTTTTTCTAACAGTTAAAGTTTGGTTGGAACAGCAAGGACACAGTTCTTGAGAGCCGTCTGTTTCTACAGAGGACTCGAGAGAATAAGGTTTAAAGGGCCGCCTCATGTCTATGGGGTGGCTTTTGTTTATGGCGGCAGAGGCTATTGCAGGAACGACGGCTACCGGATGACGACTGCGGCAGAGGCTATTGCGGGAGCGGCGACTCCCGACGATTACAGGAAGCTGATATAAAATTGCCCATCGATCTCGTAGTAGTAAGAATGGTCCTGCCGGGAGAACCGGATGGGTGCTCCATGATCCTTCAGGACTTTGAGGTATTCATACAGGCTGCGTTCGGAGATGCCCATCTTTTGGGCGAATTCGGGAGGAGAACCGGTTCCTTTTTGGCGGATGAATTGATCCAGGCGGACCAGCAGGCTAAGGTATTGCTTCATAAATGGCTTTTTTTGCGCCACCGTTCAGAAGCATTTAACCGATCGTGCATTTCCTGCACTTTCTAAAAATAAGGGAGTCTCCGAATAAGGCATACCGAAAGGTCAAAAAAGAAAGGCCGGTAAATGCTAACACTCACCGGCTTTTATAGAAAATTATCTAAGTCCGGCCCAAGGCCGGTCATTGGACTCTCCTAGATCATCATACGCAGCGGTTCCTCGAGAAGATTTTTTACCGTCAGGAGGAACGCGGAGCCGGTTGCCCCGTCCACTACCCGGTGGTCGCAGCTGAGGGTGAGCTTCATGACGTTGCCCGGCACTATCGCGCCGTTCTTGACGACCGGCACCTGCTGGATCGCGCTGACCGCGAGGATGCAGGCATTGGGGGCGTTGATGATCGCCGTGAATTCCTCCACGCCGAACATCCCCATATTAGAGATCGTGAAGGTGCTGCCTTCATATTCGACGGGCTGTAGTTTTTTGGCTTTTGCGCGGCCTGCCAGGTCTTTTACTTCGCCGGCGATCTGCGACAGGCTCTTGGTGTCGGCAAATCGTACCACGGGAACGATCAATCCATCGTCGATGGCCACGGCCACGCCGACATGGACATGATGATTGATGCGGATCGTTTCACCCCGCCAGCTGCTGTTGACCGCCGGGTGCTGCTTTAAGGCCACGGCCACCGCCTTCAGGACGAGGTCGTTGAAGGATATCTTCACCGGTGATGACTCATTGAGTTTTGTCCGGGCATAAACGGCGCTGTCCATGTCGATGGACATCGTGACATAGAAATGCGGTGCGGTGAATTTGCTTTCGGCCAGCCTTCTGGAAATAGCCTTCCGCATCTGCGAAACGGGGACTTCTTCGAAGCTTTCCTGACCCTGAACGGCCGGAGCAGCGGACTTACCGGCGGCTGCCGGTTGAGCGCCACCCGTTGCGACTGTGGCGGAGGGTGTATAGTTGTCGACGTCTTTTTTGATGATCCGGCCATTGTCGCCGCTGCCGGCTACTTTGGAGATATCGATCCCTTTTTCCGCGGCCAGTTTCTTTGCCAGCGGGGAGGCTTTTATCCGGCCGTCGGCGCTGACCGAAAGGTCCGAATGGGCCGGTTCGGCAGCCGTTGCCGTGGTGGCGGTCTGTGCGGCCGGTTGTGCCGCTGCGGCGACGGGGCCTGCGGCGCCTTTGTTCTTAGCGGCGGAAACGATCTGGTCGAGATTGACCTTTTTCTCATCTCCGATCACGGCCAGAAGGTCGTTCACGGCGATCTTTTCCCCTTTTTGAGCGCCGATGAACAGCAGTTTCCCTTCCTTATAGCTTTCCAGTTCCATCGTTGCTTTATCGGTTTCGATATCGGCGAGGATATCTCCTTTCTTCACCGGGTCGCCAACTTTTTTGTGCCAATCGGCGATGACCCCTTCGGTCATGGTATCGCTGAGGCGGGGCATCAGGATCACTTCCTCCTGTTTGGAGAGGTCGATACCGCCGCCGGCCGGTGCTGTCTGGGTCGCTGGCGCGGGTGCCGGTTGGGTCGCTGCCGCGGGTGCCGGCTGTGCGGCTTTCGACGGAGCGCTGGAGGGGGCTGCCGCGGGGGCGGCGCCTCCCTTGACCAGGGAGGTAATATCTTCGCCGGGTGCGCCGATGATCGCCAGGAGGTCATTGACCTGGATCTTGCCGCCTTTATCCGTGCCGGTATATAATAAGGTGCCGTCTTTGTAACTTTCCAGGTCCATTGTCGCCTTGTCCGTTTCCACTTCCGCCAGCAGATCGCCTTTTTTGACGGAATCGCCCACTTTCTTATGCCATGCCGCGATGACTCCTTCCGTCATCGTATCGCTCAACCGGGGCATTAAAATAACTTCAGCCATAAATAATTTAATTATTTGGAGCCGTGAAATTAAGACAAAATGAGGAATTCGCGGCTGGGAATTCGCTGCCGCCTACACCGCTTTTACGTTGCCTGTGCGTTTTAGCACGCCCCAGTGTTGCAACTCTCCTTTGAGCGCCCGGCGAACGGCTCTGAACAGCACCAGCCAGGTCAGCCAGCGCCAGATCAGCCGTTGCGGGATCAGCCAGAACAGGCGGATGAGTTTTTCCCGTTCGAAGGAAAAGGCCAGCAGGGCCACCGCCAGATCGATCAGCATGAACACGACATAGTAGCCCGCGATCTTCGAGGCGTTGCCCGTCAGTAATCCGACGATCATAAAGAAGTCGGCAAGGGGGATGACGAAGGGAATGATATACTGAAAAATCAGGATATTCGGGAGTGCGACCCAACCCAGCCACCGGTATTTCCAGTTCATCAGTGCGTCCCTGTTCTTCCAGAATGTCTGCATGACGCCATAGCTCCAACGGAACCTTTGTTTAAAGAATTGTTTCAGGGTTTCGGGTGCCTCCGTCATGGCGACGGCCCGGTTGTCGTTCTCGATGACATAGCCGCAGCGAAGGATGCGCATGGTCAGATCACAATCCTCCGCCAGCGTGTCGTGGGTGAAGCCGCCGGCTTCTTCGATGGCCTTCTTGCGGAAGGCGCCGATCGCGCCGGGAACCACGGTGATCGCGTTGAGATAGGAAAAGGCCCGCCGGTCGAAATTCTGACTGCTGATATATTCGATGGCCTGCCAGCGGGTCAGAACATTCACCTGGTTACCCACTTTTACATTTCCTGCGACAGCGCCCACCGGACCAGTATGCTGGCTCGGCATGCCCTTGCGTTCGCCAAAATGTTCCATCATCAGGGATACGGCATTGGGCAGCAGTTTTGTGTCGGCATCGATGCAGATGACGAATTCCGCGTCGCTCCGGCTGATGCCGAAGTTGAGTGCGGATGCCTTACCGCCATTGGGTTTTGTAAAGACCTTCACCTTGGGATTGTTTGCAAAGGCGTCGCTTACGCGCTGAAAGGTCTGGTCCTGGCTGCCGTCATTGACGAAGATGATCTCGAAATTGGGATAATCGCCATTCAACAGACTCTGTACCGAGCCGACGGCATTCACTTCCTCGTTATAGGCCGGCACGATGATGCTTACCAGCGGCGCCCGCCTGCCGTCCAGCAACCAGAACGGGTGAAACCCATATTTTTTTTCCCGGAAATGTTCTTTTGTAGCGATAACGGCGATGAACACCACCCGGCTTGCCGACAGGATCATAAACACTACGAAGGCGGAGAACAGGATATGGCTTCCCCAGTACCCTATTTCCGCAAAGTAATAGTTGATCTGTAAAAGATAATAACCGCTTCCCCTTGGCACGGGCGGCATCATCTCGTCCTTTGTCTTACTGAGGATATCCGCCACCGTCGTGAAATGGAAACCCCGCTTTTGAAAATGTTCGATGATGCGCGGCAGTGCTTCCACCGTCGCCTCCCGGCCGTCGCCGCCCGCATCGTGCAGGAGGATGATATTGCCGCTGAGGCCCGACCTGGTCATCTCGTTCTTGCGCCGGATCACGCGTTCGTAGATGCTGTCCGCCGGTGTGCCGGGTTCCCAGTCAAGCGGGTCGATGGATTCCCCGATGTCCAGGTAATTTTTCTTGCGGGCGATGGCAACGGGGATCAGTTCTTCCCATTTCTCCGGCTCGAAATCCGCGTTATACGGCGCCCGGAACATGATGGTGCTTCGCCCTGTGATACATTCTATCAGCAGCCGGGTCGATTCCATCTCGAGGATGGCCCGTCGCGTGCTGACCTTGGCGATATTCGGATGCGTGAAGGTATGATTGCCGATCTCATGTCCCTCCTTGAACTCCCGCTTTACGATGGGGATATTGTTCTCGGCGTTGATGCCCACGATGAAGAAGGTGGCGGGGACATGGTATTTGCTGAGGATATCAAGTATCTTGGGGGTATAGTCGGGGTCGGGGCCGTCATCGAAGGTGAGGACGAGCTTCATGGAATCGGTGGTCCCGTATTTACGGGCAACGAACCGCGAAGGAAGGCTGTCATAGCTTTCTTCACTGATCAGCATCTCGCCCGTATTCACTTCCGGGGTTATCCGGCCGTTGGTTGGCGTTCCGATGACGTCCAGCACTTCTCCGCTGCCCTCGTAATCCACGAAGTCCGCATAGGCCATTGCATCGACCTTGCTAAATGCCGAAAAATTAAAATGCGCCACCGCTGATTTCTGCATGTCCTGGTCATAAAAATCCCAGATCCGCGGGTCTTCATCACCCAGCCGCCAGATCGAGGTTCCCGCCAGCCCGTATTCCGTGGCAAACCGCAGCGCATTGAAGGCGGTTGCGGCATCCGTGAACTGCACCTGGTGCCGGACATTGTCCTCGTCGTCATAGTCATAGTGCAGATTGTAGGAGTCGTTGTCGAAGTCGATCTTCGCATCGTTGTCTTTGGCCGTGAAGAGGGCTTGCTGATAGCTCACGGTCCGGCTTGACATCTCCTTGCCAAGGCGCCAGTCGTAACCATAAGCCGCCAGACAAAGGATCAGTTTGTTCTCGGGGATGTATTTCACCGCGTCATCCACCGCTCCTTCGATCCATTTCTGGTGGGAGATGGGTCCCGGACCTGAATTGTCCGAATACTGGTCATACGCCATCAGGAAAACGTAGTCGTTGTATTTCGAGAGGAGCTTGACGTTGTAGTCTTCGTTAAACGGGATAACGTCCTGGGTTACCAGCAGGTGCCGGGCATGCAGCTGTTCGAACAGGTCTTTTTGAAATTCCACCAGCTTTTCATTGCTTTTCTCTTCCAGTTCTTCGAAGTCCACGTTCACGCCAACGAAATTATCCTTCTCGAGGATGCGGATCAGGTCGTTTATAAGCCGTTGTTTCTTGACGGGGTCATTGATGATCCGGTGCACCGCGTCGCCACGGAACAGCTCTTTATAGTTGTTGGAAAGGATGGGCAGGATCTTCACGCCCGACTTTTTCATCACTCCCCAGGCCCGGGCGTCGATATCGGTATAGATCGTATCGGCGGTGGGATCGATGAAGATCCATTCCGGGACGACCAGGTTCATCTTGTCGATATATTGCTGAAGGGAGAGGAAGGACTGGGCATCCCAGTCCACATAAAATGCTGCCCGGATGCCGGCGGGAAATTTTGTAAACGACCGGAAGTTGGTATCGGCTTTTCTCAGCCGCAGCTGGGCCAGCCGTTCGGAATCCTTTTTGGACTGGCCGGGAAATGCGCCGCCGCGGTAGGGCACCTTCTCGTTGATGTATTTTCGGAACCCGCCGTATTGCTCGATAAGGGGGTTTTTGAATAAAAAGCTCTTGTTGGTGTCGAGGACTTTCTTGTACAGCTGGCTTTGTTCCTTCATCCGCGGCAGGGCGGGTTTGTAGTCCCGGGAAACGGCGATGGAGAAGATGACGACACCCAGGACCGCGAATAACAGGAGAATCCGGCCGCCCCATTTAAGGCGCTGCCAGCGGCCTGTTGAATTCGTTTGGAAGATCTGAGTTGTTGAAGGAGGTGTCGAGTTGCCTGTCATAGATATTTTAGAGTATTGGCAAAATCCCCGCCAATCAGGTAGTTGTCAGTAGTCCAGCTCCAGCTTTAACCTATCTTTAAGCTCTTTTACCAGGGGATACTGTTCGACGATCTGTATGAACTGCTCCCGTTTGTTCAACGGCCGTTCGGCGGGTTCTTCGTCGACAACCGCCCGTTCCCCGATGATCACCATAAAGGATATCGCCTTGTTGGAAAACAGCCTTTGCAGGTGGTCGGACAGGCTGCGTTTTTCCTGTTCGATGAATTTTTGTTCGAGGTTGTTGTTGGTGATCACCTCGAAGTTATTACTGTCCGTGATACGGAGCGTCGCCAATTCGAGCGACTGTACGGCGGGATTTCTGTTCTCCCGCAATTGATCCGCGTACTGCTGCCAGGCTTTTTGCAGGGCCACGGGCTCCAGTGGGTGGATATTGACTGAGTTATCAGTCGACTGTTTTGAGCTGAACTGCTGCCGGATCCTCGAAAGCGATCCCAGCGAGGTTGCCGCGGGTGCCGCCGTTCCGGGGATGGCTTTTTTCTGCGGTTCCTGTTCCGGCTGCACGGGCGGACGGGGTTCCGAAGCGCCGTTTTCTACCAGGAGCTTTGCACCGGCCTGCGGACCGGGTTCCGTAGGTGTCGCTGTGGCAGTTCGTTCTGTCGCGGGTTGGCGGACCAACTCCATCGCCGGGATATTCCGGAAGGAGACCGGTCTCAGGGTGTCAGGCTGTTTTTTTTTTGCGGCGGGATCTCCGCCTGTAATTTGCAAAGCCTGGGCCAGGTAGCAAAGCTTGATCAGGGCCAGTTCGACATGCAGCCGTTTGTTGCGGGCGGATTTATAGTTGATCTCTGCTTCGTTCAATACGTTGAGCGCACTGACCAGCCAGGAAGCGTCCGCTCCCCGGCCCACGGTGATATACCGGTCGCGGAAACTTTCCACCACTTCCAGCAGCATCGCGACCTTTTCGTCTTTGCACACCAGCAGATTCCGGATGAATTCGGCCAGGCCGTTGAGTACAAGGTCGCCTTCGAAGCCTTTCCGGTTGATGGAGTCAAAGATCAGCAGCGCAGCCGAGAGATCCTGTTGCTGCATGGCATCGAGTATGCGGAAGTAGTAGTCGGCGTCGAGGATATTCAGGTGTTCCAGCGTGTTCTGGTAGGTCAGTTGACCGTTGGTGAAGCTGACGATCTTGTCCAGGATGCTGAGCGCGTCCCGCATACAGCCCTCGCTTTTCTGCGCGATCATCTGGAGGGCCGGTTTTTCCGCGGTGATCTCCTCCTTGTTGCAGATATCCTGGAGATGATCGACCGTATCTGCCGGGGTGATCCGTTTGAAGTCAAATATCTGACAACGGGAGAGGATGGTGGGTAATATCTTGTGCTTTTCCGTCGTCGCCAGGATAAAAATGGCATAGGGCGGCGGTTCTTCCAGAGTCTTTAGAAAGGCATTGAAGGCCGAGGTGCTGAGCATGTGCACCTCATCGATGATATAGACCTTGTATTTTCCGGCCTGGGGGGAGAATCGAACCTGTTCCACCAGGGTGCGGATATCGTCCACCGAGTTATTGCTGGCGGCATCCAGCTCATGGATGTTGAGCGAAGCGCCATCGTTGAAAGAGACGCAGGAGGGGCACCGGTTACAGGCCTCGCCGTCGGGGGTGATGTTCTCGCAATTGATCGTCTTGGCCAGGATACGGGCGCAGGTGGTCTTGCCGACGCCGCGGGGACCGCAGAACAGGAAAGCATGGGCTAACTGCTTGTTCTTTATGGCGTTTTTTAAGGTGGTTGTGATATGCGCCTGCCCCACTACCGTCGAAAAATCCTGGGGTCTGTATTTTCTGGCCGAAACGATGAATTTATCCATTTAGCATCCGCTGCTTTTATGTGCTTTCAGCGACTTTTAGCAAACGTACGACTTCCCGGGCATATTTGAGCCGGCGGAGAAGGCGCAACCCTGAGAGCGGGATCCTGCCGGCCCTGCGCGTGATTTTCTTATCTTCGGAAAAAATAATCCAAGAAAAATTTGGATTATTAACAACGTTAAGTAAATTTGTATCGTTAATATTTGCACATGGGAATTCAGGAGAGAAAAGAAAAGCAGAAGCTGGAGGTCCGGAAACTGATCCTTGACGCGTCCATGAAGCTCTTTATGGAAGAGGGGTTCAGGAATGTAACGATGCGGGGGATCGCCGATCTGATCGAATACAGTCCGACGACGGTCTACCTGTATTTCAAGGACAAGGATGAGATCTTCGCCGCCCTTCATGATATCGGTTTTCAAAAGATGGCGGAATTCAATAAAGATCTCGGCACCATCCACAACCCCCTGGTGCGTCTCCATAAGATGGGGGAGAACTATGTTCAGTTCGGCATCGAGAATCCCGAGTATTACAGCCTGATGTTCATCGACTCGGAGCCGATGCAGAAATTTGCCGAGGAGGGCTGTGAGGAATGGAAGTCGGGCGACGGCGCGATCGCGGTGCTGCAGGAAACGGTCGTCGAATGCATGCAAAAGGGCTATCTCCAGGATGATGATCCGTTGCTTGTCAGCCTCTCGATCTGGAGCTTTGTCCATGGTCTGATGTCGCTGGCGATACGGGAACGGCTGGAGAAGTTCGTCGTGCAGAAGGAAATGCTCCTGCCCACCATGAAAGCCAGCCTCAACTGGTTTATCAATAACATCGAGGTCGGCGACAGATCGAAACCCCGGTAGACATTCAGGCCCAGCGTCCGGTTACGGCAGCCCTTAGGGGCGTTTTTTTTGCACCTTAAAAGAACGTTGTTAAGTTAATTTATAGAAGTAATAAACAGAACAATATGCCAAAACGAATCTTATTCCTGCTGTTGACGGCAATTGCGGCCCGGGTGTCGGCCCAGTCTGTTCTCGACGCGTACCTCCGCATCGGCCTGGACAGCAATCTTGCTCTTCACCAGCGCAACTTCGATTGTCAGCGGGCCGGGCTCGACCTCCGGCGGGCAAGGTCGCTTTTTTATCCTCAGGCCGGTTTTAGCTCGCAGTATACCGTGGCTAATGGCGGGCGCAGCCAGGCGATACCTATCGGCGATCTGCTCAACAATGTTTACTCCACCCTCAACCAGCTCACGGGCAGCAATAAATTTCCGCAGGTAGCCAACCAATCCATCCAGTTCCTGCCAAACGATTTTCAGGATACCAAGGTGGAGATCAGTCTGCCCATCCTCAACACCGATCTGCTGCACAACAAAGAGGTAAGCAGCGAGACGGTCAACGTCCGCCGGGCCGAGTACGAGGTGTATCGCCGCGATCTGGTCCGCAGTATCCGTCAGGCTTATTACCAGTACCTGCAGGCGGGCAAGGCCGTCGACATTTACACCGCGGCGCTTGTATCGGTGAAGGAGAACCGCCGTGTCAGCGAAAAATTCGTCGAGAACCATATCGCCACGCGCGAGATCGTGCTGCGCAGCCAGGCCCAGGTAAGCCAGGTGGAGTCCGCCCTGATCGAGGCGGAGAATGACCGGCGCAATGCAACCGCGTATTTCAACTTCCTGCTCAATCGTCCGCTCGACAGTCCCATCCTGACGGATCCCTCGCTGCTGACCGCTGCCCCGTCCGGCGACGGTGCCCGGTCTGCCGAGGGTGCCCGATCTGCCGAGGTTGCTGCCGTGGCTGCCAACAGCGTCGCCCCGGCTGTCAACGGCGGCGCCCCGGCTGTTGGTGCCATTACGGGGCGGGAAGAGCTTACCCGGCTCAGAAGCTATCAACGGATCCTGCAATCCAATCTTAAATGGAATCGCAATTACCTTATCCCCCGGCTGAATGCCTTTTACGATATCGGTTACCAGGGGTTTGGCTTTCATTTCAATGGTGACCAATTTTATCAACTGGCCGGCGTGAACCTGAGCTGGACGATCTTCAAGGCGAACGACAACAAATACAAGATCCAGCAGGCGCGTATCGACATCGACGCGGTCGGTGAGCAGTACCGGCAACTCACCCAGCAGCTGACACTCGAACAGCAGACGGCGCTCAACAACTACCGATCGGCGATGGAGGCCCTCAGGGCGCTGGCCGATGAATCGGGAAGTGCGAGGGAGGCTTACCGGCTGGCCGAACGGCGATTCAACGAAGGACAGGCGTTGCAGGTGGAGTTGATCGACGCCCGTACCCAAATGACAAGCGCGGAGATCCGCTATTCTCTTGGCCGCCTGGCGGTGCTGAACCGTGCGGCCGATCTCGAACGGGCGACAGCCGCTTATAAATTCTAAACTTTCTTCCACTCGTCTAAACAACTACGTTATGAATATGAAATTGCTTCTCCTGGCGGCGATCCTTTCTTTTGGCCTGGTCCGGTGCGGAGAGAACAAGGCTGCCGTCGCTCCGCCGGCGGATCAGCCCATCCCGGTAAGGCTCCAAGCGGTGACTACGGCCACCGGCGGGAGGATCCTGCAATATTCGGGGCTTATCGCTTCCAATTCCGAGGCCCGGCTGTCCTTCAAGATCGGCGGCATCATCTCGCGCATCTTTGTGAAAGAAGGCGATCATGTCGTCGCGGGTCAGCTGCTGGCCACGCTCGACCTGACGGAAATAAATGCCCAGGTGCAGCAAGCTACTCAAAGCCTGGAAAAAGCGCAGCGTGATGAGACCCGGGCCAACAACCTCTACCGGGATACGGTCGCCACGCTGGAACAGGTGCAGAATACCCATACGCAGACGACGGTCGCGTCGGAAGGCCTGCGGATCGCCCGTTTCAACCAGCAATATGCGCAGATCCGCGCCGGCAGCAGCGGTACGATCCTTCAAAAGCTGTTGAACGAAGGGGAATATGCTTCCGCGGGGACGGCGGTACTTGTATTCAACGGCACCGCACAAAACGACTGGGTGGTTCGCTTTGGAGTCTCGGACAAGGACTGGGCGGTGCTGCACAAGGGCGACAAAGCGGTCATTACCATCGACGCCTATCCCGACCAGTCCTTTACGGGCCAGATCACCAAGCTTGCCGAAGGCGCGGATGCCAGCGGCGGCACTTATGCCGTGGAGGTGACCCTTTCCGCCGCGGGTAATAAACTGGCTCCCGGCCTCTTTTGTAAGCTGCAATTACAGCCGGCAGGCAAGCGGTCCCTGGCTTTTATCCCCGCCGCCGCACTCGCCGAAGGCGATGGGAATACCGGATTCGTATACACGCTCAACGACGACCGGCGCACGGTGAAGAAACTGCCTGTCCGGGTCGCCTTCCTGCAGGGGGACAGGATCGCGATCGGCAGCGGACTGGAGAACGTCCGGGAAGTGATCACCGACGGGGTCGGCTATCTCACGGAAAAGGCGGTAGTGCGGCCGATCTCTAACTCCGATTCTCTGACCAAATAAATCCACTGTGATGAACATTACGAGCTTTTCGGTTCGCAACTACCAATTCACGCTTATCGTGTTTGTGATGCTGGCGCTCATCGGCGTCAGCTCCCTGTTCAATATGCCAAGGGGTGAAGATCCGGATACCGAGGCGCCCAGCTTTTCGGCCATCATCATCTATCCCGGCACCAGTCCCAAGGACATGGAAGAGTTAGTGGTCAATCCCATCGAGAAACGATTCAATGAAATGGATGATGTCAAGCGCATCCGCTCGTCCATCGACGATGGTCTGGCCGTCATCCAGATAGAATTCAAGTACGAGACGGATCCGGATAAGAAATATCAGGATGTGATCCGGGAGTTGGATGCCGTGAGGCCCGAACTCCCCGCGGATATCCTGAGCACCAACATCCAGCGTTTCACGCCTTCCGATGTCAATATCCTGCAGGTGGCCCTGCTGAGCGAGACGGCTCCCTATAGCCAGCTGGAAGAATGGAGCAAGAAGCTAAAAGAAAGGCTGGAGAAGATAAAGACCCTTAAGAACGTCGACAATTGGGCCTTTCCGCAGCAGCAGGTGCGGGTGTCGCTCAACCTGGAGAAACTTTCGCAAGATCATATTCCTTTGAACGCCGTGTTACAGGCGATCCAGCGGGAGAACGTCAACATCCCCGCCGGCAGCGTCGAGATGGGGACCCGCAAATTCAACGTAAAGACCAGTGGCGACTATAAGAGTGTCGACGAGATCAGGAATACGGTAGTCAGCAGTACGGGTGGAAAGATCATCTATGTCAGAGACCTTGCCGAGGTGTCCTTTAACTATGAGGAGCAAAACTATATCGGGCGGCTGAATGGGAAAAGGGGCGTCTTTGTCACCGCCAGCCGTAAATCCGGCACCAATATCTTCGCGGTGGAGAAGGCGATGAACCCGGTGCTGGAACAGTTTAAGCGCGAACTGCCGCCGGCAATCGCCTTTGAAAAAAGCTTTGACAATGCAGAAAGCGTTCATACTAGGCTCGGCCATTTTGCCCGGGATTTCGCCATCGCCATTTTCCTGGTGTTGCTGACGCTTTTGCCGCTGGGACCCCGCGCGTCGATCGTCGTCATGGTCTCTATTCCGCTTTCCCTGCTGATCGGTCTGTTCATCCTCGATCTTTTCCATTTTACCATCAACCAGCTGAGCATCGTCGGCATGGTCGTCGCGCTTGGGTTGCTGGTCGATGACAGCATCGTCGTGGTCGAGAATATCGAACGCTATTTGCGAATGGGTTATTCGAAGAAGGACGCCGCTATTGCCGCCACGCGGCAGATCGGTCTTGCGGTATTGGGTTGCACCGCGACGCTTGTGTTCTCCTTTCTGCCGCTGATGTTCCTGCCGGAGGCGCCCGGAGATTTTATCCGCAGTCTGCCCGCCGCCGTGGTAGCTACCGTGCTGGCGTCCCTTTTTGTGTCTTTGACGATCGTTCCTTTTCTTTCCAGCCGCATTCTCAGCGGGCACGAACATCCCGAAGGTAATTTCTTTCTCCGCGGGCTGCGCCGGTTTATCAACGGCAGCTACCGCCGCCTGCTTCATCTGGCTATTGCCCGGCCCGTGGTGACGCTGCTGATCGCCTTTGGCATTTTCGCGGGAAGCCTGGCGCTCATTCCCCGGGTGGGATTCAGTGTCTTTCCTTCGTCGGAGAAACCGATGTTCCTGATCAATATCACGACGCCGCTGGGTACGAGCCTTCCGGCTACGGATTCCGTGGCGCGCTGGGTCGAAGGCCAGATCCGGCACCTGCCCGATCTGAAGAACTATGCAACCAATGTCGGCCGTGGGAACCCCCGCATCTATTACAACGTCATCCCGCAAAACGAGGTGAGCAACTATGCACAGCTGTTCATCCAGCTCAACGAAACACCTTCCTTTCGGAAACGGCAGATGATCGACAGCCTGCGTCTGCGTTTCAAGGATTATCCGGGCGCGAAGATCGAAGTAAAAGACTTCGAACAGGGGCCGCCGATAGAGGCGCCAATCGCCATCCGGCTTTTCAGCGAGAATCTCGATACGCTGCGCAGCCTTGCCTTTCGGGTGGAGGACGTGTTGAAAAACACCGAGGGAACGATGTATGTCCATAACGACCTGACGACGCTGAAAACCGACATAAAGGTTCGGGTCAACAAAGAGAAAGCGGGTATCCTGGGGGTTCCCGTCAATGAGGTAGACCGTACCGTGAGGCTTGCCGTTGCGGGGCTGGATATCGGAAAATTCCGCAAGGAAGGTGAAAAAGGGGATGACTATAACATCAACGTCTGTCTGCCCCGTGATCAGCGGCAAACGCTGGATGCCCTGAATACCATTTATGTCAATTCGGCGGCCGGTGCGTCGGTGCCGCTGAACAATATTGCGGATATCGGCTTTCAGAGCAGTCCCACCACCATCCAGCACTATGACAAGGATCGCTATACGACCGTCACCGCTTTTGTGCGCAGCGGTTATAATACATCCCGGATGACGGAAGGTATCCTGAAGAATCTGGACACGCTGCGTTTCCCTGCCGGTGCGAGCTACAAGGCTGCGGGTGAGGTCGAGAGCAAGGAGCAGAGTTTCGGCGGGCTCGGGCCCATCATCCTGATCACCGTTTTTGGGATCCTGGGTATCCTGATCCTCGAGTTCAAGACCTTTCGCGGTACGCTGATCGTCCTGTCCGTGGTGCCGCTGGGTATCATCGGTGCGGTGCTGATGCTGCTGGCCACCGGCAATACCTTCTCCTTTGTCGCCGTGATCGGACTTATCGCGCTCGTCGGTATCGAGGTCAAGAATTCCATCCTGCTGGTGGATTATACCGATCAATTACGAAAGGGGGGGATGGGGCTTGACGAAGCTATCCAGGAGGCGGGGGAGACCCGGTTTGTGCCGATCATCCTGACTACGCTTACCGCGATCGGGGGGCTTGTTCCGCTGGTAGCCGAAAACAATCCCCTGTATTCGCCGCTGGCGCTCGTGATCATCGGCGGGTTGCTGAGTTCGACGGTTCTTACGCGTGTGGTGACGCCGGTGCTTTACAAGCTGCTGGCGCCGAAGATCACGCCCCCACCATCGGATGCCGTTTGAACTCTTTGCCGCGGTCGAACAGATAGCGATAGGTTGTCAGTTTGCGGCTGACATGGCTGTCGCCGAGGGACTTGGCTACGTTGATCATTTTGGGGTTGAAATCGCCGATCCATTGCATTTCATAATGGGTATAGAATTTTACGGGCTGCACCCGGTCGGCCAGTTCCTGGATGATATAGGCGTCGACACCCTTTCCCTGGAATTCGGGGATCAGGGCGAAGATGATCCCGGTGAAATGGCGGCAGGCGCCGCGGCTTTTTAGCCAGAGGAAATGCAGTTTTTGCAGGAGGCCGACCCTGCCGTCGAAGTGTTTGTAGTACTGATTCAGTTCGGGGATGTTGAGAAAAAGCGCGATAGGCTTGTCGCCATAATAGGCGAACCAGGCGATGTCCTCGTCGATGAGCGGCTTCATCTTTTTGAAGAGCTGGAGGGCCTGGTCCTTTTTCATTTCTTTTAGTCCTCCGTGGCCGGCATAGGCGGCGTTATAGACCGCGACGAAGTCGGAAGCGTATTTCTCGAGGTTGTTCTTTTCGAGGGTTCGGGCGCTGTAGAGCGGATCGGCCGCGACGGCATCATGGCGCTGTCTGATCTTTGGGCTTAGGGGTGCTACGGGGTCCATCCCGAAACAAAGCTGGTGGAAGTAGGGCTTGAAGCCGTAGTTTTCCAGCAGGTCCTTATAATAAGGAGGGTTGAAGTTCATCGACCAAAGGGGTTCGCGAAAACCTTCGACCAGCAGGCCCCACCATTTATCCCGTTCGCCAAAATTGATAGGGCCGTCCATTGCTTCCATGCCGCGCTGGACCAGCCAATGGCGGGCCACATCCAGCAGCATATCGGCAGCTTCTTGATTATCAATGCAATCAAAGAAGCCAACGCCGCCTACCGGCCCGTCATCCCCTTTGTTTTTGTATTTCTTATTGATGAAGGCGGCGATCCGGCCGATGAGGCGGCCGTCATCATCCTTGAGGATCCAGCGGGTTATTTCGCCGTGGCGAAAGGCCTTATTGCTGTTCTTATCGAATACTTCGTTGATTTCCTTGTCGATAGGGCGAATATAACCCGGTACGTTCCGGTTAAGCTCCACATTCACCCGGATGAAATCTTTTGCCGTGTCAGGTTGGGAAACTTCTATCAGTTGCATATTCGGAAAACAACAAATATAGTATTTTTAACTTTCCCCCCGTCCCCTTACCTTTGCGCCAAAATTACAACCAGCAGTATATGGCAAGTAACGGTAAGATCAAACAAATCATCGGAGCAGTAATCGATGTGCAGTTTGAAGGCAAACTCCCTGAGATCTATAACTCACTGGAATTGAAAAAGTCGAATGGTGAAACGCTCGTTTTGGAAGTTCAGCAGCATCTTGGGGAAGACAGCGTCCGGTGTATCGCAATGGACGGTACGGAAGGGCTTGTCCGTGGCCTCGAGGTGATCGATACCGGTCATGCTATCGCCATGCCTACGGGTGAAGGGATCAAGGGGCGGCTGTTCAACGTTACGGGTGATCCTATCGACGGTCTGCCGGCGGTCTCCAAGGTCAACGGCCGTGCCATCCATGCCAAGCCTCCGGCCTTCGAGAACCTGAGCACCAGCAGCGAAGTGCTGTTCACGGGGATCAAGGTTATCGATCTTATCGAACCCTATGCAAAGGGTGGGAAGATCGGTCTGTTTGGCGGTGCGGGTGTAGGGAAGACCGTACTTATCCAGGAACTGATCAACAATATCGCAAAAGCCTATTCCGGGTTGTCCGTATTTGCCGGTGTTGGGGAGCGTACCCGTGAGGGGAATGACCTGATGCGGGAAATGATCGAAGCCGGTATCATGAAATATGGCGACGATTTCAAACATAGTATGGAGCATGGCGGCTGGGATCTGAGCAAGGTGAACATGAACGAGCTGGCAGAGTCCAAAGCGACCTTTGTTTTCGGTCAGATGAACGAACCTCCGGGCGCCCGTGCACGCGTGGCGCTCAGCGGTCTGACGATTGCCGAGTACTATCGGGATGGCGACGGCAAGGGCCAGGGCCGGGATATCCTCTTCTTTGTCGACAACATCTTCCGGTTTACGCAAGCCGGCTCCGAAGTATCGGCGTTGCTGGGCCGGATGCCTTCGGCCGTAGGGTACCAACCTACCCTGGCGACCGAAATGGGTCTGATGCAGGAACGGATCACGTCCACCAAGAATGGTTCCATCACTTCCGTTCAGGCCGTATACGTGCCTGCGGATGACCTTACCGACCCGGCTCCCGCCACGACCTTTGCCCACCTCGATGCGACGACGGTATTGAGCCGGAAGATCGCCGACCTTGGTATTTACCCGGCGGTGGATCCCCTGGATTCCACTTCCCGGATCCTGACCCCGAAGATCGTCGGCGACGCGCACTACAACACCGCCGACCGGGTGAAGCTTATCCTCCAGCGCTATAAGGAACTGCAGGACATCATCGCCATCCTCGGTCTGGATGAACTGAGTGATGAAGATAAGATGACCGTTGCCCGCGCGCGCAAGGTACAGCGCTTCCTGTCCCAGCCCTTCCATGTAGCTGAGCAGTTTACCGGTCTGAAGGGTGTGCTCGTCCCCATCGAAGAAACCATCCGTGGGTTCAATATGATCATGGACGGCGAAGTGGATGAATATCCGGAAGCAGCCTTTAACCTGGTCGGGACGATCGACGATGCAATGGAAAAAGGCAAGAAACTTCTCGCCCAGGCCCGTGGGTAAAATGCAGGCGGCTTAAAACACACATAAGATGAACTTAGAGATATTAACTCCAGAGAAAAAACTGTTCAGCGCTGATGTTTATGGCGTGCAGCTGCCGGGAGTGGACGGGCTTTTCGAAGTCCTGGATCGTCATGCTCCGCTGGTCAGCGCGCTGCGCTCAGGTCAGGTGAAAGTTCTGAAAGATAAAAATAATCACCTTGCATTTTTCACGATCCAGAGCGGATTCGTGGAAGTGATCCATAACAAGGTAACCGTATTGGTTGAAGGCGCAGTACCTGTCGAAGGCAAATCGTAAACCGCGCATCGTACGATTCCTTTTGAAGACGAAATGTTAGTTAAACCCCGGCTTTTGCCGGGGTTTTATATTGTTGCGGCATTTGATTTGCATAGGTGTAAACAAATACGTTGCTTTATGAACAGACTGAGAACCTTGCTATTGTCCGGAGTAGCCGCAATGAACCTCCTTCTGGGCAGCTGCAAGAAAGATCCTCTTAATAATCTGACCAACGAGGAAAGCCGCATCTACATCACCAACTATGATACGGTCGCGAATTTCTCTGCTTACGCTACGTTCAGCATTACCGACAGCGTTGCCGTAATCCAGGACAATCAATTTGCGGGTCACAGTTATGATGCCTATGATGTCAATATCATCAATGCGATGACGCAGCAGATGACGCAGCGTGGGTATCAGCTGGTCAGCAAATCGGCCAACCCGGATCTCGCGATCAATATCTCGCGTGTGTTGTCGTCGTCGACGGTTCTCTTCAGTTATGCCGATTATTGGGATTACTACGGTGATTTCTATGATCCCTATTATTGGGGCTACCCCGGATACGGGTATTATGATCCGTATGCCGTTGGGGCTTATACGGTGAACTCCGGCGGCCTGGAGATCGACTTGCTGGATCTGAAGAATGCGGCCGCGAACGGCAATAAGCTGGTCGGTCTTTGGACGGGACTTGCGAGAGGGGAGGATGTCTTTAATCCTTCCAATGCGTCGGCTGAAGTAGCGGCGATGTTCTCGCAATCCGCCTATCTTAAAAAATAATGATTCAACCGAGTATCATGAGATCAATGCATATATCCCTGTTTCGGAAGATAGCAATCGTCCTGGCCCTGACCGGGATCACGGCCACGGGAGCCATGGCACAGCATAGTTTGCAATTCAATTTTAATTACAATGTGAATTTCCCGGCGGGAGCCGATTTCAAGACCCTGGCCGACAAGCCGGCCTTCAAGGGGTTTACCGCGGGGCTGGCTTATCCGGTAATGGATCAGCTGCGGATCGGGCTCAGCTTTGGCTATAACGACTATTATCAGAAATATCCGCGTCAGGTGTACTCCAACGGACCGGGTTCGGACATCTCTGCTGTGGTGAGCAACTCCATCCAGCAGTTGCCGCTGTTGGTGACCGTTGACTATACGCTGTTGAAAAAGGGTTTTATCCGACCCTATGTTGGAGCGGGTGCGGGGGTCAACTTCATCAGCTTTGACCAGTACCTTGGAGAATTCGACAATCCCGTCAGTTATACCAAATTAGCGGTCAGGGGGGAAGCGGGTATTCTTATTCCGTTGAGCAACTACAGCTCTACGGCCCTGCGCATCGGCGGCAGCTATAACTATGCGCCATTCAAGGAGCTTGGGGTCAACAACCTCAGCAATTGGGGCGTGCATGCCGGGATCAGCGTTCCGCTGCATTAGGCGATCGATCCCCGGCGTTAGACGGCCTGCCCCCCTGCGTTGGGAAGCATTAACACCTGCGTTGGACGGCCTTAATTCAATTGGGGATCGATGGGGAAGTTGACCATTATCTCATATTCGCCGCCGAGATGGCGCAGGGCATCTTTCCAGATCTCCGAGGGCTTCTTGTGAAAGACCAGCGGCCGGTTAGCGGGTACCGTTAGCCAGGATTTCTCCTTTAGTTCGTCGGCGAGTTGCCCGCTGCCCCAGCCGGAATAGCCGATATAGAAGCGGATCTTGGTCATGTCGACCTCTCCCGCGCGGATCAGGTCGATTGCCGTTTCGAAGTTGCCGCCCCAAAACACGCCATCGATGATCTCGTATCCGCCGGTTATCTTCTCCGGGTATTGATGAAGGAAATGAATGGTATCCATTTGAACCGGGCCGCCGAGATAGACCGGGATCTTCTTCAGATCATCCAGACCGCTGACCAGTTCGTCGAGGGTGTATTCGTAATTCTTATTCAGGACAAAACCAAAGCTGCCCTCATCCTGGTGTTCACACAGAAACACGACCGTGCGCATGAAATTCGGATCTTTCAAAAAGGGATCAGCGATCAATAATATACCTGGTGCCGGGCTCTCCATATCGTCTAAATTAAAAAATCCTGCGGATTTGGCAAGCATCATTGCATATTACGGGAGGGTACGGGGGAGGCCGCTGTAAGCCGCCGAAGGCGGCGGCAGCCTATACTAATATAGCGCTTTTTAGCCTGAAATCCCCTTTCTTTGTGAAAGCTTCGTTAAATCGGCTTCTACAAAAAGAGTAAACAGGGCCAGCCTCACCCTTTTGAATAATTTTACGGATGGACCAAAAAGTATGGGTTTGAAAAAAATTTTCCCTATCATTTTTGTTTTGATCTCCCTATCCCTGATCGGCACTATTTATATCCAGATCAACTGGATATTGACGATGCTGGAGAATAAGCAGGAGGAGCTGAAGCACAAATTGCGGGACGCCACCAATTATGTCGCACAGGAGCTGGTGGCGCAGCGTGGGAGCAATGTAGGTAAAGTATTGAGACTGAAGCCAGGCCTTTGGCATCCTTCGGATCCCTTTACCATGGAGCTGATGCGTGTGCCTACTGTGGCCGAACGGTATACGGTGGAGGATATCACCGATAAGATGCGCAAGGCCTTTGACCGTGTCGGCCTGAAGAATACCCGCTTTGAATTCGCGATCTCTTCCGACCCCGGGGGATCCAATGTGAACTTTCGTCCGGTGGAACTACGGTCGAAGAACTTTATCCAGGAGATCGAGGATACGGTGAATAACAAGCTTGCGATAGAGCCTCTGCTGGCGCCGGAAAATGCAGATATAAGCGGCATTCTCCCCGATGAGGTCCTTGCCGTCGTCATACCGGATTACAGAAAGATGGTCCTCGGCGAGATGCGGGTCATGATCGCCGGTGCCATCTTCTTCACGCTCGTTATCATCGCTGCCTTTTATGTGACCGTGAATGCGCTGGTCCGGCAAAAGAAGTTGAGCGAGATAAAGAACGACTTCATCAACAACATGACGCATGAATTCAAGACCCCGCTGGCGACGATCTCGCTTGCGGTGGACGCGTTGCGCAATGAGAAGGTGGTGCAGGACCGGTCCAAGTCGGAGTATTTCACGGGCATCATAAAGGAAGAGAACAAGCGGATGAACAAGCAGGTGGAGACTATCCTGCAGGCTTCCCTGCTTGACCGGCAGGAGCAGCAGCTCAACCTGCGCGCCCTGCATGCACACGTCTGCATCCAGGAAGCGATGGAAAATATCCAGCTGCAGCTGGAGGGAAAGGGTGGACGTTCTGAACTGCAGCTCAATGCCAAAAAGGACCTGGTCCTTGCCGATGAGGTTCATTTCATGAACATCATTACCAATCTCATCGATAATGCGGTGAAATATTCAAAGGACAACCTCCTGATCCGCATCACCACGCACAGCACCCTCAAAAACCTCGTCATTCGCATCGAGGATAACGGCATCGGGATGAGCAAGGAGACCCAGCGCCGGATCTTCGAGAAATTCTACCGGGCCCATACCGGGAATCTGCACAATGTGAAGGGATTTGGCCTTGGCCTCAGCTATGTCAAGACGATCGTCGAGGCGCATGAGGGCAGGATCAAAGTGGATAGTACGGTCGGCAGGGGAACTGTTTTTACGCTGGAGTGGCCGCTAAAGAATGGTTGAGCAGTAAGCAACCATCGCCATAGCTGAGAAAGCGAAATCCGTGTTCCAGCGCATGGGTGTATATCTTCCGCCAATCTTCCCCGACGAACGAGGCGATCAGCAGCAACAATGTCGATTCCGGCTGGTGAAAATTCGTTACCAGGCCCTGGACGATCTTCCAATCATATCCGGGGGTGATCAGCAGCTGCGTGGTTGTCATCAACCGCGGGACGCCCGCTTTTTCCATCTTATCCAACAGCATCGAAAGCGCCTTTACCGCGGGGATACTCTTGTCGTGGCCCGCATAGGCGTCCCATTGCCCTACGGTCAGGTCCGGGCCACTCAGTCCAAGCCAATATAGAGTCTCAAGCGTTCGCGCAGAGGTGGTGCCGACAGCAATTACCGGCTTGCCTGTCAACAACGTTTCACGGAGCCTTACAATGAACTCGCGGCTCACGTCGATGAATTCGATGTGCATCGGATGGCCGCCGAGGGTCGCGGACTTTACCGGCAGGAAGGTGCCGGCGCCGACGTGCAAGGTTACAAATCCATGGCCGATGTTCTTTGCCGCCAGCGACTGAAAGATCGTTTCGGTAAAGTGGAGCCCGGCTGTGGGCGCGGCTACCGATCCGTCATGCTGTGCATAGATGGTCTGATAGCGCCGGCTGTCGGCTGCCTCCGCATCGCGGTGAATATAGGGTGGGAGAGGGATGAAGCCGGCCTGGTGCAGCAATTCGCCAAAGGACAGGGTGGCGGGTGTCCAGGACAATCCGATCAGGAAGGAATCCCCTGACCGTTCCAGGTATCGGGCTTCGAGCACAAGCCCAGCCGGCATTTCTTTGCGCAGTATCTGGCCGGGTTTCCATTTCGAGGCGCCGCCGATCAGGCATTTCCATTTTACTTCGCCCGTTTGCATCAGGGCATTGGCGATACCGCCATATTCGGCCGGCGGTTCGAGGCAGAAGATCTCGATCCGTGCACCCGTGGGCTTGCGAAATTCGATCCGGGCCTCGACGACCCTGGTATTGTTGAAGATGAGAAGGCTTTCTGCGGGGAGCCAGGCTGCGATGTTCCGGTAGATGTCTTCGCTGATGGCGCCGCGGCGATAGATCAGCAGTTTGCTGGCGTCGCGTTCGGTGAGGGGATGAAAGGCGATGCGGTCTTCGGGGAGTTGATAGCGATAATCCGCGATGGGAATGTCCTGTGGTTGTGGCATATAGCGAGCGTCTAACTGACGCCGGTTTTAAAGCGCGAAGCTACGATATTGACATCAAAAACGAACTTTTCCACCGCTTATCCACCGCAATTCACAGCTTTCGCACAGGCGTAAAAGCCCAAAAATCATGTTTGCCGGAGATAAGTGCATCCAAGACAACACACAGAGTTACAATGCACTATTGTGGAAAAATTAAATTTTCCAATTTCCCCGAATAAAGTGGGAAAATGTGTTATTTTGTGTTAGTTTTAGTAGAAATTGATTCAACTCCTCATAAATGATTGGTTTTCTGGGCGAATACGAAGCTACTTTAGACTCAAAAGGTCGCTTCCTGCTTCCGGTCGGCTTCAAAAAGCAGCTGCCGGAAGAGGGTCCCACCCAGTTTGTCATCAATCGAGGATTTGAAAAATGCCTTAGTCTTTATCCGATGAAAAGCTGGGAACCCATCTTCGCCAGGGTAAGCCAATTAAATGATTTTGACCCCGAAGTTCGGCAATTCAGGAGATATTTCCTGAACGGGGCGACGATGATCGAGCTGGATTCCGCCGGGCGGTTGTTGATCCCTCAAAACCTGAAAGAACATGCGGCGCTGGAGAAGGACATTGTGTTGACGGCAGCAGTAGACAAGATTGAAATCTGGGATAAAAGTAAGTACCAACAGTTCTTTGAATCTTTTTCACCGGAAGCGTTCAGCAGCCTGGCAAAGCAGGTGATGAACCCGGGAGGGCTCTCTTCATGACGACGGAGAATAGCCAGGACGGGCAGGGGCAGTATTCCTACCACCTGCCGGTTCTGTTCGGAGAGACGCTCGACGCCCTTGCTATCAAGCCGGACGGTGTCTATGCCGATCTGACCTTTGGCGGTGGCGGTCATTCCCGCGGGATCCTGGAGAGACTGGGGCCGAAGGGCAGGCTCTTCGCCTTTGACCAGGACAGTGACGCCCGGCGTAATCTGCCGGAGGATCGCCGCATCACTTTTCTGCCGCACAACTTCCGTCATGTGGGTCGCTTTCTTCGTTTGCATGAAGGGATCCCCGTCGATGGGATCCTGGCCGATCTGGGGGTGAGCAGCCACCAGTTTGACGAAGGGCAGCGAGGCTTCTCCTTCCGTTTTGAAGGCGAGATGGATATGCGGATGGATCAGCGTCAGACGAACACCGCCTTCGACATCGTGAACACGTGGTCCGAGCAGCGGCTTCACAAGCTGTTCGAGCAATACGGCGAGGTTACCAATGCGCGAACGCTGGCACGGACAATAGTGCATGTGCGCAGCACTCTGTCGCTGAAGACCATTGCGAACTTCAAGGCGGCGCTGAACAGCGTGGTGAAAGGGAATCCCAATAAATACTTTGCCCAGGTATTTCAGGCTCTGCGCATCGAGGTGAACGATGAATTGGGAGCATTAAAAGAAATGTTACAACAGGTGCCCGGCCTCCTCTCTATAGGCGGACGTGTAGCGATCATCACCTTTCATTCCCTGGAAGACAGGATCGTCAAGAACTTCTTTAAAAAAGGATCGTTCGAAGACGAGGACCCATCTGACCCCTTCGGACAAAGTACGGCACCTCCCCTATTAAAAGCAATTACCAAAAAACCGGTGATTCCCGGCGACACTGAATTACGCCAAAACCCAAGATCCCGCAGCGCCAAGCTGCGGGCGGCTGAACGCATATAAGAGAGCCGCCGGAAGAGCGGTTCGACTGAAGGACCTAAAAATGTGGATTTGAAATGAGTAAATGGAAACCATCCCTGCTTGGGTACCGCTGGATCGTGAGGAATATCGGTTTCTTCCTCTTCCTCGCCGCATTGGCGGTTGTCTATATCTATAACGGCCACTATGCCGACAATATCTCCCGGGAAATTACCCGGACCAACAAAGAGTTAAAAGAGCTGCAATACGAATATAAGACGCTGAAAAGCGAAGTGATGTTCCGAAGCAAGCAGAGTGAGCTGGCGAAGGCTGTCGAACCCTTCGGATTGAAGGAACTGGTACACCCGCCCTACGTTCTTACTGATACGGTGAACAATGCCCGATGAGGGCCGTCCGAAGGACAATTAGAATAAATGGAAGTCAAACGCGACATATTATGGAGGGTATACCTCTGCTTTCTCGGCATCGTGGCGCTATCGCTGGTGGTGCTGGGGAAGGTCGTATATATCCAACGCGTTCAGGGGGCGTACTGGAAGGGGCTAAGCGATAGCCTTCACCAGAAATTTGTCGAGCTGGATGCTGAGCGCGGGACCATCTATAGCGAAGACAGCAGCATGCTCAGCACTTCGATCCCTTACTTCAATATCTATATCGATTTTGGCGCCGACGGTCTTCGTGAAAAGAATGGAAAACGTTTCTTTGAGAATGTCGACTCGCTTGCCGGCTGTCTGGCGGCGTTGTTCGAGGATCAGTCCAAGGCTGCGTACAAGAAGATGCTGCAAAAGGGGTACCGGTCGGTCGATCGCTATTACGAGCTGCAATCGAACGTATCCTTTCAGAAATATCAAAAACTCCGGGACTTTCCTCTTGTCCGCCAGGGCCGGAACAAAAGCGGCTTTATCGCGGAAGTGAACAATAAAAGATTGAATCCGTTCGGCTTGCTGGCCAATCGTACCATTGGCCTGGCAAGAGCGAATGCCCAGAATGTCGGGCTGGAGCGTACCTATGACACCCTGCTCAAGGGCGAGACCGGCCGCCGGCTTGTCCGGTATATTGCGGGCGGGGCTTATATCCCTGTCGAAGGCTATGAGATCGAGGCGGAGAACGGTAAGGATATCGTGACGACGATCGATGTCAATATCCAGGACATCGCCGAGAACGCCCTGCAAAAAGAGCTTATCGAGAACGAGGCGGAACATGGCACCTGTATCATCATGGAAGTTGCCACCGGCAAGATCAAGGCCATCGCCAACCTGGGGCGTCAGTCCGACGGCACCTATTGGGAAGACCTGAACTATGCCATCCGGGCTACCGAGCCGGGCTCCACCTTCAAGCTGGCGACGTTGCTGTCGCTGCTGGAAGATAAGAAGATCACCCTGAACAATACGGTCAACCTGGAAGGCGGAACCTGGAAGATATCCAACCGGACGGTATACGACGCCGAACGGCATGGCAAATATGTCGTTCCGGTAAAGGAGGCTTTCGAGCTTAGCTCGAATGTCGGGATGGCTAAACTGGCGGTGGCCAACTATACCGGTAATCCTTATCAATTCATCGACCACCTGCGGAAGCTTAAGCTCGACCGGCCTACCGGCATCGATCTTGTCGGTGAGTCCACCCCCGTGATCAACACGCCCAAATCCCGGACCTGGAGCGCGACCGCGCTTCCCTGGATGGCGTTTGGTTATGAAGTGCTTGTTTCGCCGCTGCAGACCCTTACCCTTTACAATGCCGTCGCCAACAACGGCCGGATGGTGAAGCCCTATCTTATCAGCGCCGTACAGGAGTCCGGCATCACGATAAAGGAGAACAAACCCACGGCCATCGTCGAGAAGATCTGCAGTGACGAGACCCTTCGTGAATTAAAGGAATGCCTGAACGGCGTTTGCCAGGATCCCGAAGGCACGGGCTTCAAGGTGTTCAAAGACGCCTTCTACCAGGTGGCGGGCAAGACGGGCACCGCGCTTGTCGCCAACAGATCCCGGGGATATGCGGATCATATCTATCAGTCCACTTTTGTGGGTTATTTCCCCGCTGCGGCGCCGAAATATACCTGCATCGTAGTGATCAAGAACAAGCCATTTGCCAAAAAATATTATGGTGCGGCGGTTGCGGCTCCCGTTTTCCGGGAAGTTGCCGACCACCTGATGAGCACCAGTGTTGGGCAGGGGCTTAACTATGCGGATTCGGCGACGACCGTCAATCACGATCAGCTGTTTGCATCCGTCACGCCGCCGCAACTGCCGGCGAACCGTCAACTGGTGCCGGACGTGAAAGGTATGGGATTGAAGGATGCGCTGTATGTGCTGGAGCGTATGGACATGAAAGTCGCGGTAAGAGGAAGCGGAAAAGTGCAGACACAAAGCATCGAGCCGGGGAGGCCTCTGCAAAAAAAGGAAACCATATTCATTCAGCTGGACTAATGTATAAATGAGCAACCTGCAGGAAATAGTATATAAGGTAAGTATCCGGAGCATCGTCGGTCCCCGTGACCGGGCGATCGACAACCTGCAAACGGATTCGCGGCTTGCCGGACCGGGTACACTGTTTATTGCCGTAAAAGGCACTCATGCGGACGGGCATCAGTACGTACCCGCCGTTATCGCTGCCGGCGCCATCGCTATCGTCTGCGAGGAACTGCCCGCCGAATTAAAAGACGGGGTCACCTATGTCCAGGTGGAGGACAGCGCGGCTTCGGCCGGGATCATCGCCCACAACTTCTACGGTCAGCCTTCCGAGAAGATAAAGCTGGTAGGGGTTACGGGAACTAACGGCAAAACGACCATCGCCACCTTATTATATAAGCTCTTTTCCGCGCTGGGACATAAATGCGGGCTTCTCAGCACGGTGCAGAACCAGATCGGGGAACGTATCGTACCCGCCACGCATACGACACCCGATGCCCTGCATCTCAATGCCCTGCTGAAGCAAATGGTGGATGAAGGCTGTACCCATGTCTTTATGGAAACCAGTTCGCATGCCATTCACCAGCACCGGGTCGCCGGACTTCGGTATGCCGGGGGGATCTTCAGTAATATCACCCAGGACCACCTCGATTATCACAAGACCTTCGAAGAATATATCCGGGTGAAAAAGTCCTTCTTCGACTCCCTGCCTTCGGACTCCTTTGCCATTTCGAATGCCGATGACAAACGGGGTGCGGTGATGCTGCAAAATACAAGCGCAAAAAAATATTTCTATAGTCTGAGGACCCTGGCCGAGTTCAAGGGTCGCATCCTGGAGAACAACCTCACCGGGCTTGTCATGACGATCAACGACACGGAGGTGCATTTCCGGCTTATCGGCGAGTTCAATGCTTACAATCTGCTGGCGGTGTTTGGGGCGGCCAGTTGTCTGGGCGAGGAGAAGAGTGAGATCCTGCGCGTCCTCAGCAAGCTCAGCGGCGCCGAGGGCCGCTTCGACTATGTCGTCTCGCCAAAGGAGAAGATCATCGGCATCGTGGACTATGCCCATACTCCCGACGCGCTGATCAATGTGCTGACCACGATCCAGAAGCTGAGAAAGGGGCATGAGAAGATCATCACGGTGATGGGCGCGGGCGGCGATCGCGACAAGACAAAACGTCCGCTCATGGGTGCGGCCGCCGCTGAGTACAGTGATAAGGTCATCATCACTTCCGACAATCCGCGCAGCGAGGACCCCGAGCAGATCATCCGGGATGTCGAGGCGGGTCTGAATACGGCGGCAAAGCGGAAGTATATCTCGATCACCGACCGGAAGGAGGCGATCCGCACGGCAATGAGCCTCGCGCAGCCCGAGGACATCCTGCTGATCGCGGGGAAGGGTCACGAGAAATATCAGGAAATAAAAGGGGTGAAACATCCCTTCGACGACAAACAGATCTTATTGGAATTTTTCGAACTGCTGGACAAATAACTGGTTGACATGCTGTATACTTTATTTGAATGGTTCAGACAACATGGGATAAAGGTGCCGGGCGGCGCCCTCTTCCAGTTCATCACCTCCCGGGTGCTGCTGGCTGTGGGGTTATCGCTCGTTGTCAGCATGATCTTTGGTAAGAGACTGATCCGTTATCTCGTCAAGAAACAGGTCGGTGAGACGGTGCGCGACCTGGGTCTGGCAGGCGAGCAGCAGAAGAAGGGGACGCCTACCATGGGCGGTTTTATCATCATCCTGGCGATCCTGATCCCCACCCTGCTCCTGGCCGATCTGCATAAAGCGTATATCCGGCTGATGCTGTTCAGCACGGTGTGGCTCGGGTTGATCGGATTTATCGATGACTACCTGAAGCTCCGCGCCAAACGCATCGCCAGGGAAACGGGTGTTCCCTACCGAAAGGGGGACAAGGACGGGCTGGCGGGCTGGTTCAAGGTGCTTGGCCAGGTGGTGCTTGGCATCGTTGTGGGGTGTACGCTCTATTTCAACGCTAATACCCGGGTGTGGCGGGAATATGTGGGCACGAAGCTTCCTGCCGACACGAGTGAGATCAAGACGGTGACGCTGGACAAGGAAAAGAAATATTTCATCGTTGCAAAGGAACCGATCACCACGATCCCCTTTGTAAAGAACCATGAGTTCAACTACTCCAAGCTGCTGCCCGAGGCGATAAGAGGGCTCACCTGGGTGCTTTATGTGGTCATTGTGATCTTTATTATCACGGCGGTGTCCAACGGTGCGAACCTGACGGACGGGGTGGATGGGCTTGCCACGGGGGTAAGCGCCGTGATCGGCGCCTGTCTGGGCATCTTTGCCTATGCCAGCGGCAATATCCGGTTTGCGGAGTACCTCAATATCATGTATATCCCGAACCTGGGAGAACTCTCCATCTTTATCGGGGCGCTGGTCGGCGCCTGCGTGGGTTTTCTCTGGTACAATGCGTATCCGGCACAGGTCTTTATGGGCGATACAGGCAGTCTCATGCTGGGCGGCATCATCGCGGCCCTGGCCATCATCGTGCGGAAGGAGTGGCTGATCCCCATCTTCTGCGGGGTGTTCCTGGTGGAGAGCCTGAGTGTGATCATACAAGTGACTTATTTCCGATATACGAAGAAAAAATACGGTGAGGGTAGAAGAGTGTTTCTCATGAGCCCCCTGCATCATCATTATCAAAAGCTGGGCTACCATGAGAGCAAGATCGTGACGCGATTTTGGATCGTGACGATCTTATGTGTGGCGTTTGCCATAGCAACATTGAAGATCAGGTAATAACCCGGGCGGGTCTTGAGCCGCCTGCCGGATATGAGATTCTGAAAAACCAAACCCTCGAGACGAACCGAATTGTGGTGCAGTAGATCCTATGCTTTTGAAGAACCCCTAATCCGTTTTTGGGAGGAAAATGCTATGTCGAAAAAGACGGTTATACTCGGTGGTGGTGAGAGCGGCGTGGGCGCGGCGATCCTTGCAAAAAAGCAGGGGGACGAGGTATTTCTGTCCGACGGCGGCGCATTGAAGGACGTCTATCGAAACGACCTGCAGAAACACCAGATCCCTTTTGAGGAAGGCGGTCATACCGAGCAGAAGGTCCTGGAAGCCGATGAGGTGATGAAAAGCCCGGGTATCCCCGATAAGAGCCCGATGGTAAAGGCCATCCGGAGCAAGGGCATCCCTGTCATCAGCGAGATCGAGCTGGCCTGGCGGTATATCGGCAATGGCCGGGTCATCGGGATCACGGGCAGCAACGGCAAGAGTACGACGACGGCGCTTACCTATCATATCTGCCGGCATGGCGGGTTGGATTGCGCGCTGGTGGGGAATATCGGTTATTCTTTTGCCCGGCAGGTGGCGGAAGACCCCAAAGAATGGTATGTGTGTGAGATCAGCAGCTTCCAGCTGGATGATATCCATCAATTCCGCCCCGAAGTAGCCATCCTTACCAACATCACGGAAGACCATCTGGACCGCTATGACTACCGATTCGAAAACTATATCGCCAGTAAGTTCAGGATCACGATGAACCAGACGGAGAGCGACTATTTCATATACTGTGAAGACGACCCCGTGATAAAAAAAAACTTAGCTCAATTCAAAATTCACTCTAACCCACTACCATTCAGTATGCAACAGGAAACCAACAAAGGAGGATTTATACGCAACGGACAAATGAACATCAATGCCGGTAGTGAGAAGCTACAAATGAGTATCTATGATTTTGCCCTCAAAGGCATTCACAATCAATATAACACCATGGCAGCAGGCATCGCATCCGCCACCGTCGGTATCCGGAAAGAGAAGATCCGCGAGGCGATACAGAGTTTTGAGGCGCTGGAGCACCGAATGGAGTATGTCAGCACGGTGAGAGGCGTGGAGTTTATCAATGACTCCAAAGCGACGAATGTCAATTCCACCTGGTATGCGCTGGAGAGTATGGAGAAGCCGACGATCCTGATCCTCGGCGGGGTGGACAAGGGGAACGATTACTCGCTGATCCGCGACCTGGTCAAGGATAAGGTGAAGGCCATCGTTTGCATGGGTGTGGACAACCGCAAGATCCATGAGGCCTTCCAGCATGACGTTCCGTTGATGGTCAATACGGCCAGTGCGGAAGAAGCCGTGAAAGCCGCCTTTCACTTTGCGACAAAGGGGGATGTCGTTCTGCTGAGTCCTGCCTGCGCCAGTTTCGATCTCTTTAAAAATTATGAAGACAGGGGAAGACAGTTTAAGGAGGCTGTCCGCGATCTATGAGTCAATCTTCGACGATAGAACGAACGCCCTTTAGCGGACTCCGGTCCCGGACGAAGGGGGACAAGGTGATCTGGACCGCGGTGGTCCTGCTTGCCGTCGTGTCCCTCCTTGTCGTGTACAGCAGTACCGGGCTGCTCGCTTACAAAATGTACAAGGGGAATACCGAGATCTACCTCTTCAAGCAATTCGCGTTTATCCTGGTCGGCGTGATGATCATCTATTTCGCTCACCAGGTGAACTATACCCTTTATTCCCGGGTGGCCAAGATCCTATTCGTCCTTTCCATACCCTTATTGTTCTACACCCTTTTCTTTGGGGTGAAGCTCAATGAGGGTAGTCGCTGGATCCGGCTGCCGATCATCAATATGACCTTCCAGACCTCCGATCTGGCCAAGCTGGCGCTTTTTATGTATCTGAGCCGGCTGTTGAGCAAGAAACAGGATGTCATCAAGGATTTCCGTACCGGCTTCCTGCCCGTGATCACCCCGGTAGCGGTCATCTGTCTGTTGATCGCCCCGGCCAACCTCTCCACGGCCCTGCTTATCGGCGCCACCAGCCTGATGCTGCTGTTTATCGGCAGGGTCAGCGCAAAGCACCTGCTGCTGACCATCGGCGTGGCGGCAATTCCGGTAGCGATCCTTATCGGAGCGGCCGTGATCCGGCATAAGGCAAACGGAGGAACGACGGAGAAACCGAAGACCGAAGGACATAGCCGCCTGACCGTGCGCGTCGACACCTGGATCAGCCGGATAGAGACCTTTGTCTATGGCGGTAAAGAGGATAACAGCGACAACAATTACCAGACCAATCAAGCCAAGATCGCCATTGCCAAGGGAGGGTTCCTGGGGCTGGGACCCGGCAATAGCCAGCAGCGGAATTTTCTGCCGCACCCCTATTCCGATTTCATCTATGCCATCATCATCGAGGAATATGGATTGGCGGGCGGGTTTTTCATCGTGTTCATCTACCTGGTATTCCTGCTGCGAAGCATCCGCATTTTCCGGCGTTGTCCCTTTGCCTTCGGGGCTTTTCTCGCGCTGGGGCTGAGCTTTACGCTGGTAATCCAGGCGCTGGCCAATATGGCGGTGAATGTGAATCTGTTTCCCGTAACCGGGGTGACCCTACCGCTGGTGAGCATGGGCGGCAGTTCGTTCCTGTTCACGTGTCTGGCCATCGGCATCATTCTGAGTGTGGCCCGAAACGCGGAATCCGCGGAAGGGAAGGATGCGACGGAACGCAGGGGACGAGCTTCCGCTGACGAGGAGGAGGAATCCGGCGAGGAGGCGGCGCTACCCGCATGAGCAAGAGGATCATCATAGCAGGCGGCGGCACCGGTGGCCATATCTTTCCGGCCGTTGCTATTGCCGGAGCCTTAAAACAGCAGGACCCGTCTGTGGAGTTGCTGTTCGTGGGTGCGCAAGGGAAGATGGAGATGGAGAAGATCCCACAGGCGGGCTACAGGATCGAAGGGATCACCATCGCCGGGTTCAACAGAAGTTCTTTGATAAAAAATATCGGTCTTCCTTTTAAGCTGATAAAAAGCTTTTTCCAGGTTAGCGGCATCATCCGGGCCTTCATGCCGGACGCGGTTATCGGGGTAGGGGGATATTCGAGTTTTCCCGTTCTGCGATCGGCGCAGGCCAAGGGAATACCCACCTTTATCCATGAGAGCAACTCATTTGCGGGGAAGAGCAATATTTTATTGGGGAAGAAGGCCGCCCGCATCTTTGTCGCCAGCGACGGGATGGAGAAATTCTTTCCTGCCGACCGGATCAGTGTCGTGGGGAATCCCGTGCGGAGCGTCATCGTGCAAAGCAAGCTGACAAGGGAGGAGGGGGTCCGGTTCTTTGGGCTCGACCCCGCGAAGCCCACCATTTTGTCCACGGGGGGATCGCTAGGGGCGAAGGGGATCAACGAGGCTGTCGCGGCTCATCTGGACGATCTCGAAAAGAATGGGCTTCAGCTGATCTGGCAGACCGGTAAACCCTTTGCCGGGCAGGCTGCCAGCCTCTGTGCGGGGAAAAAGGATTGCTGGACGCGGGATTTCATCCCACAGATGGAGTATGCCTTTGCCGCCGCGGATATCGTGGTCTCGCGGTCGGGAGCCATGTCCATCGCCGAGCTCTGTGTCGTCAAAAAACCTGTTGTATTCGTACCCTTTCCTTTTGCGGCGGAAGATCACCAGACGGTGAATGCCCGGAACCTGGTGGATAAGAATGCGGGTCTGCTGGTAACGGACGGCGAGGCGATGGATAAACTGGTCGACACCGTGCTGGCACTGGCAAAGGATAAAGAGAAGCAGGAACTATTAAAAACGAATATCGGCCGGATGGCCGTCACGGATGCGGGTGACCGCATTGCCGGTGAGATCTTGAAAGCGATAAACGGATGATGGAATTCAATGCGATAAGGAGAGTCTATTTCATAGGGGTCGGGGGGATAGGGATGAGTGCGCTGGCGAGGTATTTTAAATTCCATGGTAAGGAGGTGAGCGGGTATGACAAGACACCCACCACGCTTACCCGGATGCTGGAGCAGGAAGGCATTGCGATACACTATGAAGAAGATCTGAACCAGATACCGACGGATGCCGACCTGGTCGTCTATACCCCGGCGATACCCGCGGGGCATAAAGAGCTGGTGTATTACCAGCAACACGGCCAGGTCCTGATGAAGCGAAGCGAGGTGCTGGGGCTTATCACCCGTAGTTCTTTTAATATCTGTGTAGCAGGCACGCATGGAAAAACGACCATTACGACGATGATCGCGCATATTTTGCGGCATAGCGGATATGGGTGTAACGCGTTTCTGGGCGGTATTGCGGTTAATTACAACAGCAATTACTGGTCGGATGAACGGAATGTCTGTGTTGTGGAAGCCGACGAGTACGACCGCAGCTTTCTCCGGTTAAGCCCGGATATCGCCGTGATCACGGCCATGGATGCCGATCACCTCGATATCTATGGAACGGCGGAGGAAGTGCAGAAGGCGTTCATCGACTTTTCCGGTTGTTTGAAGCCGGGCGGTTTGCTGTTGAGCAGGAAGGGGCTGGAGAAAGAGGCCGGGCTGAAAGGGGACCGGCATCTGACCTATGGGTTGGACAGCCGGGCGGATTTCTTTGCATCGGAGATCCGCATCGACCAGGGCGATTACCTCTTCCGGATGCAAAGCAGTGACTGGAGTATCGATAAGGTCGTTCTGTCCATGGGAGGAAGGCATAATGTGGATAATGTGGTGGCGGCGATCGCGGTGGCTCATCAATTGGGCATTTCGGGAGACAAGATCGTAGAGGCCGTTGCGGCTTTTCGGGGGGTGAAGCGGCGTTTCGAGTATATCGTCAAAAAACCCAACCGGGTCTATATCGATGATTATGCTCATCACCCGGAGGAGCTGAGGGCGCTGATCGGTGGGGCGAAGGAACTATATCCGGAGAGGAACTGTACCATCATCTTCCAGCCGCATCTTTTCACCCGGACGCGCGACTTTGCGGATGGGTTTGCGGAGAGTCTGGACATGGCCGATGAAGTGATCCTGCTGCCGATCTATCCGGCCCGGGAGCTGCCTATCGCGGGTGTGACGAGTGAGTTGATCGCGGGGAAGATGAAAAAAGCAAAGGTGACCATCGCCGACAAGAAGGAGGTGCTGGCAATGATAAAGAAAATGGCCGGGAACCCTGATCGGGCCGAATTGCTGATCACGGCCGGTGCTGGCGACATTGATACGTTGATCGAACCCATCCGGCAGCTGCTGGAAGTGTAGCCCATTGTGGACGGGATTATCTACCCGGACACTAGTTGTACCCGTCTGACGGTCCGCTGGGCCGTTGGGCGGGTCTCAGCGGAACAAAACGGACCGCGGGTCTGCTAAAACAGACCGGGAGGTCCATGAATATATTATGGCCGTAAAATTAAATATCAGGAAACTTGTCTCTGCCGCCTTCTGGTGTGTGGCGGGGGCCGGCGTATTGGTATTGCTGGTCGCGGCCATCCGATATCGAAACAGCAATGTCTGTAAGGGGTACAAGATCCAAATCGCGGGCTCGTCGCCCTCGGGGTCACATTTTGTCGACAGGAAGGGCATTGCCGATATCCTTACCGCGGCGGGCGCGGCGAGCGGACAGAATAAGCCCATCCATGCTTTTGACCTTCGCCGGCTTGAATCGGCGTTGGGGAAGAACATCTGGATAAAAGAGGCCCAGCTGTTCTTTGACAACAATGGGGTCCTGCAGGTAAAGGTCACTGAGCGGGAGCCTGTGGCCCGGATATTTACCCGGGAAGGGGGCAGCTGTTATATCGACAGCGGTGGGGTACAGTTGCCGCTGGCCGACAAGTTCCCTGCCGCGATGCCGGTTTTTACCGGATATCCCGGTGCGAAGATCGTATTGCGTGGCAGCGACAGCGCATTGACGCGCGACATTCTCCGGCTCACCGATTTTATCCGCAAGGATACCTTCTGGATGGCCCGGATCGCGCAGATCGTCATTCTTCCGGGTAACGGTTTCGAACTGGAACCCGAGGTCGGAAGTCAGCGCATCGGATTTGGCGACGGCCGCGATATAGAAGTAAAGTTTCACCGGCTTGCTCTCTTCTACCGGCAGGTGCTTTGCCGCACCGATCCCGGGAAGTACGACCGGATCGACGTTTCTTATTCGGGGCAGATCGTTGCTACCAGACGAGGACTTGAACATGCCCGGTATGATTCCGTGCAGGGGATGAACAATATCCGGCAGATGATCCGATCGGCACAGCAATTGCAGCCCGATACCCTTCGTCAACAGAATATCCGCCCACTGGAACCCAGCAATAACCTGACGGAACAAAATCTGAACACGCTGGATCTCGTATCCGAGGCGGCAGACAGTTCCGTCGCCGCACCCGGAACAGGCAATGCCCCCAGAACGGGCGCCGCGCCCAGAAAAGGGACACCCCCCAAAAACCGTAAAAAAACAACTAATAACAAATAAACTAAACTATGAATCAGGAACAACCGATTATAGTCGGACTCGATATCGGAACTACCAAGATCGCTGCCATCGCAGGTCGGAAGAACGAGTACGGCAAATTAGAAATATTGGGATTTGGCAGGGCCAACTCCAATGGGGTCAAACATGGCCAGGTCTTGAATATCGATGAGACGATAAAGGCCATCCAGATGGCGTTGGACAACTGTTATGCCTCCAATCCGAACCTGGAGATCAGCGAGGTCTATGTCGGCATTGCGGGCCATCATATCAAGAGCCTGCAAACCCGGGGCGATATCGTCCGGCAGAACACGGATGAGGAGATCACCCGCAGGGAGATCGATCAGCTGATCGCCGACCAGTATAAAACCTATATCCCTGCCGGGGACCAGATAATCGATGTGATCCCGCAGGAGTTCACCGTCGACAATTTCCAGAACATCCCCAACCCTATCGGGTATGGCGGGGTAAAGGTCGGCGCCAATTTCCACATCATCACGGGGGATAAGAACGCCATCCGCAACATCAACCGCGCAGTCGAAAAAAGCAACCTGCACACGAAGGACCTCGTGCTGCAGCCGCTGGCGTCGGCCGCTGCCGTCATGGGCCAGGAAGACCTGGAGGCCGGCGTGGCCATCGTCGACATTGGCGGCGGGACCACCGATCTTGCCGTTTTCTACGAAGGGATATTGAAACATACGGCCGTGATCCCTTTTGGCGGGGAGAATATCACCAATGATATAAAGACGGGTCTGGGTGTCCTCAAGACCCAGGCTGAGCAGATGAAGGTGCAATTCGGCTCGGCGTTGTCCAACGAAGCAAAGGCCAATGCGTATATCACCATCCCGGGTCTTCGCGGGATGCCGGCAAAGGAGATCAGTGTGAAGAACCTGGCCAATATCATCCAGGCGCGGATGAGCGAGATCATGGATTTCGTGACCTACCATCTCAAGCAGGTGGGACTCGACAACCGCATGCTGAATGGCGGTATCGTCCTGACCGGCGGGGGATCGCAGCTGAAACATCTGATCCAGCTGACGGAATACATCACGGGTCTCAACGCCCGCATCGGTTATCCGACGGAGCATCTGGCAGCGGGTCATATCGAAGAGCTGGCCAAGCCTACCTATTCGACCTGTATCGGCCTTATTCAGAAGGGATACAGCGACTACGAGCACAACCGCAAGGAGTTCGAGAAAGAATACAAGAAGGTGGAGGTCCCCGACAATCTCAAGAAGGCGGATATGCAAACCGTTGCGCAACAGGTGCTCCCTTCCGATGAGCAGCTGCAGCAGGAACGCGTTCGCAACCGGAAAGGAGTAAAGGACTTCTGGGGAAAATTCAAGGACGGCATTATCGACCTTTTCAAAGAAGAAGAAGATCATACCCTATAAATGTGAATCCGGTACCCTGTGAGCCTATTTATCTATTAAATTTTTTGTTATGATCCATTTTGATCTACCGAAGGAGAAGTCATCTATCATCAAGGTCATTGGTGTTGGTGGCGGTGGCAGCAATGCAGTAAATCATATGTTCAGCCAGAACATTGAAGGCGTGAATTTCATCATTTGTAATACCGATGCGCAGGCTATCGCACAAAGCCGGGTGCCCAACAAGATCCAGCTGGGGCCACATCTGACCCAGGGGCTGGGTGCGGGCGCCAACCCGGACATCGGCAGGCAAGCGTGTGAAGAAAGCCTTGAGGAGATCAAGAGCATCCTCGAAGTAAACACGAAGATGGCCTTTATCACCGCCGGCATGGGCGGGGGTACCGGTACGGGCGGTGCGCCGATCATCTCCAAGATCTGTAAGGATCTTGGTATTCTTACCGTGGGGATCATTACGACCCCATTCTCCTATGAGGGGAAGAAACGGCAGTTGCAGGCGGAGGAGGGTATCCGGGTGATGAAGGAATATGTCGACACGCTGCTGGTGATCAGCAACGACAAGCTGCGTCATCAGTTTGGCAATCTGAAGATGAAGGAGGCCTTTGCCAAGGCGGACAATGTATTGGCGACGGCAGCGAAGTGTATCACGGATGTGATCAATAGTACGGGTCAGATAAACGTCGACTTTGCCGATGTCTGCACGGTGATGCGAAATGGCGGTGTAGCCATCCTGGGCAGTGCGACGGCCAAGGGTGACAGCCGTGCGCAAAAGGCGATCGAAGAGGCCCTGAGCTCTCCGCTTCTCAATGACAACGATATCAGCGGAGCAAAATGGATATTGATCAATATCAATTCCGCTGAAGGAGAAAATGAATTTACCATGGATGAGGTGGATATCATCCAAAATCATCTGCTGGGCCGTGCCGGTGAGCATACCGATGTTATTCTGGGTCTTGGCTATGACAATACGCTGGGTTCCAGTCTGGGCATTACGCTGATCGCCACCGGCTTCGAACATCGGGACCCGTTCCCGGTGCGGGATGCGGAAGCCGCTTCGCCCAAGAAAGAGGAAAAGATCTTAATGACGCTCAATCCGCCCGTTGAAGCAACTGCCGCCGATAAACGGCCTGTTCTACCCTCTGTTGAAATTGCAAAGGAATCCCTGAACATGAAAGAACCTATCCCGGTAAAAGAACAGGAGATGGCTCCTGTTCCTTTATCGGCCAACTACCCGGGTTCGGCTATCTATGCGGGTTCGAGCACCTATGTGGATCCGACCACCTATGCGGATGCGACGCCCTTTATGAAAGAGGAGGAGAAGCCCGCGGCTCCGCTGGTAGCCATTATCCAGCCACAACCGGCAAACCGTTCGGATGATAAGTCCCCGCGGATCGAATGGGTGCTTTCCACCGAGCCCGAGCCGGTTCCACAACCAAAGATCCAGGCGGCAAACGCCTCAAAAAGTTCTCCCGCGTCTGCAGCTTCGGGAGGATACCTTGCAAGGCCATCCAATATCTATGCAGAAGAACCCTGGAACGACAAACAATCCAACCCGGAACACAACAGCGCACCCACGAAGGAGCCGACCCTGAACACCTCTGTCGCGAATCCGTCGAAGGAAGAAGAGACTTCACCCGACATGCAATTGGTATTCAGGGATGCGGAACCGACGGCGGATGAGCCTGGGGCCCATCAAACTCACTCGATTTCGGTGCCGAACTCACCCGCAGAGGAGCCTGCAGCGCAGGACGATACGGATGATCTCAAACGCCGGGCAGCCGAAAGGATCAACAAGTTGCGCAACTTGTCGTTCAACGTCAATGCTGCCGATCCGAATAATGAGTTTGAAACCGTGCCGGCCTACATCCGCCGTAATTTAGAGCTTTACAACACGATCTCCAACGTCGAGAATTTTTACAGTAATTATGAGGTAAAGACCGACGAGAACAACAACACGGAGATCAGTACGATCAATACTTTCCTCGACGGGAAACGCCCAGACTGATCGATGGATTTAATAACCCGTACATATTAGTTTGTTTTTAGTTGTTTTATTCCCTCCGGTTCTCCGGAGGGATTTTTTGTTATCTTTAACGACATGCCACTGCTTCTCTCCTTTGCCGGCATTGTCTGTCTTGTCCTCCTCATCACCTGGTGCAGGCTGGACACCTTCATCTCCTTTGTGGTTGTCAGCGTCGCGATCGGCCTGGCTTCCGGGCTCGACATTCACCGCATCACCGACGCCATCCAGAAGGGCATCGGCAGTATCATGGGTTCGCTGGTGATCATCCTTGGATTTGGCGCCATGCTGGGAAAGCTTATCGCGGACAGCGGCGCCGCTCAACAGATCACGGAATCGCTTGTACGCATTTCGGGTATTCGCCGTATCCAATGGGCGATGGCGCTCTCGGGTTTTCTCGTCGGCATTCCCATGTTCTATTCCGCGGGATTCATGGTCTTGCTGCCCCTCATTTTTTCGGTTGCCGCGGTTACCGGTTTGCCGCTTCTGTATCTTGGCATTCCCATGCTGGCCGCCCTATCCGTCGCGCACGGCTTCCTGCCGCCTCATCCCTCGCCCACGGCCATCGCCGGGCAATTGCACGCCGGTATCGGCAAGACCCTGTTCTATGGACTCATCGTCGCCGTGCCGACGATCATTCTCGCCGGGATCGTATTCGGCAGGACGATGCGCAAATACAAACCGGCAACCCCGCCTACCCTGCTCACGATGAAATTCCTCGAGCCCGGCGAGCTTCCATCCCTGGGTATCAGCCTTGCGATGGCCCTGCTGCCGCTGATCCTGCTGACGGCGACGACGGTCTTCCGGTTTATTCCTGTCGTCCCTCCGCTGCAGAAGGTCATCGCCTTTATCGGGGACCCGAATATCGCCATGCTGCTTTCGGTACTGGCGGCGCTCTACTGGTTAGGGATAAAGCGCCACCGGCCTGTGCGGGAGGTGATGCGGTCGCTGGAGGATGCCTTCAAGGGCGTCGCCCCTTTTATGCTGATCATTGCCGGGGCCGGCGCTTTTATGCAGGTGATGAGCGAAGGCGGATTGAACCAGTATATTGCAAAAAGCCTTGAACACTCTTCCATTCCGCCCCTGGTTCTGGGCTGGAGTATCGCGGCGCTGATCCGGATCTGTACCGGTTCTTCCACGGTTGCGGCATTGACCACCGTGGGCACGCTTTTGCCGGTCTTGCAGCAAAGTTCCGTCGAGCCCGAACTGATGGTGCTGGCGGTGGGCGCGGGCAGCATGACCTTTTCCCATGTCAACGATGGCGGCTTCTGGCTGTTCAAGGAATATTTCAACCTCACTATCCGACAGACCTTCGCCACCTGGACCGTCATGGAGACGATGGTTTCCGTGGTTGGATTATTGATGGTATTATTGCTTAATCAAATCGTTCACTAACCATGCCGACTATTCTCATAACCGGCGGCACCGGCCTGATCGGAACGGCACTGACAACGCTGCTGCGTGAAAAGGGCCACCGGGTGCTCATCCTCTCCCGCGGCGGTTCAGCCGGCAACCCGGATGTTTTCCAATGGGACCCCGGCAAGGGGGTTATCGACCCGGAGGCTGTCCGTCAGGCAGACTTTATTGTGCATCTTGCCGGTGCGGGTGTCGCGGACAAGCGATGGAGTAAGAAACGAAAGAACGAAATAGAAGAAAGCCGGACCAAGTCGGGCGCACTGCTGGTAAAGGCGCTCGCCGAACTTCCCAACAAGGTGCAGGCCGTGATCAGCTCGTCGGCTATCGGCTGGTATGGGGCGGACCCCGTCATCCCCAATCCCGATCCATTCGAAGAGACCGCTGCTCCGGATAAAACTTTCCTTGGCGAGACCTGCCGGCTCTGGGAAGAGGCCATCAGCCCGGTCGCCGGCCTGGGGAAAAGACTGGTCATCATCCGGACCGGGATCGTGCTTGCGAGGCAGGGTGGCGCGCTGGCGGAGTTTCGCAAACCGATCAGGCTGGGTACGGCCGCGATCCTGGGCAGCGGCAAACAAGTCGTCAGCTGGATCCATCTCGACGATCTCTGCCGGCTTTATGTGGACGCTATCGAACAACCTGACCGCAGCGGCATCTTCAACGGCGTGGCGCCACAGCCCGTCGACAACAAGACGCTAACGCTCACGCTGGCCCGGCGGTTGAAGGGCCGGTATTTCGTGCCGGTGTATGTTCCGTCGTTTGTATTGAAGCTGGTTCTTGGGGAGATGAGTATCGAGGTGTTGAAGAGTGCGACCGTCAGTGCTAAAAAGGTCCGGTCGACGGGATTTCAGTTCATCTATCCCACCATCGGGAATGCACTGGCCGATCTGGCCGTGCGTCGCTGAGGCTATTTCACCGCTTCGTGTTTTGGGTGGTAGAACGAGGAGAATTCGCCCAGGATCGACAGGCTGCGCTGGTCAAATGAAAGCCGGGACAGCCGGAGCCCGGCAATATCGCTTTCCAGCACTTTGCGTTTAAACGGGTTCAGCGTTCCGCCCGGACCACCCGCCTGTGCGGCAGGATCATATTGAAATTCCGGATCACAGAGCGTTCCGCGCGGGTACATGATCCCCGGCTGCCCCTTTCCCCGGATGTCGAGATATTTGGGGTGATCCAGGCCCAGCGTATGGCCGTATTCGTGAGCCGCCGTTGTCGAGTGATGGAGAAGATTACCCAGTTTGAAATAGCCTGTGTTGCAGCCCAGCCCGTCCACGGAAGAGATATCATGGAGGGAGAATTCTTCCACGCGAAAGAAATTCAGCCGGGGGTCTGTATTGTGCCATACGGAAGCCGGCTTGAGATCGGGTTGGTAGTGTCCTTCGATGGTGAAGCGGACGTCATATAGTTCCCCCCGGATCTTTACCTGACCTTTTGCGGCGTTCCATGCAAGGCTGATATCATCCGCGATCTGGATGGCCAGCGGCTGATCCGCGGCTCCTCCGTAGAAGTAAAGGACCGACCGGATCACCAATTCGTGTGCAGAGGTATTTAATTCCGCTTCGCCCATGTTCAAGGTAATAGTTCCGCCAGTTTCTTCTCCAGCGCCTCCCCGGTAAGACCTTTGGCAATTATTTTTCCATCCTTGTCCAGCAGGAAATTCATCGGGATCCCTTTTATACCATATAGGGCAGCGACCTGGTTGTCCCAGCCCTTCAGGTCGGATACCTGGGTCCAGGCGAGACCATCTTTTTTTATCGCGGCCACCCATCGTTCCTTTTGTTCGTCGAGGCTGACGCCCACGATGGAAAATCCCTTTGTATGGTACTGATGGAAAGCCTTTACGATATTGGGATTTTCCTGGCGGCAGGGGCCGCACCAGGATGCCCAGAAATCCACCAGGACGTAACCCCCTTTGAAGGAGGCAAGCGCCACGGGTCTGCCGTCCACATCATCCTGGGTAAAGACCGGGGCCGGATTACCGACGGCTGTCAGTTTCGCCCCCCGCAGGATCTCTTTTACCTGCAGTCCCAGGAACGAGGTTTGAACGGGGATGTCCAGTCCGGTATAGAGACTGTCCAGTTCCTTTTCGTCGACGTTATAGGAGAAATATTCGAGTAAGGCAAAGGCAGAGACGTAAGAGGACGGATGTTGCCGGGCGAAGGTCTTAGCCTGTTGTTTTTGCCGGCCTTCATCTTTGATCCCGGCTTCGGCGGCGCTGAACTGAAGATATTCCTGCTGGACCGGGTTCCCGCTGATGACGGCCGTGGAGAAGGCTTCTTTCCGGCCGGTGAGGGTGAGATGGCCGCCGGCGAGGAAAAAATAAGGCCCGTTCTGGCGTTGGACGCCGGGGCCGCTAAAGGCGAGGACGCAAAGCTCCGGGGCGGCGACGGCTCCCGAGAAGGAGAACTTTCCTTTCTGAACTTGTGCGGAGTCGATCCTTGACGTGGCACCGATATGGGTCAGATAGACCCAACCCTTGTCCAGCCCCTCGATTGTCCCCGACAGTGCATAGCTGCTGTCGGAAGGGGCAGGGGGTGGTTCCTTTGCAAAACAACCGGTGGCGAGGCTTAGGGTAAGCAATCCCGCTCCGGCAATAGCGAGGCAATTCATGCTATAAAAATAACATTTAATTCCGTACCGGCTTACCGCCTTTTAGTACGCTTTGAATCCGTTCGAGTGTTTTCTTTTCACCGCAAAGACTGAGAAAAGCTTCTCTTTCGAGGTCGAGGAGATATTGTTCGGAGACCATTGCGGGCTCGCTGAGATCGCCGCCACACATGACGAAGGCCAGCTTTTTGGCGACGACGACATCGTGATCGGTGGCATATTGCCCGCGCCACATCGAATGGATGCCGGAGTATAGGGCACCCAGGGCCGAACGCCCCAGGACCTTTACATCCTTGCGTGGGACGGGCATCGTGTAGCCGTCATTATACAATTCGATGACGGCGCTCTTTGCTTCCGAGATCCTTCTGCCCTGGTTGATGCTGACGATATCGCGGTCCTTTTTCAGATAACCCAGGTCAAAGGCTTCGTAGGCAGAGGTGGAGACTTTGGCCGTAGCCACGGTGAAGAACCGGTTCTTCAGGGTGATCGTCTCCGGCTCGCCGTCGTGCATCTCGTCGGCGGCCCGGAGTGCAAACTCTTTTGATCCGCCGCCGCCGGGGATCAGACCCACTCCCAACTCCACCAAACCGATATAGGACTCCGCCGCCGGGATGACCCGATCGGCATGAAGGCTCATCTCGCAGGCGCCGCCCAGTGTCAGGCCATGCGGGGCCACTGCTACCGGCACCGCGGAATAACGTACCCGCATCATCGTTTGCTGAAACTGTCTTATGGCCATGTCCAGTTCGTCATAGTCCTGGTCGATCGCCAGCATGAAGATCAGCCCGACATTCGCTCCTGCGCTGAAGTTGGCGCCATCGCCCGCGATAACGAGGCCCTTGTAGCTTTCTTCCGCCAGACCGATCCCCCGCTGGATGCCTTCCAGCACTTCTCCACCGATGGTACCCATCTTGGTGTTCCATTCCAGGCCCAGCACGTCGTCGCCCAGGTGAACTACGTTGCAGGCGCTGTTCTTCCAAACCGTCTGCCCGGCAAAGTTCTTCATCACGAGGAAGGCTTCGCCGCCGGGCAGGGTCAAGTATTGCCTGGTGGTACTATCATAATACAGGCGTTTCCCGTTGTCTACCTTGTAGAAGGTCTTCATACCTGCCGCCAGCATCTCGTCCACCCAGGCTGCTACCGGGTAGCCGGCTTCCTTCATTTTCTTTACCGTGGCCTCTACGCCCAGCACGTCCCAGCTTTCGAAGGCGCCGATCTCCCAGCCAAACCCTGCCATCATCGCATCGTCGACCCGGTATAGCTCGTCCGAGATCTCGGGGATACGATGGCTGACATAGGAGAAAAGCCCATAGTGGAATTTTCGGAAGAACTCGCCGGCTTTGTCCGTCCCCTGCATCAGCATCCGAAGGCGGGTGGGCAGATGGTCAACGGCTTTTGCCGCTTCGACTGAAGCGAATTTGGGTTTTTGCCGCGGGCCGTATTCCATTGTTGCCAGGTTCAGGGTCAGGATCTCCCGCTCCCCGTCTGCGCCTTTTGTCTTTTTAAAGAAACCCTGTCCCGTCTTATCTCCCAGCCAATTGTTGGCCACTACCTTCTCCAGCCAGACAGGAATATCGAAGATACTCCGCTGTTCGTCGCCGGGACAGTTGGCGGCGATGCCTTTTGCGACCTTGACGAGGGTATCGATCCCCACTACGTCCGAGGTGCGGAAGGTCGCGGACTTTGGCCGGCCGATCAGCGGACCCGTCAGCGCTTCCACCTGATCGATGGTGAGTTCCAATTGATCGAGCAGGTGAAACACGGACATCACGCTGTAGACACCCACGCGGTTGGCGATAAAGGCCGGGGTATCCTTACACAATACCGTGGTCTTACCCAGGTAGAGATCGCCGTAGTGCAGTAAGAACCGGGTCACTTCCTCATCCGTGTGCGGGGTGGGGATGATCTCCAGCAGCCGCAGATAGCGGGGCGGGTTGAAAAAATGCGACCCGCAAAAATGTTTTTTAAAATCCTCGCTCCGGCCTTCGGCCATCAGGTGGATCGGGATGCCGGAGGTGTTGGAAGTGATCAGCGTGCCCGGCTTCCGGTATTTTTCCACTTCGGCAAAGACCTGCTGTTTGATGTCCAGGCGTTCGACCACGACTTCCATGATCCAGTCGTATCCGGCGATGTCCTTCATATTATCCGTAAAGTTGCCGGTCTTTATCCGTGACGCCACTTCCTTTGTATAGACCGGCGATGGGTTGGATCTGACGGCGGCTGCGAGGGCGTCGTTTGCGATCCGGTTGCGGACGGCCGGATGTTCGAGTGTGAGCTTCTTTGCCGTTTCCGCTGCGGTCAGTTCTTTTGGCACGATATCCAGCAGGAGGGTCTGTACCCCGATGCCGGCGAAATGACAAGCGATGCGTGAACCCATGACCCCGCTACCCAATACAGCCACTTTTTTGATGATACGGTTCATATAATGAATTAGTTAGTTAAACAACTATTTACCTGAAAGGTAATAAAAAAAATCATTGGACGCGCAGGATTTCGCGTCCAATGATTCTCATATAGATATAGCAAAAAACTTAGAGTATCCTGCTGAGTTTGTCGATCTCGTAGTTGTCGGCCCGGTGCACCATATCATGCTTCTGTTTGAGCTGATGCTCCATGAGCGATTGCGGGTAGGTGTCACCGGTAATATAGCTCACGGTGAGGTAGACGCCTTTTTCGATGATGAGTTTGTTATTGCAGATGTCCGTCATGACCAGCCGTTCCCGGTTGTCCATTGCGTTGGGGCATTCGTATTTCGATTTGATGGAATTGAAGAGGATGTCATTTGTCTTTTCCGTAAAGGAAAGGAAGGAGAGCTGGGAATAGTAGAAGAAGTTGTTGATGAAATGGAACTGGATCAATACTTTTTGGCGCAGCAGTTTTGTCCGGTAGAACAGGATCTTGTGATCTTTAAAATCGTTGATATCCTTTACCTGGAAAGAGGGCATCCCGATCTTCCAGATGACCCGGCGGGGATTTGCGCCAAACTGGATATCGTGGGGAGCGATGAGCGACTTGGTCAGATAAGGGTCCTGATGATCCTGGGATAATACCTGGTGGGCAAAATCGAGATAATATTGGTTGATAAAACTCCGGTAGAAACTTTCTCGTTCCTGATAGAAGGAGCTATAGCGGTTATACGGCAGGATCCTGTACTGAAGGGTCTGTTTCATAGCACAATGAATGAATGTGTTAGGTTTGATATTGAATTTAAGCGAGGCGTCGGCCAAAGAAAGTTAGCACTATTGTAACGGGAATAGTCTTCCTTAAGTATTCCGAATCAAAAATATAGTCGCTAGCACTTAGCGCGGGGGTAGTTCCGGTACTACATTTGTTATTTTTCCACAATGCATTGGAGGAGAACGACATTAGCCCACCGGCCTGCGCAGGTGCCCCGGATGGTAACGCTGTCCCCTGTGTGAAGTGGTGGGGTGTCCAGGTTGTAAAGACTATCCAGATGGCAATCGATCGTCGTCCTGGTGTCGTCGTCGCCGTCAAGCCGGGCGATAGTCCTGCCTGTGCCGGCTCCGACCACTTGTTTGACCGTGCCGGTAACGGAGAGCACCTTATTCAGATAAAGGCTATCCGCGAAGTGTTCATTGCTTTCAAAGGCGGAGGCGAGTCCAGGGGCCGTAATATGCACATCGGCTTTGAGGAGGGTCTTGCTGTTACGATACAGCCCGGTGAGGAGACCATAGATCGACAGGCCTGCAATGAGGAATACCAGGAGGGAGATACCGTATTTTGTGCGCCGTTCCATATGATTGATAATCAATACATACGAAAAAACGGCTTCCCGGGATTTTATTTAGTCTCCGGCGGATGGGGGCGTGGCTTGCGGGGATGGATTTAGGACCTTCCAGGGCATATCCGCGCCTAATTAGCTTACTCCCGACCCTGGCGCGATGTTATCGTCCGGGTTGACGAAGAACAACCGGCCTGCGTCTTCGGCCATCAGGATCATCCCATTGCTTTCGATGCCCCGCATCTTTCTCGGCGCGAGGTTCGCGACGACGACCACCTGCCGCCCGATGATCTCTTCGGGTTTAAAGTGTGCTGCGATGCCCGAGACGATGGTCCGCTGTTCGGTACCGATATCGACTCCAAGCTTGAGGAGTTTGTCGGCTTTTTCCACTTTTTCTGCGTAGACGATGGTTCCTACGCGAAGGTCCAGTTTTGCGAAATCCTCGTAGACGATGGTAGGTTTGGGCTCGGATGCCGACTTGGGGACGGCGGCTTTTTCTGCCGGCTTTTCCGGTTTTGCACCTGCCTCACCGGCTTTGGCTGCCGTCTCCGCGGCCGCTTTGGCTGCTCCCGCTGCCTGCAGCTTGTCGATCTGCACTTTCACTTCTTCGTCCTCGATCTTTCTGAAAAGGAGTTCTGGTGCCCGCAGGCTATAGCCGACGCTAAGCAGGTTGAGCTTTCCCGCATTTTCCCAGTCCAGCATTTTCTCCACCACTTTCATCATATGAAGCAACTTCTTCGCCGTAAAAGGGAGGAAGGGATTGATCAGGACGGCGAGGTTGGCCGTCACCTGTAAACAGATGTGCAGGCAGTTGTCGATCAACTGTTGGTTGTCCGGGGTCGTTTCCAATGTCCGGGCTACGATCCACGGCTCCTTCTTCTGCATATATTTATTGGCGAGATCGGAGAGCATGATCACTTCGAATTGGGCGTCCCGGAAACGGTAGGCTTCCAGCAGTTCTTCCACCTTTGTTTTTGTGGCGCCGATGGCGGCAAGCATTTCCCGGTCGGTGTCATCCATCACGGCGGCGTGCAGCGGCGGAACCTTGCCATGGGAAAGCTTATGCATCAGCACGAAGGTCCGGTTGACGAAATTCCCGAATTTATTCACCAGTTCGCTGTTGTTGGCGAACTGAAATCCCTTCCAGGTGAATTCGCTGTCCTTTGTTTCCGGCGCGATGCTGGTGAGATAGAACCGGAGTGTGTCGGCCAGTTGTGTGCCACCATTCTCCTTCTTTATGAAGTCATCGATATAATCCTGCAAGTCCAGCTTCCAGTTGCGGCTGGTGCTCATTTTATCACCCTCGAGATTCATAAACTCATTGGCGGGAACATTGTCCGGCAGGATATTCCCGTGCAGTTTCAGCATGATCGGGAATATGATGCAATGAAATACGATGTTGTCCTTACCGATGAAATGGACCAGTTTGGTCTCCTGGTCGTACCAGTACGGCTTCCAGTCTTTGCCGGTGTCGATCGCCCATTGCCGGGTGGCGCTGATATAGCCGATCGGTGCGTCGAACCAGACATACAGTACCTTTCCCGCGGCTTCCGGCAGGGGCACGGGAACTCCCCAATCCAGGTCGCGGGTAACGGCCCTGGGCTGCAGGCCGCCGTCGATCCAGCTCTTGCACTGGCCGACTACGCTGGTCCGCCAGTCATCCTTATGTTCCTTCAGGATCCATTCGCGGAGGAAGTCCTCATGTTTGTCCAGGGGTAGATACCAGTGGCTGGTCTTCTTTTTTACCGGCTGTGATCCGCTAAGGGTGCTATGCGGATGGATCAGCATTTCCGGGCTAAGCGTGGTCCCGCAATTCTCGCACTGATCGCCATAGGCTCTTGGGTTGCCGCACACGGGGCAGGTGCCAACGATGAACCTGTCGGCAAGAAACGTTTTTGCCTCCTCGTCATAATATTGTTCGCTTTCCTGTACGATCAGTTGTCCGCGGCTGTTCAGATAGGTGAAGAACTCCTGTGCGGTCTCGTGGTGGAGGGGGTCGCTTGTCCGGTGATAGATGTCGAAGGAAATGCCCAGGTCGGCAAGATTCTCTTTGATCAGGTGGTGGTATTTGTCGATGATCGCCCGCGGTGTCGTCCCTTCTTTCATCGCCTGTATCGGGATGGCCGTTCCGTGTTCGTCGCTGCCGCAAATAAAGGCCACATCGCGCTTCTGTGCCCGCAGGTATCGGACATAGATGTCCGCCGGCAGGTAGGCGCCTGCCAGATGGCCTATATGTTTTAACCCGTTGGCATAAGGAAGGGCCGCCGTGATCAGGTATCTTTTCGGTTGAGTCGTCATAATTGGCTGCAAATTTACGCGATCTATATCGCGGCAAAAAATCAGGTTTGGGCGTCACTCCTGCAGCTGGAATTCCACCGATGCGTTCTTCTTAAAATCGGTGGAAAGGAAGAGGGTATAGGTCTTTCCGTGCACGGTCACTTCCATGAGGGCGGTATTGGGTGGGAGGCGGCCGAGATTCTCGGCAAAAAGCACCAGCCGGTTGACGGGAATGCTTTTATCCACCGGCACGAGCAGCACTTTTGGCTGTGCCGTGAGTTTCAGGTGCTGCAAGAGCAGTTGATCGTTCAGGAACAGGCTGACCGAATCCCCGTCGATCTCTCCATTATCATAAAGCTCGATGCGGATCGTATCGACCCCCTGTGCCGGGACGGGGATGTTGGCCGCGACTATGGACTCGCGTCCCAGTAAAGCCTGTACCTGTTTGTGGCCGGTGGAATCCTTCTTTTTCGGCTTTAGGACCGGCAGGGGGAGAAAGGGCGGCGCCTTTTTTTCCAGCCGGATGGTCAGGTCGTCGGAGGTGCCCATCCATCCGCCCATTCCTCGCCAATGGCCTTGCAGCTGATCGCGCCGGCCGGCGGTGCGCCGGTAAAAAAGAATATAAAAACCGCCCGGAGGGCCTCCGGCCCGGCCTTCTTCGATATTCACCGTACTGTCTTCGCGGATGGTCAGGATCGAATCCTTGCCATAGAAACGTCCACTAACAATAATATGCCGGATCGTTTGCGTTTCCGGAGAGTACCAGTGAAGCACACCCCCGAAGGCTGAATCGCCCTCCGTAATTGACAGGACCAGTTTTTGTTTATTGTCCGGCGATTTGCCGGTGGCGGTACCCGTCCATTGCCCGGTTAGATCCTGTGCCCGCACCTCCAATCCCCATCCTGATAACACAAACAGGATAACCCAAAATGAACGCATATGTATAAAGTAGTAATTTTAAGGCTCGACCCAAACTGTGCGACAATATTAATTCAATTGTAAAGATGAACCGAAAAAACTTTCTGTCTTCCCTGTTAACGATCGGCGCCGCAGGACCTGTGCTGGCGGCGGCCGCAACGCCCAATGCCGTGCCTTCCGTATCCCGGAATACCGCAGCCTCCAGCGCCGCCCTTCCGACACCGCTGATCATCCCGCCCTATCTTCGTCCCGGCGACGTCATCGGCATCACCTGCCCGGCCGGTGACATCACGGCCAAAGAGATCCTGCCCGCCACTCAGCTGATCGAATCCTGGGGTTTCCGGATCAAGGTAGGCGAGACCGTCGGAAAAAAAGACGGGGTCTTTGGGGGAACCGACGACGAGCGGGCCGCGGATTTTCAGCAAATGTTAAACGATCCCGAGCTAAGCGCCATCCTCTGCGCCCGCGGCGGCTATGGCGCCGTTCACATCATCGACCGGCTTGATTTTTCGCCGCTTGCCAATCGGCCCAAATGGATCATCGGCTTCAGCGATGTCACCGTTCTTCTCTGTCATCTTCATACCAACGGCAACTGGGCTTCCATCCATTCAAAAATGTGCAACAGCTTTCCGGATGACTGGGCAAAGGCGGAGGCCATACAGGTGGAGTGTATCCTTTCGATCCGCCGGGCCCTCAGTGGTGAAAGGATGGAATATAAGGTTCCCCCCAACGTGCGCAACCGCAACGGCCGCGCGGAGGCTGCGCTGATCGGTGGAAACCTGAAGACGATTGAGAGTCTTGCCGGCACCCGGTCGGATATCGACACGGCGGGAAAGATCCTTTTCGTGGAGGATACCGGGGAATATCTGTACAGCATCGACCGCATGTTCTGGCATCTGCAGCGTACCGGTAAGCTGGACAGGCTTGCGGGACTTGTCGTCGGCGGATTCAAGGTAAAACCCGACGATCCCGGCGAGGAGTTTGGGCAAACCGTGACCGATATCGTCACCGCCAGGGTCAAAGGCTACGGCTATCCGGTTTGTTTTGACTTCCCTGTCGGTCATCAAAAAGACAATTACGCTTTGAAATACGGAATCCCTCATTTGCTCGATGTACAGGAGGGAGCGGTCACCCTGACGGATACTTCCGTCCCGGCTGCGGCGACCCCCTCCTTATAATCTTTTCAACATGTCCATCCTCCCTCCCTTCCTCCGTCCCGGCGATACTATCGGCATCGTATGCCCGGCAGGTTATATGCCCCTGGAAAAGGCACAGGTCTGTATCGACACCCTGGTCAGCTGGGGTTATCGCGTGCGGGTCGGAAAGACGCTGGGCGGCATGTCGGAGAATTATTTCTCCGGCACCGATGATACACGGCTTGCCGAACTCCAGCAGATGCTCGATGACCCTGGAATAAACGCCGTTCTTTGCGGCCGTGGCGGCTACGGGTTGAGCCGGATCATCGACCGTCTCGATCTTACCCGATTTGGAAACGCGCCCAAATGGATCATCGGCTTCAGCGATATCACCGTTCTGCAAACGCATATCCTTACCCGCTGTGGGGTGGCGACCCTGCATGCCCCGATGGCGGGAGCCTTTAACGATGGCGGCGCAACCGGCCCCGGTGTGGAGTCGCTGCGCCGGGCACTTGCGGGTGAGAGCGGGGTCTATCACGCTGCCGCGCATCCTTTCAACCGGCAGGGCGCGGCCACGGGCCGGCTTATCGGCGGAAACCTCGCCCTGCTGGCGCATCTGATGGGCAGTGACTCGGAGCCTGACACCCGGGGCGCCATCCTCTTCCTCGAGGACGTCGGCGAATACCTTTACAATATCGATCGCATGCTGCGCCAGCTCCGGCGCGGCGGGAAGCTGGGACAGCTGGCCGGTCTTCTCGTCGGCGGCTTCACCGAGATGAAGGATACGACCCGGCCCTTCGGCGCGACGGTGGAAGAGATTGTCCGCGAGGTCATCGGGGACGCAGCCTACCCCGTCGCCTTCGGTTTCCCCGTCAGTCATGGAAAGGAGAATGTGGCGGTAAAAATAGGCGTCGACTATTCGCTGAGCGTCGGATCGCGGGAAGCGACCCTGGCGGAACTACCGGCTTGATTCAGCCGGCCGTCCCTTTTTTAGATTGTTAACATCGATTAATTTTATCTTCGCATAGAAATCCTCTATATGACTTTTGTGCAATTGGAATATATCGTCGCGGTTGACACCTATCGGCATTTTGCTACGGCCGCCGGCCATTGCTTTGTCACCCAACCCACCCTCAGCATGCAGGTGCAGAAACTGGAGGAGGAATTGGGGCTGAAGATCTTCGACCGGAGCAAACAGCCGGTCATCCCCACCGAAGCGGGCAGGGAGATCATCGGGCAGGCCCGCAAGATCCTGGGGGAGAAACAATTGATCGGCGAGATCGTGCAGGAGAAAAAAGGCGTGCTCACCGGGGAGTTACGAATCGGGATCATCCCCACCCTTGCGCCCTATCTGTTGCCTTTGTTCATTCAGGGCTTCACGACGAAATATCCCCAGATAAAACTCGTCGTCAACGAACTGACCACAGAGATGGTGGTCACGCGGCTGCGTGAGGGGCGGATCGACGTGGGCATCCTCGTCACCCCGCTGCAGGAGAACGGCATCCGTGAGCAGGTGCTTTTCTATGAGGAATTGCTGGTCTATGTCTCGCGTAAGAACGCTGCCTATAAAAAAGCCTATATGCTTGCGCAGGACATCGATCCTTCGAAGCTGTGGCTGCTGGAGGAGGGCCATTGTTTTCGCAGTCAGATCGTCCGGCTTTGTGAGCTGCGGAAGGCCAGTAAGGAAGGCAGTCATTTCGACTATGAGGCCGGCAGCCTGGAGACACTCCGCCGGATGGTCGAACTCAATGACGGCATCACGATCCTGCCTGAGTTGGCCACCATGGACCTCACTGCGAGGCAAAAGCAATTGATCCGTCACTTCCGGCGGCCGGCGCCGGTGCGGGAGGTGAGTCTGGTTATCCATCGGGATTTTGTCAAACAGCGGCTGGTCCAGGCGCTTCACCAGGAGATCGTCGAGTCTATTCCGGAGAAGATCAGGCAGAATAAGAACAACAATGTCATTCCGATCTGAGCGGTCACGGCGTGAACGTGTCGCCGGCTTTTAACAGCGGTTTCAACCGGCTATCGCACCCGGTCATCGTCACGGGCGCTGTCACGTCGGGCAGGAATCGATAGGTGGGAAAATGGTAGTGCAGCAGTGAGCCGAGCGGATAGAGGAAAAGATATTTTCGCCAGGCCGCGTCCTGGCTGTAGGATGCATCTTCGAGGATCAGCCGCTGACAATCCCGGACGGACGCCAGCTGCGCAGCAATGGCCGCCCCGACCCCTTTTCCCTGGAGAATGATCTGCATCGGCTTCCAGCGGCTTCGCGCCAGTTTATAAAACACCAGGGAGTATTTATACAAGGATTGCTCATCGAGGGTTCCGGTGCTTTTTCCATAGCCCGGATAATCCATCATCCAAACCTCATAGCCCTTTGCGGTAAAGTCACCGGCATTGGAAGCCCAGCCGGCGATGTTTGCGGCATTTCCGTGAAAAAACAGTACAACGCCTTTGGCGAGACTATCTTTTGGCCGGTCTGTGGCCCGGAACTCCACGATATTCAGATTCGTATTTTGGTCGTAGTTGAGATTCAGCTCGGTGGACGGCTGGTCAAAATTATACCAGGTGTTGCGTTGGGCCTTTACGGGATGAAAGATCAGCCGCTCCTGGCCATAGTACACGGCGATGCCGACAAGGCAATACAAAAGGATAAATACCTTGAGCCAGCGAAACAGCTTTTTTTTATTCATAGCTTTTTATTCCACGCTGATCCGTTTCAGGTTGAAATTGGGGATCGGCGAGACGATGAGCGGGAATTTTTCGATCGTGACGTTAGACGGGTCGAGTCCAAAGCCTCTTTCTTCGGAGAGGCTCAGTTCCTTCAGCCAGAAGTAGAGCTTCATGACCACCCGTTCGAAGAAGGGCAGTTCGTTGTCCTGGCTCAGGTATTTTTCCATGACGATAAACTGGAAGTCGCCGACCACATTATTCCGTTCGAGCGATTCGTACCGGCTGGTGATGTTCACTTCCCGGTTGTTGACCAGGTCTTCCACGACTTTCCGGAACATCAGGTTGATCTTTGGTTCGATGCGGAACCCGAGCCGGAACTCTACCCGGATGATATCGTTGGGGATGATATGTTCCACGGAATATTCGGCCGTATACGGTTCGTCCAGTGTGTCGACATGCACGAACCAGTAGATGTCCGCGCGCTTTGGTTTTTTATTGAGGATGGAGTAGATGATCTTGTGTTCGATCTCTTTTGGATTGTTGGCACTTGTCATATAGACCAGGTGGGTCGCTGCCTTGGGGACGGTGCGGTCATTGCTCAGTTCCTGGATCTGGGGGATATAATGTTCCATCCGCACGAATTCCACGTATCTGTTCTTGATCTTGCGGGCGCGGAACCAGACGAACATGACGGCAAACAGCCCCCCGCCGACGATAATGGCTACAAAGCCGCCGTGCGGGAATTTCTCGAGATTGGCGAAAAGGAAGCTGAGTTCGATGCTCAGGTATACGGTGAGATAGAGGTAGATCAGCAGCCTATTCGTCCGTCGCGAGATCAGGTAGTTGGCGAAGAGGATGGAGGTGGCCAGCATACAAAGGGTGATCGCCAGGCCGTACGCGGCATCCATATGCGACGAGCTCCGGAAATAGAGGGTGACCCCTGTACAGCCCAGGAACAGCAGGAAATTGATCGCCGGGATATAGGACTGCCCGCGCTCTTCCGTGGGATAGCTGATCCGCAGCTTTGGCCAGAGATTCAGCCGCATGCTTTCGCTGATCAGCGTAAAAGAACCGGTGATAAGGGCCTGGCTGGCGATGATGGCAGCCGCGGTGGCGATGATGATGCCCGGGACGACGAACCAGGAGGGCATGATATTGTAAAAAGGGTTGCCGAGATTGGTATCGAACACCCGGCCCTGGTATTTCGCCATCAGCCAGGCGCCCTGCCCGAGATAGTTAAGGACCAGGCAGGTCTTTACATAGATCCAGGAGATGCGGATATTGCCCCGGCCGCAGTGACCGAGGTCGCTATAGAGCGCTTCCGCTCCGGTTGTACAGAGGAAAACGGCCCCCAGGATCCAGAATCCCTTGGGATAGGTGGTGAGCAGCTGGATGGCATAATAGGGGCTCAGGGACCGGAAGATACCCAGGTCGTCGAGCAGGTGGTTACTGCCCAATACGGCCAGCATACTGAACCAGATGAACATGATGGGGCCAAAGAGCTTGCCGATGGATTCCGTCCCGAACTGCTGGAGAAAGAACAGGATCACCAGGATGCCGATGACCAGGTAGACGATCGTGGACTGGTCGATATACCGGAAGGCATCCATCTGGCGCAGACCCTCGATGGCGGAGGTCACGGAGATCGGCGGGGTGATCATGCCGTCAGCCAGTAAGGCGGCGCCCCCGAGCATGGCGGGGAAGACGAGCCAGCGTTTTTGACGCCGGACGAGGGCATAGAGGGAGAAAATGCCCCCTTCTCCTTTATTATCAGCCTTTAAAGTGAGCCAGATGTATTTTACGGTGGTTTGCAGGGTCAGGGTCCAGATGATGCAGGAAAGCGCGCCCAGGATCAGCTTTTCTTCGATTATTCTTCCGTGGATGATGGCGTTTAGAACGTAGAGGGGGGAGGTCCCGATGTCGCCGTAAATGATGCCCAATGCTATAACAAGGTTAGCAAAGCTGACTTTATTGATCTGTTTACTCACAGTCGGCAAAGTTATAGCGAAAACCATGAAACATACAACCTTATTTTAGACCCTCGGCTTATCGCGGCAACCCTATATTTAAACAAACCGTAGGTTATAACAGTCAAACTTTTACCTATCTTACAACTTCTAAAAAACTGAGTGAAAACAATGAGCAGAATCCTGTCATCGCTGCTTCTCACACTGACCCTATTAGCCTGGGCGGGCGCGAAGGCCCAGGTTCAACAAATCACTTACTCCGAACCCGAGCGGGAAGACGGCCGCCGCACCAATTTCGAGATTATCGGCAAGATGAATGGTAACTACTTGGTATTCAAGAATAATAGTTCAAGCAGCGCTGTCAGTGTATACGATAGTGTAATGCACTTGCAGCAGCGGGTACCCCTGAGCTTCATGCCGGACAAGTATATCAATGTGGACTTTGTCGCCTACGCGGATTTCTGCTACCTGATCTACGAATACCAGAAGAAGGGCATCGTCCACTGTACGGCCGTAAAGTTGAATTCCCAGGGGCAGAAGATGGGGGAGCCGGTAGAGCTGGACACGACCCAGATCAGTTTTGCCGCCAACAATAAGATCTATACCACGGTCGTCAGCGATGACAAGCAGCGGATCATGGTCTTCAAGATCAACAGCAAGAACCCCCGCAGTTTCCTTTTCACGACCTTTCTGTTCGATGCCCAGCTGAACCGGATCGACCGCCACCGCATCTTCCTGCCGATGGAGGAGCGTAACGATCTGTTCACCGACTTCCAGCTCGACAACGAGGGGCAATTGATCTTTGGCCGGTATCAGCGCAGCGGCAGCAACGACTATATTACCCGGGTTTCACTCGTTACCAAGGGACCAATCGCCGACAGCTTCTCGGTAAGGGATATCGGCTCGGGGGATCGCATCCTCGATGAAATAAAGATAAAGGTCGATAACAATAATAAGCGCTATATCCTTTCCGGGTTTTATTACAAACAGCGCCGGGGCAATATCGAAGGGCTTTATGCGGTCATCTGGGACAAGGCTACGGATAGCAAGGCGGACGAGAAGCTGACCGTTTTCACCGATGATCTCCGGGGCCAGGCCAAGAGCACCGATGCCAATCTGCGTATGGCCTTTAACGACTTCTTTATAAAGCATATTATCACCAAACGGGACGGCGGCTATCTGCTGGTCTCCGAATCGCTTTATACCACCTCCCGGGGAAATATGTTCAATCGTTGGGACTATATGTACAACCCTGCTTTTGGCCCCGGCGGGTTCTATTCACCCTACTACTACAGTCCCTATTACAACCCCTGGAGCCGGAACTACGGCAATTACGCCACCCGTTTTCATGCGGAGAATATCCTGGTGCTGTCCTATGATGCGACGGGCAGTCTGCAATGGAGCGCCGTTATTCCGAAAAGCCAGTTCAACGACGAGACGGAGAACAGCATTTCTCATGAACTGGTCAATACCGGTGGGGAATTGCATTTCCTGTTCAATATCTACGAACGCCGGAACGAGCTCCTCAACGACGAGAGCATTTCACCGGAGGGCAGGGTCACCCGTTATCCGACCCTTAAGAACCTGGACCGCGGCTACGAGTTCATGCCCCGCTATGGTAAACAGGTGAGCAGCTGGGAAACTATCATACCTTGTCTATATAGGAATTATCTTTGCTTTGCAAAAGTTGAGTTTTAAAGCGATCGGACGCGTCATCCGGAGACAAGACACAGGAACCCCATGATCGGTATTTTCAGACAAAAGAACCCGGCAAACGCCCTCATACTGTTATTTTATGCGCTGGTATTGAAGTTTCCGCTGTTCGTGCACCCGGTGGTCCCGGTTTTGCATCCGGCGGATAACTATCTCTACCGGGTTATCCTGCGTGGTCTGGATTCCGTGATCCATTCCATCCCTATCGGGTATTCGGTGCTTACCTTCCTGCTTCTTGTCAGCCAGGCCATCCTTCTCAACCGCATCTCCAATCATCATAAGGTCCTGCCAAAACCCAATTTTCTGCCGGGCATGTCCTATATCCTGATCACGTCGCTTTTGCCTGACTGGGGGCATTTTTCCGCCCCGTTGCTGATCAATATGGTCATGATCTGGGTCTGGTACCGGATGATGGAACTCTATAACAGTCACCGGCCGGGGACGGCTATATTCAATATTGGGGTTTGGATCGGCATCGTTTCGCTGCTCTATATCCCCGCTGTGGCCTTCCTGCTGCTGATGCTTTCGGCCTTGCTGACCATGCGGCCATTCCGTATCCGGGAATGGTTTGTCGGCTTGCTGGGTTTTACGTTTCCCTACTATTTTCTCTTTCTGATCCTCTATCTCACGGGCTCCTGGAAATGGGCCGATATCGTGCCTTCCATCAAATTTGCGGTCCCGGCGTTTCCCGCGACCATCTGGATCACGCTGGGTATCGTCTGGCTGGTGATCCCCTTTATCGTCGGCGGCATTTTTGTGCAGAAGAACCTGAGCAAATTCCTGATCCAGATTCGCAAAAGCTGGAGCCTGCTGTTGCTTTTTCTCATGGTCTCCATCGTGATCATCCTGATCAGCCGGGTCACCTCCTATGAGAACTGGATCCTCATGGCGGTCCCGCTTGCGGCTTTTCACGCCGCTGCGTTTTATTTCCCGTCGAAAACGCTGGCCCCCAATATCCTGCACTGGCTGATCGTCGGGTATATCCTGGCGATGAATTATTTTATCTGAGCACCGCCGCTCGCTGATACCCCCGAAATTTTGTACCTTTACGGCGCAAATAAATCAGGCGAATATGAAATTTGGCGTAGTCGTTTTCCCGGGTTCCAATTGTGATCGAGATATGCAGGATGCCCTGCGGTATGACCTTGGGCAAGAGGTAGTTATGCTTTGGCACAAGGATACCGGCCTGCCCGGGTTCACCAGTGACGACTGTATCGTTTTGCCGGGCGGTTTTTCTTATGGGGACTATCTCCGCTGCGGGGCTATTGCGCGTTTCAGTCCTATTATGCAAAGTGTCACCAAATTTGCCAACGAAGGCGGGAAAGTGCTGGGAGTTTGCAATGGATTTCAGGTTCTTTGTGAATCCCATTTGCTGCCGGGAGCCCTGCTGCGCAATGCCAATCAGCAATTCATTTCGAAGAATGTCTGGCTTCGCGGCGCCGGCGACGATGGAAAGGCGCTGAAGGTCCCCATCGCTCATGGCGAAGGCCGGTATTATGCCGACGAGAAGACCCTCGACGAGCTGGAAGCCAACGGTCAGGTCATCTACCGGTACAGTGATGAGTCCGGGGTCATCGGCGGCGGCAACCCCAACGGTTCGCTGCGGCATATCGCCGGTATCTGCAACAAGACCCGGAATGTCTTTGGAATGATGCCGCATCCCGAACGCGCCTGTTCCGAAGCCCTGGGGAACATCGATGGAAAAGCGATCCTGAAGACGCTTTTTATTGATGTGGCAAAGCCGTCTGTAGCCCGGAAAGCCGGTATGGTCAACATTTAAGTTTCTTTAACGTTTGGAAGCGGAACTTTATAGCCTGATATGAAAAAAACAATACTCTTCGCCGCGGCCGTGCTCACCTGCTGTCTGGCCATGGCCCAATCCAGCAAGGAAGTCAACTGGAGCTATTCTTCCAGGAAAATAGGGGATAAGACCTATGAGGTGCACATGATCGCCACTATCGGCGGCAACTATCATATGTATGCGCAGAATGTAGGTGGGGACGGTCCCATCCCGACGAGTTTTACGTTTACCAAGAGTCCGCTGATCCAGCCCAGCGGGGAGACAAAGGAAGTGGGCCAGGTGATCAAGAAATTCGAATCCGCCTGGAACCATGATGTCCGGTATTATGAAAGAACCGTCGAATTTGTGCAGGTGGTCAAGCTGAAGAGCAATGTAAAGACCAATCTTGCCGGAAAGGTGGAATTTATGGTTTGCAACGATCACGAATGCCTCCCGCCTTCGACGGTCGATATAAAAGTTAATATCGGCGGGTAGTATAGTATGCAAAATCTCTACACCGGTGGGCGCAGTCGGATACGGATCGCGCTTTACCTCGCTCTTGCTTTTCTTTTCACGGCACAACGGGGCTTTGCCCAGACGGATACCGCGACTCCTGCCGTGACCTGGGATTTCAGCACGCAACCCGGTGCAGACGGGAAACCCGTTCTTGTCCTTCATGCCCATATTCTGGACGGCTGGCGTCTTTATTCGACGACCATGCCTGACAGCCTGCCGAATTCCCGGGTGGCGCTGGACAGCTCGGTCAGGACGACGATCACTGGTATCGAGGAACAGGGGGTGGCGAAAGATCAAAAAGAACCGCTGTTCAGCAATGCGACTACGAAGTCCTTCACCGGAGACGCCAAATGGCTTATCCATCTGGATGCCGCGGCCGGCGAAACAAAGGATCTGAAAGGTGTCATAACGTTTATGGCTATCTATAAGGATTCGGTATTGGGTCCGCTGGAGGTTCCTTTCCGTTATGGACATGCGGCGGGTGGTGCACTGGTCGCCAAGGCGGGCGGTCTGCAGGAATCGGCGAGTGCTTCGACGGAGCTGAAAAAGGCTTCCATCGACCTGGCCAACCCCGTCAACTCCTGTGGCGGCACCGGCGGGGATACCAAGGGGCTGCTGAATATCTTTATCCTTGGGCTGCTTGGCGGCCTGGTCGGTCTGGTCATGCCCTGTACCTTTCCGATGATCCCGCTGACGGTCTCCTTTTTTACAAAGCGCTCGGCCTCGCGCTCCAAAGGCATCGCCAACGCCTTTCTCTACGGATTCTTTATTTTTCTGATCTATTTGCTGATCAGTGTTCCCTTTTACTTTCTGCAGGGGAATAATGCCAATATTCTCAATACCATCTCCACCAATATCTGGCTGAACCTGTTCTTTGCGGCTGTGTTTATTGCTTTTGCCCTTTCCTTCTTCGGGCTCTTTGAGATCACGCTGCCCAGCCGGTTCTCCAATTCGGTGGATGCCAAGTCGGACATCAGCAGTGTCGGTGGTATCTTCTTTATGGCGCTTACGCTGGCGATCGTCTCCTTCTCCTGTACCGGACCTATTCTGGGCAGTTTTGTGGTCAGTTCGCTTGGGCCTAACGGGGGGGCGATCCAGTTGACCGTTGTCCTCGCAGGTTTTGGCTTTGCGCTGGGGCTGCCCTTTGCCCTTTTCGCGCTCTTCCCTTCCTGGCTGCAGTCCCTGCCCAGATCGGGGAGCTGGATGAACACGATCAAGATCGTCTTTGGCTTTGTCGAGCTGGCCCTGGCGCTGAAATATCTTTCCAACTCCGACCTGGTCGCCCACTGGGGACTGCTAAAACGGGAAACCTTTTTCGCTCTTTGGATCCTGATCGGGCTGGCTATGGTTCTCTATCTGTTGGGAGTGATCAAATTCCACCACGACCCGCCGCCTAAAAAACTGGGTGGGGTGCGGATCACCACGGCCATTCTTTTCCTTGCCTTCATCGCCTATCTGGCTCCCGGCCTTACCAATACCCGTTATGCCAACCGTTCGCTGGTGAGCGGTTTCCCGCCGCCCCTGTCTTACAGCCTGTATGGCAAGTCGCAGGATGCCGGGGAGGTTCAGGCCAATGTGGTCAATGATTATAACAAGGCCCTGCAGCTGGCCCGGGAACAGCATAAGCCGATTCTTATCGATTTTACGGGCTGGGCCTGTGTCAACTGCCGGAAGATGGAAGAGAACGTCTGGCCGAAACCGGGGGTAAAAGAGCTGATCAGCAAGGATTATATCCTGGTGTCGCTGTATGTTGATGACCGTAAGCAGCTTCCCGATGACCAGCAGTTTGTTTTCACGACCAGTGACGGCAGCAAGAAGTCCATCCGGACGATCGGGGATAAGTTTGCCACGCTGCAATCGGAGAATTTCAAGAATGCATCCCAGCCTTTATATGTCGTCATCAGCCCCGATGAAAAGCTTCTCAACAAACCGGTGGGCTATACGGACAATGTCGCGACCTATGCCCAATGGCTGCAATGCGGGCTCGACGCCTACAAACGGATACAATGATCTTTCATCAATAGAAAAGGCCGTCTCTGGTAAGAGACGGCCTTTTTCTTTAATTAGGCGTCATTCTGTCCCGGCCTTCCGGCAAGACTAAGGGCAAGTGCTTAACACCAGATGGAGGGCCAGAATGACAAGAACTTATAATAAAAAGGTTCCTGTTCGTTCAGAACAGGAACCCTTTCAATATTTTTTAAAGCATCTTTTCACACAATGAAGTTAGCGGTTGTTTCCGTTCCCCGTACCCAAAAGTAGTTAAAGATTATTAAAAAACTCGTCCCTCGTATTGCTTCGTACCTGCGAGTGGACTACCATCTTTCAAATCCTTCTCCAGAGTAAAAATCATTACAAAGCGATCTTTTTTTCGGTCATCATCTTACGAAGATTGATCAGACCATAGCGCATCCGGCCAAGTGCCGTGTTGATGCTGCAGTTCGTCAGGGCTGCGATCTCTTTAAAGCTGAGATCTGCATAATGACGCAGGATGATCACTTCGCGTTGGTCCTCGGGGAGCAGGTCGAGCATTTGCCGAACCCGGTCGTGGCTCTGACGCTTCATCATTTTGGTGTCTGCGCCCTCTTCGGTGAAGTGGATCACTTCAAAAATGTCACGGTCGTCGCTGGTCTTAATGGCGGGGGTACGTTTTACCTTCCTGAAATGGTCAACACAGAGGTTGTGTGCGATGCGCATCGCCCAGGGAAGGAATTTACCTTCTTCCGTGTAGCGGCCACCGCGGATGGTGTCAATAATTTTAATCAAAACGTCCTGGAAGATGTCCTCGGCAAGGTATTTGTCTTTAACGAGGAAAAGGATGGAAGTGTACAACTTATCCTTGTGACGGATGATGAGTGCTTCAAGTGCATACAAATCGCCGTCCCTGAATTGGTGAATAAGTTCGTGATCAGTTTTTTTGCGTAGCAATGTCATAAACTTCTACGGGTTTTAAAGGTGATAGGATATATTTTGGATTTTAAAGATGGTTCGGTTTTTCTGTGTAGAAGTACTCAGTCGATAGGCGAGCGGTTATTTTGTTTTGTTAATTGTGATATTCACACTCTCAACTCCAATGTGCAAAAATATTGCTTGCACTAAATAGGGTTTAAAGATATACAATTTTTGGAATAAACAACATTTTGGGAATTTTTTTGTTTTTTATTGCTATCAATCCCCAAAGAACCAGTAAAGTAAGTACCTATTTTGTCTTCGTTCGCATCTGCTTTTTATAAAACAGTTACCTGCTCTCTCTTCCTAATTTTTTTGGTAAATTGCATCCCTATATGGGTAGTACATCGGGTAAAGTAAAACAATCAAAAAAAGAAAAGTTGATCCCTTCCACAGCGGCCGTCTCTCCCGCAGACGCCATCTTTATAAAAGGAGCAAGGGTTCATAATCTAAAGAATATAGACGTTTCCATTCCCCGGAACAAGCTGGTCGTCGTGACGGGCGTTTCCGGTTCCGGGAAATCATCGCTCACCATCGATACTTTATTTGCTGAGGGCCAGCGCCGTTATGCCGAGAGTCTTAGCGCTTATGCCCGGCAGTTCATGGCCCGGATGGATAAACCGGATGTGGACTATATTAAAGGACTGTGTCCGGCCATCGCCATCGAACAGAAGGTCGTCACCCGCACGCCGCGTTCCACGGTAGGGAGTATGACGGAGATCTATGACTATCTCCGCTTGTTGTTCGCCCGCGCCGGCAAGACCTATTCTCCCATTTCGGGACGGATCGTGAAGAAGGACGATGTCTCCGACGTGGTAAGCGCCATTTCCGCCCTTGGTCATAACGACAGGGTCCTGCTGCTCACGCCTTTTCGTCAGCACAAGAACCGGGAGCAAAAGGAAGAGTTGAATATCCTCCTTCAAAAGGGCTTCGCCCGGCTATATGTACCCGCCGCCGGCGGGTTGGGGGAAACCCTGCGTATCGAGGATCTGCTCGAATTGAGTGACAAGGCCTTAAAGGCGAAACTGCCGGCGGCTACGCGCATTCTTGTCGACCGGCTGGTGGTCAAGGACTTCGATGAAGACGATCTCCACCGGATGGCGGACTCGGTCGGCACCGCCTTTTATGAAGGGGAGGGGGAGATGCAGCTCGAGGTCAATGGAACCGCGACCCTGAACTTTTCCAACCGGTTCGAACTGGATGGGATCAACTTCGAGGAACCCGTTCCGAATTTGTTCTCCTTTAATAATCCGTTTGGGGCCTGTCCCACCTGCGAGGGTTTTAGCCAGGTACTGGGCATCGATGCCGATCTGGTCATCCCCGATAAACGGTTGAGTATCTATGAAGGTGCGGTGGCGCCCTGGAAAGGAGAGAAGCTGGTGTCGTGGAAGGACCAGTTTATAAAAGGAGCAAAAAAGTTCGATTTCCCGATTCATAAGCCGGTTATCGATCTCAACAAGCAGCAATATAAGGCGCTCTGGGAAGGCAACGAGCATGTACAGGGGATCAACGACTTCTTCGCCGAGGTGGAGCGCAATCTATATAAGGTGCAGTACCGTGTTCTTCTCTCCCGGTATCGCGGCCGGACGGAGTGTCCCGATTGTAAGGGCTACCGGCTGCGGAAGGAAGCGCTTTATATCAAGGTCGGCGATAAACATATCGGCGAACTCTGCGAGATGCCCGTCAAATACCTGGTGGAGTGGTTCGACCAGTTGCAGCTAAGCGTGCATGAACAGCAGATTGCCAAACGTATCCTCATCGAGATCCATCACCGGTTAAGGACGCTGATGGATGTGGGTCTGAATTACCTGACCATGGCCCGGCTGGCCAACTCACTCAGCGGCGGGGAGAGCCAGCGGATCCAGCTGACGCGCAGCCTGGGCAGCAACCTGACCAATTCCCTTTACATCCTCGACGAGCCGTCCATCGGGCTTCATTCCCGCGATACCGAAAAGCTGATCCGGGTATTAAAGGAGCTGCGTGATCTGGGTAATACCGTCGTCGTTGTCGAACACGACGAGATGATGATGCGGGAGGCCGACTATATCATCGACATGGGGCCGCTGGCTTCCCATCTGGGTGGGGAGGTGGTGGCTGCCGGCGACTATGCCGCCCTGATCAAGGATGAGGACAGTCTTACCGGCAAATACCTGAAGGGGGAGCTGGCCATCACCCCGCCGGCCACCGTTCGCAAATGGAACCGGTCGCTGATCCTTGAAGGCGCCCGGCAGAATAACCTGCAGGATCTGACCGTCGAGTTCCCGTTGGGGGTTCTCACGGTAGTCAGCGGCGTCAGCGGCAGCGGCAAGACCACGCTGGTAAAACAGATACTCTATCCCGCCCTCCAGAAGATAAAAGGGGAGCCGGGGGAAAAAGTCGGATTGCATAAGTCCATCAAGGGCGATATCGATCTCGTTTCCCAGGTGGAGATGGTCGATCAGAACCCGATCGGCAAATCATCCCGGAGCAATCCTGTAACCTATATAAAGGCCTATGACGAGATCCGCGATCTTTACTCGCGGCAGCCGTTGAGCAAGATGCGGGGCTTCCAGCCGAAGCATTTTTCCTTTAATGTTGACGGCGGCCGTTGCGACACCTGCAAAGGCGAAGGGGAACAGATCGTCGAGATGCAATTCCTGGCGGACGTGCATCTCACCTGTGAGGTCTGTCATGGCAAACGGTTCAAGGACGAGGTCCTCGAGGTCCGTTACCGGGAAAAGAGTATCTATGATGTACTGGAAATGAGTGTCGACGAAGCCCTGGAATTCTTCAGGGATGAAAAGGATATCCACCAAAAGATAAAGCCTCTCAGTGATGTGGGGCTCGGTTATGTCAAGCTGGGGCAGTCCTCGGATACGCTGTCCGGCGGCGAGGCACAGCGCGTAAAGCTGGCTTCCTTTCTGGGCAAGGGCCGCGCGCAGGGGCATATCCTGTTTATCTTCGACGAACCGACCACGGGTTTGCATTTTCATGATATCCGTAAGCTGCTGGCCTCCTTCAATGCGCTGATCGAACAGGGGCATTCCATCCTGGTCATCGAGCATAACACCGATGTCATCCGATCGGCCGACTGGGTCATCGATCTGGGGCCCGAAGCGGGCGATGGCGGGGGCAACCTGGTATACGCCGGAGTCCCGGCAGGGTTGAAGAAAGTCAAGGAAAGCTATACGGGCCGATTTCTAAGCTGACCATTTTTTCTTAGCTTGCCGGAAAATTTCTCCTTTGTCCAACAACGCCAATGCCAATACCCAATACGCCCGGCTGATCATATCAGGAATTTTATTTATTTGGACACTGTCCATCTTTCTTCCCGGCGCCTATAGCATCGATTCATGGAACCAGTTTAATGAGGTTACGGGCGGGCGTTATGATGACTGGTATGGGACCGGCATGGTCATCACCTGGCGCCGGCTCTGGCTGCTGACCGGCAGTTTTATGAGCCTTTTTGTCGCGCAGATGGTGTTGTACTGGACCTTTTTCACGGCTTTGCTTTGGACGGTGAGGCTGAAAAACCCGATCTATTGGCTCACGATGGGCCTGGCGCTTTTCTTCTGTTTTATTCCGCAGTATGTGATGCGCGATTCGCTGATGGTGCTGGCCTGGGGGCTAGCAGCGCTTTTTCTCTTATATGCGGCCAACAGTGAAACCCGCCGGCGGACGCTGACGATCCTGGGATTGCTTTTCTTCGCCTATGGCCTTTGGGTGCGGATCAACACGCTCATCGCCATCCTGCCGCTGGCCTATGTCTGTGTCCTCTTTCTTGGCGGCAGCCGTCTTGCCATCTGGAAACAGGCGCTGATCACCCTTGGTGGCTGTATCGTCCTGTTCCTGGGCAGCCAGTTCATGACCTACCGGGTTCAAAAGGCGGCGCATACCTATCCCGAATACAAGCTGAAGCTGTTGGATCTTACCGGTATTTCAAAGATGAGCGGCGAGAATTACTTTCCTGAGGCTATCCGCAACTTCCCGGGTTTTAACCTGGATACCTTATATAGAAGATACACTCCGGCCGATCTCGATGAGATCTACTGGCCGGAGGACGGGAAACGCATCTTTCCCTATCCCACCGACTCTATCAACAGCAGCGTGACCAGGAGCTGGCTGTCGGCGATCCGCCATCATCCGTGGGACTATTTTCAAAACCGCTTTACCGGCTTTATCTATTACCTCCACCTCCGCAAGCGTCTTGGGCCGATGGAATACTGGAACGTCTCCGCTTTCTGGATCCAGCCGAACGGCCCCCTGCCTGTCAAGATGGAGCCTACCAAATTGAAGGAACGGATCAGCAATATGTATCTCTGGTTCTATCCCACCATCCTTTTCGATCCCTGGCTCTGGCTGCTCTTCAACCTCGCGGGCTTTGCCTTTTTCTTTTATAAATGCCGGAAGGAACCCGGTGACAAGGCATGGCTGGTTCATGCCTGCGTCCAATTATCCGGCGTCTTCTTTATTCTCAGCCAGTTGCTGATCTATCAGCACGACCGCGATTTCCGGTATAGCTATTGGAGCGTGTTTGTCGTCTTCCTCGCGATCCCGGGCATCTTTGGAGTGCGGTCGCCGAAAAAAGCTGGGGCAAAAAGACAGGGGGCCGGCGTTAGCCCAACCCCCTGATAAACACAATTCCATTCTTTTAATAACTGCCAGTCTGTTGAATGGGCCGGAGCCCATCCGCGTTTAATTCCATCCACCGCCCAGCGATCGGTATAATTCCACTTCTGCGCTCAATTGTCCTTTCTTTATCGATGCCAATTCCAATTCACTTTGTAATACGTTGCTCTGTGCGGTGATCACCTCGAGGTAGTTGGCCATTCCGTTGCGGAAAAGGCTGTTGGCGTTGGTGATCGCGCTGCGGAGCGTTGTTACCCTTCGCGCGGCTACGACCTGCTGTTCTTTCAGCTTGTTGATCTTAGCCAGTGCATCGGATACTTCGCCAACGGCTACCAGCACCGACTGACGAAACTGGATCACGGTCTTTTCGCGGTCGACCCGGGCTAATTCATACTGGGTCTTTAATTGTTTGCGCTGGAAGACCGGCTGCGTCAATCCGCCGGCGACGATCCCGAACAGCGAACCCGGGATATTGAACCAATCGCTGGCTCTGAAGCTGTTGAGACCGCCCTGGGCGGTGATGGTCAGCGAAGGGTAAAGATTTGCCTTGGTGATGCCGACATTGGCATTGGCTGCGGTCAGCGCCAGTTCGGAGCTTCGGACGTCGGGTCTGCGGCCGACCAGCTGGGCTGGCACTCCTGCGGAGAGGCTATCCCTCACCGGTACCTCGTCGAGGGTCTTATTCCGGGCGATGGAGCCGGGAAGGGTTCCTGTGAGGATGCTAAGCGCATTCTCCTGGATCAGGATGCTTTGCTCCATCTGAGGGATCAGTTCTGCTGCCGTTTGTTCCTGGGCTTCGGCCTGTTGAACACCCAGCGCCGTGACGTCCCCGGAGTTATACTGAAGCCGGATGATCCTGAGGGTAGAATCGTTTAACGCCAGGTTAGCCTTTGCAATGTTCAGCTGCGCATCCAGCATCAGCAGATTATAGTAGCCGTTGGCGACGCCTTCGACGAGATTGGTCTGCAGCGCCTTTCTGGCTTCCGTCGTTTGCAGGTATTGTGCCAATGCGAGCGACTGCCGGCTCTTGATCTTTCCCCAGATGGGTAACTCCCAGCTAAGCCCGATGTTGGCGTTGTAGTCTTCCTGGTAGGGATGTCCCAGGAACTGGGGGAAGAATTGGCCATTAAGGCTGTTATCCGAAGCCCGGTTGAGACCGTAGGTTGCATTGAAATTAACGTCCGGCCAGTAACCCAGCTTGCTTTGTCCCAGCACCAGCTGTGCGGACTGGATATTCTTCAGGGCCACCTGCATGTCGTAATTGCGGACGATGGCGCTATCGATCAGCTGTTGCAGGGCCGGGTCGGCGAAAAAGCTCTTCCAGGGCAGGTTGGCGATGCTGGTGGTATCCGTCGTCGTTGCGGTTCTGAATTGCCCCGGCACCTCTGCCGCCGGGGTTGCTATGTCTTTCGAAACTTTACAGGCTCCCAGTCCTGCGAGCAGGACAAAGGCGGCTGTTTTTATCATCAATTGTGTCATAAAATTTCTCTATTTATTATTAAGCAGGCAGTGCGTTGGGGGCGGCATTGGCTGCAGCCTCATGCTGAATATCGATCGTTCTTTTGCCGACCCATTTCTCCTGCAGGAACTGGAAGATGATGAACAATACCGGCACTACGAATACCCCGAGGATCACCCCGGTGAGCATCCCGCCGATGGCACCCGTACCGATCGACCGGTTACCGAGAGCCGAAGCCCCATGGGCCCGCATCAGGGGCAGCAGCCCCACGATAAAGGCAAAGGAGGTCATCAGGATCGGCCGGAGGCGGAGTCTCGATGCTTCGAGGGCGGCGGCGACCAGGTCCATGCCCGCTCTGCGCCGTTGTACCGCATATTCCACGATCAGGATCGCGTTTTTTGCCAACAGGCCGATCAGCATGATCAGACTCACCTGGACATAGATATTATTATCCACGTTGAACAGCTTCAGGAAACTGAACACTCCGAAGACCCCGACAGGGATCGATAACACTATGGCGAAGGGCAGGATATAACTTTCATATTGGGCCGAGAGCAGGAAGTATACGAATACGAGGCTCAGGATAAAGATGAAGATTATCTGTGAGCCCGCGGCCTTTTCTTCCCGCGTTATTCCGGTATACTCCACCGCGTAGCCTTTTGGCAGGGCCTTGGCGGCGGTTTCCTCGATCGCCTTGATGGCGTCACCGGTACTGTAGCCGGGTTTGGGCACGCCGTTGATGGTAACGGCATTGTACAGGTTGTTCCGGGTCACCGTTTCGGGTCCGTAGGTTCGTTTCAGCGTGATCAGCTGGTTTACCGGAACCAGCTGGCCCGTGGTGCTTTTTACATAGATGCCGTTTAGCGAAGCTTCGTCCGTACGATAGGGGATATCGGCCTGTGCCATTACGCGGTAATATTTCCCAAAGCGGTTGAAATCGCTGACAAAGGCGCTACCGTAATAGATCTGCATCGTTTGCATGAGATCGGCGATAGACACGTTCAGCTGTTTGGCCTTGTTGTCATCGACGACCATCTGGTATTGCGGATTACCGGAGGCAAAGGTGGTGAAGGCATAGGCGATCTCCTTTCTTTGCATCAGTGCGCCGATGAACTGCCAGGCGGTGCCGCCCAGCTTGTCCAGCGAACCGTTGTTCTGGTCCTGCAGCATGAACTCGAATCCGGCTACGTTACCAAAACCCTGGATCGTGGGGAAGGTGAAGAAGAACGCGTGGGCGTCTTTTACCTGTGCGGCGATCTTGGCGGTCATGGACGCCGTGATGGAGGCCATGTCTTTTATAGGTCCGCGCTGATCTTCCGGCTTCATCCGCACGAAACCGGCGCCATAGGGCGAGGCATTTGCGTTGGAGATGAAGTTCAGCCCTTCCACATTGTACCGCCGGTCGGTGATGGGATCGTTCTTGATGATGCTGTCGATCTCTTCCATTGCCTTGTGCGTCTTATCCAGCGAGCTGCCGGGAGGGGTATTCACGGCGTAGAGCAGGAAGCCCTGGTCTTCCGTAGGGATAAATCCGCTGGGCGTACTCTGCATCATTACATAGGAGGTAGCGGCCAGGATCACCAGTGCGGCGATTGCGATCCACCGGCGTTTGAACAGGAACTTGAGGCTATTGATATATTTATCGGTCATCGCCTTGAAGCCTGCGTTAAAGGCGGCGAAGAAACGGGAACCGAGTCTTTTTTTATGACCTTCTTTATGGGGGTTCTTCAGAAAGAGCGCGGACAGGGCCGGACTCAGTGTCAGGGCGTTGACCGCGGAGATGAGGATCGCGATGGCGAGGGTAAAGGCGAACTGCCGGTAGAACACACCTGCCGGACCCTGCATAAACCCTACGGGGATAAACACCGCGGCCATTACCAGCGTGATCGAGACGATGGCGCCGGAGATCTCGCTCATAGCCGACACCGTAGCGGGCCTTGCGTCCATCCCGGTGCTCTCCATCTTTGCGTGCACGGCTTCGACCACTACGATGGCGTCATCCACCACGATACCGATGGCCAGCACGAGGGCGAACAGCGTCAGCAGGTTGATGGTAAACCCGAACAGCTGCAGGAAGAAGAAGGTACCCACGATGGCCACGGGGACGGCGATGGCCGGGATGAGGGTCGACCGGAAGTCCTGGAGGAAGAGGAATACGACGATGAACACCAGGATAAATGCCTCGATGAGGGTGTGGATCACCTGATCGATAGAGGCATCCAGGAAATCCTTGGAGTTGTACATGATCGTCGTCTTCAGGCCCTTTGGCAACTGTGAATCGAACCTGTCCACGAGCTTCTTGGCCTCCGTCAGGATGCTGTTGGCATTCGAACCGGCTACCTGGAACACGGCTACCCCGGAGGTAGGATGGCCATTCAGCTTGCTGTTGGAGGAATAGGTATAGCTGCCGAACTCGACCCTTGCCACATCCTTCAGGCGGATGACGCTTCCGTCGTTGTTGGCCTTGATGATGATGTTCTCGTAGTCTTCGTTCTTGTTCAGCTTGCCCTTGTACTTCAGCACGTATTCGAACACTTCCTTGCTGCTCTGGCCGAGACGGCCCGGGGCCGCTTCCAGACTTTGATCCTTGATCGCGGCGGTCACTTCCATCGGAGAAAGGTTGTAGGCTACCAGCCGGTCGGGTTTGAGCCAGATCCGCATGGAATAATCCTTTGTACCGAACGGCTGGGCGTCACCGACACCCGGGATACGCTGAAGTTTCGGGATCAGGTTGATCTTGATATAGTTTTGCAGAAAGGTCTCGTCATAGGCGCTATCCGTGGAGTAGAGCCCGATGAACATGATGATACTGTTCTGCTGTTTTTGCGTGGAGATACCTGCCTGGATGACCTCCTGCGGGATCTGGCTTGTAGCCTTGGCCACGCGGTTCTGGACGTTTACCGCTGCTATGTCCGGGTTGGTGCCCTGTTTGAAATAAACGGTCAGGGACATACTCCCGTCATTGCTGGAGTTGGAGGTCATATAGGTCATGTTCTCCACCCCGTTGATGGATTCCTCCAGCGGGGTTGCCACGCTGCGGGCGACGACCTCCGCGTTGGCGCCGGGATAGTTTGCCTGCACCAGGACCGATGGCGGCGCGATATCCGGGAAGAGAGTGATGGGCAGCGTGAAGACGGATAATACGCCCAGTAAAAGCAATATGATGGACACGACCGTTGATAACACCGGTCTCTCGATGAATTTCTTAAGCATAAATTTTGAATTTCTATAGTTCTAATCCTGGCTATGGGCCTATGGGCGGCAATTCCGTTACGCTGTCGTTAAAGCGGCATTACCTTGAGCACACTGTCGGCCGACAATAGCTGGGGGGTGATGACGACGCCGTCCTGGATGCGATCCATCCCGGCGAACACGATCTTGTCACCGGTGTGAATGCCCTGGTCTACCAGATAATAGTTGGTTGTTTTTCCGACGATATGCAGGGGTCTGCTGACTACCTTGTTGCTATCGCCTACGGCAAACACGAACACTTTGTCCTGCAGGTCGAAGGTGGCGGTCTGGGGCACGGGGATCAGGTTCGGGTTGTCCTGCGGGATACGCACTTTACCCGTGCTGCCGCTGCGGAGCAATCCTTCGGCGTTGGGGAAGATGGCTCTGAAGCTGATGGTCCCCATGGTCTTGTCGAATTGTCCTTCTACGAGTTCGACCCGGCCTTTTGCCGCATAGATGCTCTTGTCGGCCAGTTCCAATTCTACCGGCGGCAGTCCTTTGATCTTATCGTTGACCGTCTTTCCGGCCGACAGATTGGTAAATCGGAGGAAATCGCTTTCGCTCATCGAGAAATAAGCATATACTTCTTTCACTTCGGAGAGCACGGTCAGCGGTTGGGCTTCGCCTTTACCGACGAGGGCGCCGGTTTTGAAGGGAATGCGGCCGATGTACCCGCTTACGGGAGCTTTCAGTAAGGTATAGCCCAGGTTGATCCCGGCGTTGTTGTTCTCGGCTTCGGCCTGGCTTACCTGTGCTTTTGCGGCATCATAAGCGGCTTGCGCGGCTTTCAGCTGAACGTCGGAGATAACCTTGTTGTCTACCAGTGGCTGCAGGCGATGAACTTCGATGGCTGCTTTTTCCAAATTGGCCTTTGCGGCTTCTATGTTGGCCTGGCTGTTGTGAACCTGTGCGTCGTAGGGCCGGTCGTTGATCTTGAATAATGGCTGGCCTGCCGAGACATGGGCACCTTCTTCTACATAGATCTTCTCGAGGTAACCGCTTACCTGGGGGCGGATCTCAACGTTTGTCTTGCCTTCTACCGTGGCCGAGTAGGTGAGGTAGGTGGTGGCCGGAGCTGTATTGATCGGGAGCACTGGTAATGTCTGTGGCGGGGGGGTGGCCTGTGTACCCTGGGCCTGGTTACAACCGCTGATATATATGGCAGCGGCTATTAAAATTGCGGAAAACACTAGATACTTTCTCATAACCTTATTAAATTGTTTAATGGTGTTAAATCAAACGCTAGGAAAAGACTTTTGTTCATAATATCTACCACTGTTAAATAAAAAAGAAAAAAATTTTTGGTTTCCTACAGCAATGACGAACGGGCTTCTTTCAACAAGACAGTTGAACCGTCGTTTTTGGGACAATCGCGGGTAAAAATGTTTCGGCACGGCGCCTGGCAAGTTGTGCGCCGGTTTCAGCGGCTACCTTAGAGGGGCTAGTTCTTCAGGCTACGGGTGATGCCGGTGATGGCATCTTTTAAGATCTGCCGGTTTATTTCATCAGAGGTGCCCTGGCGGACGATATTGATAGAGACCAGACCGTGGATGATCGACCAGTACGTATAATATTTGGTACAGACCCGATCGTCTTCGATATCGCCGATGCCCATCAGTTCGGCGATGGGGCCGGCGGCGATATCATAGGGGGTTGATCCCGGCGGGAGTAGTTCGTCCATAATACAACAGTTCATTTCCACTCCGAACATCAGCTGGTAATATTCCTTTTCTGCGAAGGCAAAATTCCAGTACGCCAGCCACATGGCTTCGAGTTGATCTTCCAGTTTTTCGTGTTTGTTCTTAGCCTCGTTCATTCTGCAGGACAGCAGCATAAATCCTTTCTTTGTCAGTTCGAGCAGGATGGCTTCTTTATTGGCGTAGTATTCGTAGATGATCGGGGCGGTATATTCTATTTTGTCCGCGATCTTGCGCATACTTAGCGCCTGCCATCCTTCATCTTTTACGATGTCGTGTGCAGCATCCAGGATGTTTACCCGGGTTTGCTCTTTTAACCGATGAATTCTCTCCTTACTCCCCATGTGGTTTATTCCCGCCTTTCGGGTCCCCACCTCCCGATGGGTTTTACTGGCGTAAATTATTTAACACTGTAAAATTAGTACGATTTTTTGATTCCTTCCAAATATTTTTTTGGGAGACCGGATGGTTTTATGGCGTCCGCGTACCCCTTCGGGGGCGGGTTAGGTGGCATGCAAGCTCTTGACGGAGCTCGGAATTTCCGACTTAATATATTGAAAATCAATAATTAACAGACCTGGAGTGACCTGACCGATGATGTTGAGCGCTGACGGCGAACTCACCGTAGCCGGTCGGTGCTTTTAACGAGCTTTTCGTCTTTGCGGATCCCGCGGGCGGCCATGAACAGCAAAACCGGGATTGCCAGGGACAGGAGCGCGCCGAGGCTATAGCTGCCGGATTCGAACGGGGGAACGCCGCTTTTCCACCAGTAGAGGAGGATATTGAGCAGGGACAGGAAGAGAAGGCCGATGGTGATCCAGAGTTGTTTCTTTCTCACCTTGAAGTTGAAGATATTGATAAGGGTCCCAATTATGAGGATCACCGTGACGATCAGGATCAGAACGCTGCCCGAGCCGGCACTGACCGAACCGGCGCCAAAGGTCGGCAGGGCTTTCACCTCCAGCGGGGCTATCCCGTTGAGGCCTACTTTCATATTTCCGAAGTAGAAGGCGAATTTAAAAGTCAGCGCGGCGCAGATAAGCGCCAGCAGCATCCAAAGCGTTTGTTTTCGTTGCAGCATAGGTTAAAGTTCCGGGTATAATGGGAATTGTTTCATGAACGCATTCACGTCCCCACGCATCGAAGTGAGCACCTCTTCTTTTTCCGCGTTGATAATTGCCTTGTCGATCATCTCCACCACGGTCGCCATATGTGTTTCTTTCATCCCGCGGGTAGTGATGGCCGGCACACCGACCCGGATACCCGAAGTGATAAAGGCGCTCTTGTCATCGTAGGGGACCATATTCTTATTGACGGTGATCTCCGCTTTACCAAGCGCGATCTCCGCCTTCTTGCCGCTGATATTCTTGTTCCTGAGGTCGATCAGCAGCAGGTGGTTATCCGTGCCGCCGGAGACGATATGATAGCCTTTTGCGAGGAAGGCGCCGGCCATCGACTGGGCATTGGCGATAATCTGTTTGGCATAGACGGTGAAATCATCCGACAGGATCTCACCGAAGGCGATGGCTTTGGCTGCGATGACATGCTCGAGGGGGCCACCCTGGGTACCGGGGAACACGGCCATGTCGATGAGATTGCTCATCGGGCGGATATTGCCTTTTACATCCTTCAGTCCAAATGGATTTTCGAAATCCTTTTTCATCAAGATGATACCGCCGCGGGGGCCGCGGAGGGTCTTATGGGTAGTCGACGTTACGAAATGGCAATGGTCGAAGGGGCTGTTGAGCAGTCCTTTTGCGATGAGCCCGGCGGGGTGCGCCATATCGCACATCACAAAGGCGCCGATGCTGTCGGCGATAGCTCTGATCCGGGCGTAATCCCACTCACGGCTATAAGCGCTGGCGCCGCAGATGATCAACTTTGGCTTTTCTTTTTTGGCCACGGACTCCATCATTTCATAGTCGACCTTTTCGTCCGATTTGCGAACCCCATAAAAGACGGGGCGATACAGTTTGCCGGAGAAGTTTACGGGCGAGCCGTGTGTCAGATGTCCGCCCATGCTGAGATCGAGCCCCAGGATGGTATCGCCGGGTTGGAGGATGGCCAGCATCAGTGCGGCATTTGCCTGGGCGCCGCTATGCGGTTGAACATTGGCATATTCACAGGAGAAGATCTGTTTCAGCCGATCGATCGCCAACTGCTCTATCTGGTCTACGATCTCACAGCCACCATAATATCTGCGGCCGGGATAGCCTTCTGCATATTTATTGGTGAGTACGGTACCCATGGCCTGCATCACCGCCTGGGAAGTGAAGTTCTCGGAGGCGATCAATTCTATTCCATGACGCTGACGTTCCAATTCTTTCCGGATGAGATCAAAGACCAAGGTATCGTTTTGCATGGCGCAAAAATAAGTCAAAAAGAATAATTTTCACTATTTTACACGCGCAACCGGACACAGTAGCACAGTCCGGGCACTCATACGACATGAAAGCGATCATTCCCGTAGCAGGCGCTGGAACTAAATTACGTCCGCATACGTATACGCAACCTAAGGCATTGATCCCTTTAGCTGGCAAGACTATCCTCTCCATTATTGTCGACCAGTTGATGGAAGCCGGAATCACCGAATTCATCTTCATCATTGGATATCTCGGCGAAAAGATCCAGGATTTTGTAAAGCAAAAGTATCCCCACCTGACGGCGCATTTCGTTTATCAGAACGAACGTCACGGTATCGGGCATGCCGTCTTGCTCACCCGGGGCATCGTCGGCGGTGATGAGATATTTATCGTGCTGGGTGACACGATCTGCGAATACGATGTGAAAGACGTGCTGAGCCAGCCGCATTCCCTGCTGGGAGTGAAGCGGGTGGATGACCCGCGTAATTTCGGGGTTGCCGAGCTGGAGGACGACGGCAGCATCGACCGGGTGGTGGAGAAACCGCAGATCCCCAAATCGAATATGGCCCTGGTCGGCATTTACCGGATAAAAGAGACGGAAGTGCTTTTCAATTGTCTGGAAACCAATATCGCCAATCAGGTCACGAGTTATGGCGAATACAATCTTACCGACGCGATCGAATGCATGATCCGGAACAACGTCAAATTCCGGGCGTTCAAAGTGCAAAACTGGTTCGACTGCGGCAAGAAGGAGACCTTGCTGGAATCCAATGCCAAGCTGCTCAAGAAATTCGGGGGGACGATCGCCCCGGAGCACCAGTTCGAGAATACCATTATCATTCAGCCGGTAAGCATCGCTCCGGGCTGCGATATCCGGAATTCCATCGTGGGGCCCAATGTGGCTATCGGGGAAAAGACCCGGGTGAACTATTCCATCCTAAAAGACTCTATCATCGGCTCTTTTGCCGACCTGTATGATATCGTGCTGACCCATTCCCTCATCGGCAGTGATACGGAGGTAAAGGGCGAATCCCGCAGTCTGAATATCGGGGACAATACCGAGATCGATCTGGGGGAGTCCTGAGGGGACATTGGATCCCCGGGAGACTTAGCGGGCCACAGATCGGGAGTTGCGACCGGCCGGAAAAATCCCCATTTACCGCGGAAAGCGAATTTGCTCAACTGCAAAAATTGAGCTAAATTGGTCTTGCGCAAAACTGACATATGGGCACCCCTCGAAAATTATTGTTCCTCCTCCTGCTGGCTCCGCTGTCGCTGATGGCGAAGGCCAATTCAGGTAAATTGGAGGGTGTGCTGAATGGCTATGTGACGGATGCCATTACCAAGAAGCCGTTGTCCGGCGTTACTGTCTCCGCCTTTGTCCCCGGTACGAATAATCTCAAAGCGGTCCTCACGGATGCGGATGGCTATTTCCGGTTTCCGGAACTTCCTGCCTCCCAGGTTACTGTTGAGTTTAATAAGAAGGGCTATCAGCCTTGCCGGAAACCGAATATTTCGATAAAGGAAAAGGCCCCGCCGATAACGGTCAACATCGAATTCACTCCAGCGGAGATGCAATATGAGTCGGGCAAAAGCGAATTCCCCATTCTTCGAATGCTTGAAGCCAGCTAAGGATCATCGGACATATATGAACGAATAAAGAAACGGGACTGAGAACAGTCCCGTTTTTCTACTACACATGAGGCTTAAAATCTATCTGATAATAATGCCTGCCGAAATTTTGGGGCCGGAAAACCGATAGGTTTCCAGCAATTGTTGATGCTCCGCATCCTTCTATCCGGGCGGGTTTTACCGGGCCCGGCGCTTTACGACACCTTTCGTATAAAAGTACGCAGCAGGGGCCGGAATGTTGCACCGAACCCCAGTCTTTTTTTACCATTCATCCTTTGGGCAAACTTTGGGCAAAACGTGTCCGTCTCCCCGGGGAGAGGTGGTCTGCCTACTTACGGAATGCCCATTTCCACATCGTCTTCCAGGTGGGTTTTTTCCCGTACATGAGGATGCCCGTTCGATAGATCTTACCGGCCAGCCAGGTGGTTCCCAGGAACCCGAGAACGAGGAACAGCATCGAAAGCCCCAGCTGCCAATACTCGACCGTGGATGGGACGCCAAAGGGGATCCGCGCCATCATAACGATCGGACTGCTGAAGGGGATGATGCTGGCCCAAACGGCCAGTGGTCCGGTAGGATCCTGGATGGCGGCAGTCATAATGAAAAAGGAGAAGATGACGGGAAGCGTGATCGGCATCATCAGCGATTGGGCTTCCTGCGGGTCTTCGTTGACGGCGCTGCCGACGGCTGCGAAAAGTGCGGAGTAGAAGAGATAGCCGCCTATGAAGTAAAAGAGAAAGCAAAAAAGGATGAAGGCCCAGTTGGCGGTGTCGAGGGTGTTCTGGAATTGGGCGATCTTCTGTGCGGCATCCCCCGCCCTGGCGACGGAAGCGCCATTGGTCATCGCCCCGGCTTGTTGCAGCTGTTGCACTTCTTTCATTGTATCATGGGGGATGAATCCCTGTGCGACGAGGGCTAACCCGCCGAGCAGCACGACCCATAGCAGGAATTGGGTCAGGCCTACCGCTCCGATGCCGGTGATCTTGCCCATCATCAGTTGGAAGGGCTTTACCGAGCTGATGACCACTTCCGCGATGCGGTTGGTTTTTTCTTCCATGACACCCCGCATCACCATCGCTCCATATACAAAGGTGAGGATATAGATAAGTATCCCGCTGACATAACCGATGCCGAAGGAAAGTCCCTGGTTGGAGGCTTTTGACAGCTTGCCGTTGTCTTCATAGGATTTGATGTTAGCCAGGTCGGAATTTTTGCGGATGCTATCCAGTTTGGCCCGGCTGACGGCGGTCTTTTCGAAAATAAGCCGGTCGGTGATGGCATTGCTGATCCGATGGTCCAGGTCATCCATGCCCGCCAGTCCCAATTGTTTCTTATACTTCAACCTGCAATCCGTCTTTTGACCTTCGTGCAGGAGGGGGATGATCAGCACGGCGGAAAAGCCCTTCTGGCCGTAGTTGAGCGTGTCGATCCCCGGAGAGAAATCGAAGCTGAGCGCGCTATCGCTTTTGAGATAGTCCTTAAAATACCCGTTGGCATCTATCACGGCGATCCGGTTACGGGAATGGGTTTGCATGGAGATCGCCACCGACCCGGCGATGAACAGAATGATCACCAGTGGAAAGAGAAAGGTGGAAAGCAGGAACGTTCTGTTACGAACGCGGGTCAGGTATTCCCGCCGTGTGATCAGCCAGATCTTACTCATAAGTTGATGTTTTGAAACTGTCTGGCCAGTGGGGTGCCCTCGACCAGCCGGATAAAGATATCACTCAGGGAAGGCAGGATCTCCATAAAGGAGGTGATGCTTTCGCCTTTTTGGATAAAATAGCTTAGTACGTCATTGGGCCGGTGGCCATCGGCGATCTTTACCACGAGCTGACCGTCCATCTGGCCTACGACGGAGAAGGCGGGTGACGCGGTGGCGGCGTTTGCATCGGCGGCGACGAGCCGTTCCAGGCCGATGCGGAAAAGGTTTTCCTTGAACTGTTGTTTCACGCCGTGTACGGTGCCGTCGAGAATTTTCTTTCCTTTATTCATCAGGATGATGTGGTCACAGATCTCTTCCACCTGTTCCATGCGGTGGGTGCTGAAGATGATGGTCGCGCCATTGCGCGCGAGATTGTAGATCTCGTCCTTTATAAGATTGGAGTTGACGGGGTCGAGGCCGCTGAAGGGTTCATCGAGGATGATCAGTCGCGGATCATGCATCACTGTGGTAACGAATTGCAGTTTTTGGCCCATGCCCTTGCTGAGATCTTCCACCTTTTTGTTCCACCAGCTTTGCATCTCGAATTTGATAAACCATTGCTTTGCCTTTTGGAGCGCATCGCTCCGGCTGAGACCTTTTAGTTGAGCGAGGTAGACGGCTTGTTCGCCGATCTTCATCTTCTTATAGAGTCCCCGTTCTTCGGGCATATAGCCGATGCGCAGGACATCGCTCATAGGATCGAAAGGCCGGCCTTCGAACTGGATGTTTCCGGAATCGGGATAGAAGATCCCGGTGATCATCCGGATGAGCGTCGTCTTGCCGGCGCCGTTCGGTCCCAGCAGGCCGAAGATGGAGCCTTTGCCAAGCTGGAAACTGACCTTGTCCACGGCGGTTTGCGTCGCGAATGTCTTTTGCAGGTCGTTTACTTCCAGGATATTCATAATAGAAGATTTATTACTTATTTGAGAGGTTTGTCGCAAATGACCTTTGATTGTTACAGGCCGGCGACTCTTACGGGCTGACGACCTTTACATTTTGGCGACCGTTACAGGCCGGCCACCCGATCGGCGACTCTTTCCCCGTCCATGGCGGCGCTGACGATCCCGCCGGCATAACCTGCTCCTTCGCCGCAAGGGAAGAAATTTTCGATTTGCGGATGACAAAGGGTTTCCGGATTGCGGGGGATACGGACCGGGGATGAGGTTCGCGACTCTGTGGCTACGATAACGGCTTCATTGGTGAAATAACCTCTCATCTTATCCCCAAACGCCTTGAAGCCGCCCCGAAGGTCTTCAAAGATAGTCGGTGGCAGCACTTTTTCCAACGGCACGGAATGGAGTCCCGGCAGATAGGAGCAGGAGGGGAGATCGGCCGAGACCCGGCGCGCAACAAAATCGGCCATTCGTTGTGCGGGCGCCGCGAATTTGCCGCCACCGGCCGTGTATGCTTTTTGTTCCACGCTTTGTTGAAAGGCGAGACCGGCCAGTGGGCCGAACCGGTGGAAGGGCGCCAGGTCCATCTCTCCGACGCTTACGACGATGCCTGAGTTAGCATAGGGATTGTTGCGGCGGGAAGGCGACCAGCCGTTGACCACCACTTCTCCCTCCGCGGTTGCCGCCGGTGCAATAATACCGCCGGGACACATGCAAAAGGAGAAAACGCCTTTGTGGTCGACTTGTTCCACGAGGCTATAGGCGGCGGGTGGAAGGAAAGGTGAAGGTGTCCGGTATTGGATATTGTCGATCAACTGCTGGGGATGTTCGATGCGTACGCCAAGCGCAAAGGATTTGGCCTCTATGAGAATATGTTTTTGATGCAGCAGGTGGAAGATGTCTCTTGCGGAGTGGCCGGTGGCCAGGATAACGGCATCGCCATCGAAGCTGTCGCCGTCTGCCGTTCGCACCTGGTGGATGCGTTGATCCTGTAGAAGAATATCTACAACTTTTTTCCCAAAAAGAAAAATGCCGCCGCATTCCACGATCTGTTGACGCATCGCCTGAATAATCTGTGGAAGTTTGTTGGTGCCGATATGCGGATGCGCGTCGACCATTATCGAAGCGTCTGCGCCAAACTGGACCAGCAGTTGCAGGATTCTGCGGATATCCCCGCGTTTGTTGCTTCGGGTGTACAATTTGCCATCGCTGTACGTTCCGGCTCCGCCTTCGCCAAAACAATAATTACTTTCCGGGTTGATGACCCCATCTTTGTTCAATGCGGCGAGATCACGGCGTCGGGCGCGAACATCTTTTCCTCTCTCCAGGAGAATAGGCCGGATGCCATTCCCGATGAGTCGCAATGCGGCGAAAAGACCTGCCGGACCGGCGCCGATAATCACTACCTGCCGATGGGCTTTTGACACATCGGGGAAAGCAATCGGTTCAAAGCTTTCTTCCCGAAAAGGCTCATTGATAAATACCTTCACCGTTAGGAGAATGTGAGGCTGACGGCCCCTGGCGTCTATCGATCGCTTTATCAATTGATAACCGTTGATCTCTTCCCCCCGTCTTGCGGTAGCCCGGGCAATGTATTCCCGGAGAGTGGTATCGTCGGCCGCTTCCGCCGGCAGTAACTTGAGTTGGAGTGTTTGCTGCATGTTGCAGGTTCAAAAATAAGATAAATAGTTCTGCCTGTTTGAGATATAATCCTAATCGTTTTAATACGAAAAATGTGGGGTCTATTCTTTGAAAAAAAAAATCCCGGATTGGAATATGCAATCAAATTATTTGTATCTTCAATCACCTCACAACAAACTCTACATATATGAAGAAAGGTTCGTTTACATCGAAGCTCACGTCTTCCTTCTTCATACAAAGTAGGTTTAAAACATCCCGGCAGGGTCAACTGCCGCATTACGCCTGGATCCACTACTACTGTCGTTCTATGCCCCGCGGAGGTGGTTGCTTTGCAATCGTCTCCAACTCGCATCGATGTGAATAAGTCCAAAAGAAACGGTTTTCGAAAAGAATAAAAAAGGCCTCGACGGGGTGTCAGATTCTTTTGCACAGTTATTGTTTTAGTCAAGCTGGACATGAGTTTTGTAGAAAAAAAATGACTTGAATTTTTCGACTATCAAAACTGTATCCAAAGCAAAAAAAACAAGTGAATAAAAAATTTTTTATTTCAGTAAAAGTTTTGATATTCGCCGCCCTGCGCAACTTTTTAGAATCCGGTTCCTTAGAACAGTTTAGAAATTACAATTCATAAATCGGCATAAAAATTGGTTACTGAATAATGGCAAAATCGTTTGACAAAGTTTGGAACAGTTGCTTGGAGATAATCAAGGATATAGTGGAGTGGCAGCATTATAAAACGTGGTTCGAGCCGATTAAGCCTGTTGAATTAAAGAACAACGTCCTGGTGATACAGGTCCCCAGCCAGTTCTTTTACGAATACCTCGAAGAGCACTATGTAAATTTATTAGCAAAGACCCTGAGACGGATCTTGGGAAAGGATGCGATGCTGGAGTACAGGATCATGGTGGATAGCGGGAATCATCAGAACAAGCCTTTGACAATGGACGTTCCGGCTCATGGGTACAAAACCTTTTCCAACAACGAAATGGATTTTCCGCTTATCATAAACAATCCCGTCAAGAATCCCTTTGTGATCCCAGGGCTGAAGAAGATGCAGATCGATGCTCAGCTGAACCCGGTGTACACCTTTGATTCTTTCGTCGAGGGCGATTGCAACCGTGTTGCACGCCGGGCGGGTAAGACGGTTGCGGAAAAGCCGGGCGCCAATTCCTTCAATCCCCTGGTTATTTATGGTGGGGTTGGGCTGGGGAAGACCCATCTGGCTCAGGCGATCGGCAACGAGGTAAAGCGGCTTCATCAAAACAAGGTGGTTTTATACGTGAGCTCAGAGAAGTTCATCAACCAGTTTGTGGATCACAGCCGCAACAATGCCATCAACGACTTTATTCATTTCTATCAGCTGGTGGATGTTTTGATCATCGACGACGTTCAATTCTTCAGCCGGGCCGAGAAATCCCAGGATGCTTTCTTTGCGATCTTCAACCATCTTCATCAGTCGGGGAAGCAGCTTATCCTTTCTTCCGATAAGCCGCCCAAGGATCTCGACGGACTGCAGGAAAGGCTGCTCAGTCGTTTTCGCTGGGGGCTCAGTGCCGATCTTCAGATCCCCGACTATGATGTCCGGATCGACATCCTGGAGCGGAAGATGAAGAATGACGGGCTTGAGATGCCAAAGGAAGTGGTCAAGTATCTTGCTTATAATATCAACACGAATGTCCGCGAGTTGGAGGGGGCATTGATCTCACTTTTGGCACAATCTTCGCTCAATAAGAGGGAAATCGACCTGGAATTGGCAAAAAAGGTGCTCCGTAATTTCGTGAAAACTAGCAGCAAGGAGATTACCATCGAAACAATACAGCGGATGGTATGTGAATATTTCGATGTCTCCTATGATAAATTACTGCAGAAAACCCGCAAACGAGAGATCGTTCAGGCGAGGCAGATCACTATGTACCTGGCCAAGGCTTTTACGAAGAATTCTCTCAAGACGATCGGCGAGCATTTTGGCGGCAGGGATCATACTACCGTCATCCATTCCTGCCAGACGGTGAAGGATCTTATGGATACGGACAGTCTCTTTCGGGAGAATGTGATGGAATTACAACAGAAGGTTCAGCTTGCCGCGATGTAAAAATTTTGCTTATAGACCCAAGGATACATGCCCATCCCCTAGCGGGATGGGTTTTTTTGTTGGGGGATGGCTGGGGGCAGGCGGCGCCTGGTGGGCTTAGGCGGCTGCGCAGTGGGGCGCGACTGGTTCGCGCGGCGGCGCCTGGCCTGAACTTCAAGCCGGTTTGGTTGTCGTGTTGCCAGGGTCGGTCGATCCGCCGCCATTCGCTGTCTGTCAAGGCTCAACAAAAAAACCGGAGGGCATTTTGGGCAAAACCGCAATTAATCTTTATTTTTGCCTCCCCTTTCGATTTTTGGACTATTTATGGTGAAAGGGATGATGGAGAGGTGCCTGAGTGGCCGAAAGGGCCGGTTTGCTAAACCGTTATACGAGCTTAAACTTGTATCGAGGGTTCGAATCCCTCCCTCTCCGCAAGACTAATTCAATGCCCCGCCCTAAGGCGGGGCATTGTCATTTTTGGAGCGTTGTCGAGCTTGGCTCGAACAAAAGCGCAAAAAATGACAATGAAAGTGAGCGAAGCGAACGGGCATTGAATTAGTCTTAAGCCCCCCACAAAGGGATCGGCGAAGCCAATCCCTCCCTCTCCGCAAGCGATTCAATGGCCCCGGCTTTGCCGGGGCATTTTTTATGTGCGCCAGGCATGTGTATCAGCTATAGGGTGCAAGTCCCGAAAGCGCTTTACAGTAGGGAGCTTTAGCCAAGAGCAAGGGTGTCGTGGGGGACCACGAATCTGAAGGAAGCAGGCGGCAAACGTTCGAGCCTACGAACAGAAACTGCATATAAGGCGGGATTGCATGGATAATGTTGCATAAGAAACAGAAGTCCGATACTGTACAGAAAGCAATTACGTAAATGCAGAGGCTACATGAACGGAAAGCGGATACACTTACCCTGGGAGGTCTGCGAACGAATCCTCGTTCAAGGCAGAAGTCAGCCGAAGCCGTAGTAGGAAGGGAACGAGCCGTCTCCCGAAGCAAAGGGTAAAGACGGAAGCCTCACAGACAAACCGAAGGGCCGAATGTTAGCATGGCGAAGTAATTAAGCAGTCTGTAGCGAAGCGGAAACAACGGAACCACGTAAGAGAACTTCCGGATTGAGCGGACGCCGGAAGCGGAAGCCATGCGGGAGGAGTTGAGCGGAGTTATGCGACCAATAAGGACAACGCCCGGTGTAAACCTTTTTTTTTAGTAGTATGCTGGAAGAAATACTCGATTATCGGAATGTACAAAAAGCCCTGAAGCAGGTAATAAGG
>NZ_DASYCH010000086.1:0-13116 GCF_036500295.1 Puia sp. | reverse complement strand
GATGTCAGCAAATACTTCTCGCATCTGGCCTACGCGAATTTCATGTCACCCCAACAGATCCCCTTGGTGACCTGGAGTCTCGTCAATACCGGGGAGATCCTTCGAAGCCGGCTGAACCAATGGGGCCTCACCGACTCACTTACCAGTGAAGCGCTCTGGGGCGCCGACTATGTCACGCGATCGCTCTCGCCCGATGGGTATTTCTACATGACCATCTTCACCTATTTCAAGAAAGACCCCGAAGCCCGACGAATTGTCGGGCTTCGTGCTAATAGCGTCACCACCAACGAATACCAATGCGCCTTCCGCGAAGGGGGCGGGATGGCTATCGCGGCCCTGGCGCGCATCTCGCGCTGGCACAAGCACGGCGAATATACTTCGCAGCAATACCTCGACGCCGCCCAAAGGGCGTATGCCCACCTGGTGATCAACAACACGAAATACGATGATGACGGGAAGGAAAATATTATCGATGACTATTGCGCCCTAATGGCTGCCACCGAGCTATGGATCGCCACCGACAGCAACTACTATCGTGATCAGGCCCGGCTTCGCGCGGGAAAGCTCAACGCGCGGATGACGCCGGAAGGGTATTTCATCTCCGACGATGGCCGTCGCCCTTTCTGGCATGCGGCCGATGCGGGCCTGCCCGTCGTCGCGCTTGTCCGCTATCTCGACAAGGAGCAGGACAAGGCTTACCGCGATGCCGCGATGAATACCATCGACCAGGCACTCGCCTACAACTTAAAGGTCACCAACGAAGTGGACAATCCCTTCGGCTATGCCCGTCAAAGCTTCCTATACAAGGGAGAAGTGAAAGATGGCTTCTTCATTCCTCATGACAATGAAACCGGTTGGTGGTGGCAGGGGGAGAATGCGCGGCTTGGGTCATTGGCAACTGCCGCATTGCTTGGCAACAAGCTGCTGAACAAGGATGCATTGGTAACCTATGCCGCCCGCCAATACTCCTGGATCCTGGGCTGCAATCCCTATTCGATCTGCTTTCTTTATCAATTCGGTCAAAACAACGTCCCCTACATGCATTCCAATTATGGCCATGGCTCCCAGCGTGGCGGCATCTCCAACGGGATCACCGGAGGTAAAGACCATGGCGACGGCAGCGGGATCGACTTCCGGACCGCGGATAACGGCAACGAATGGCGTTGGACCGAACAATGGCTCCCCCATGCCGCCTGGTTCCTGGCCGCCGTGACGGCTATGGCGAGGGAATAATCTTCCAAATATGGGAACCCTGGGGTCTGGGCGCTAATTGATAATCAATTAGTTATCCAATGGCATGTCGCTTGCCTTTATACTCCCATGAAAAAGTTGCTAAAAGAGAATCATCTTTCCGTACCCGGGCTTATTATCGCCTTTCTGCTGGGCATGCTGGTGACCTTCTGCTTCTACCTGGTCAGATAGCTACCATTCAAAACCCCTTTCCCTGGCCTTTGCCCTTATCCCTTCCCCTGCCGCCGCATCGAGCAGGATCTCGCAATCGGGATGCAGCTGGACCACCGACGCCGGGATGTCCGTAGTCACGGGTCCCAGAATAGCCTGTTCGATGATCGACGCCTTGTGTTCACCCTTCGCGATCAGCACGATCTTCCGCGTTTGCATGATATTCTTGATCCCCCGGGTCAGCCCGCCCAACTCATGATCGGCCGGAAGCCCGGTCTCCTTTCTAACCTTTGCCTCGAAGATCGGGTCCATGGGCGATACCCAGGTCTCGCTTTCGAACGGTGTTCCCGGCTGGTTGATGCCGATATGCCCGTTCCAGCCGATGCCCAGCATTTGCAGATCGGCCCCGCCGCGTGCCGCAAGACGTTCTTCGAACACCAGGGCCTCGCGGACAAAATCATCCGACAGAGTGGGAGGCATGATAAAGTTCTCTTCAGTTATTCCCAACGGGCCGGCCAATTGATCGTAGATCATCGAATAACAGCTGCCCGGATATTCCCGTTGCAGATTGGTCAGCTCGTCTACGTTGAACAGCGTGACCCGCGAGATATCGAAGGGATATTTCTTATAGATCTCACTGACGATAGCGTGCATATTTATCGTCGTCTGACCCGTCGACAGCCCGATGACCGCTTCCGGCTTTGCCAGCATCTGCCCGATGATCCGCCAGGCTGCGGTCACATCGAATTCGCGTTCGTTCTTTGTGATCGTTATTTTCATTTTACCAGTCTTTTAAATTGTTCGCAAAAAAAGTATCAAATGCTTCCGCCGCCGCCGCTTCCCCGGTCCCCTCGAACTCCAGAGCCACTCCCTCTCCCCCCTTTATTCCAAGCGAAAGAATACTCAGCAGGCTGTTGAGCTTTGCTTTCTTCTCTCCTTTCTTCAGCAGGACCGTCACCTGAAATTGTTTGGCCAGCTTGACCATCGCCGTGGCCGGTCTTGCATGCATGCCTTCCGGCGCCAGGATTAGATATTCTCTTGTGATCATAATCGAATAATGACATTTTTCACTTCCGGGATGGCTGGGGCAACCATCGAAAACTCCCGCAGTCCCATGCGGTAGAGCAGTTGGGTAGCGGTTACATCGCCCGCCAGTTCTCCACACATCCCTACCGGGATACCGGCACGCTGTCCCTCCTCGATGACCATTTTTATCAGCTTCAGCACCGCCGGGTGAAAGGGATCGTACAAGGCGGCGATCTTCTCGTTCATCCGGTCGACGGCAAGCGTATACTGACAAAGATCGTTGGTCCCGATGCTGAAGAAGTCCGCTTCTTTTGCCAGCAGATCGGCCGTCAGCGCCGCCGAGGGGATCTCGATCATGACCCCTACCGGCACCTCCGCGGCAAACGCAATACCTCCGGCGGTCAACATTCTCCGGGCTTCCGCCACCGCTGCCTTTGCTGCCAGCAATTCCTCCACGCTCCCGATCATCGGAAACATGATCCGGCAGGGACCAAACAAGGCCGCTCGCAGGATCGCCCGCAGCTGGGTCAGGAACAGCTCTTTTTGATCCAGGCAAATGCGTATCGCCCGATAACCAAGAAAAGGGTTCTCTTCTTTTGGCAGATCAAGATAAGGCAGGGGCTTATCCCCACCGATATCCAGCGTGCGGATCGTCACCGGGTGGCCGCCGCTGCGCAAAAGCACATTCTTATAAAAAATGAATTGTTCTTCTTCCGTCGGCAACCGGTCCCGATGCATGAACAGCAGTTCGGTACGCAGGAGTCCCACGCCCTCGGCTCCAAAGGCAAGCGCCTGTTCCATATCCTCTGCCGAAGCAATATTGGCCTGCAGATGCACCCGAACTCCATCGGTGGTCACTGCTTCGCGATCTTTCAGTGCCCGCAACTGTTGCCGCCGGCGCAAAAAATCTTCCCGTTTCTGCCGGTATTCACCAATGACTGCTGCCGATGGGTTTACCAGCACTACGCCCGACTCGCCATCCAACACCAACTCATCACCGTCGGCAATCGCTGCGAGTCCCTCGCCGACCCCGGTGACGGCCGGGATGCCCCGAAGTCGCGCCACGATGGCCGCATGTGAGGTCTTCCCGCCCGTTTGCGTGACAAAGCCTTCGACGCGGCCGGCATCGAGACCCAGGGTGTCGGACGGGGTGAGGTCTTCTGCGACGACGATCCAGCCTTCGCCCGCCGGCAACTGTCTCCCCACGGGCAGGCCGGCCAGTCGCTGAAACAAGCGCCATCCCATATCCTTGACATCCGCCGCTCTCGCCCGCAGATAATCATCTTCCATCTTCTCAAAAACTTCCACAAAATGTTCCATCGCCAGTAATACGGCATCCCGTGCCGGTATCCGCAGTTCCCCGATGCGCCGGTACACTTCTTCTTCCCAGGCAGGGTCCTGCAACAGCTGCACCTGTACTTCCAGGATGGCCGCCTCTTCCTCCTTCTCCATGGCCATCAATTTCTCCAGCCCGGCGATCGCCGCGGCCACCGCGCGTTGATATTTCCCCGTCTCCGACTGGACGGCAGCCGCATCGGCAAGCAGGATCCCGCTGATCCGCGCTGTTCGCTGTCGCAGCCAATAGGCCCTGCCTATCGCAATCCCCGATGAAACGCCGATGCCCGTCATATGATCCAGTGTAAGATACTCCCAAGAAATCCAAGTGCAAGCAGCCCGATCAGCAATGCCGTCGTCTTAACGCCGCGCCGGATAAAATAATACGTCAGAAAGGTGAGCCCGAGCGGCAATAGCGCAGGGACTATCTGATCCAGCACGCCCTGTAATCCCGCGCCTTCACCAAACGACAACGGGGTATGGATACTCATCAGCGTTGCCGGCATGGCGCCCACGACCATCAGACCCAGGATCGCCGCGCCATCCTTGAGCCTGTCCATCACATTATTCTTCGACAGCTGCATCAGGAAGCGGGTGCCGGTCTTATAGCCGATGAAGGTGAGCTGATACCGCAACAGCAGGTGCGGGACATTAAACAAGAGGATAAACAGCACCACCCCGAGGGCATTTCCTTTCAACGCGAGTGAGGTGCCTACACCTGCCGCAATGACTTTTAGCGTTCCCCAAAAAAGTGAATCAAAAACGCCGGCCAGCGGTCCCATCAGCCCCAGCTTCACCGAGTTGATCGATTCGGCATCGAATTCCGCATCCCGGCTGTTCTGCTCTTCCATCGCCGCCGTGAGCCCAAGGATCAGCGTACAGCCATAGGTGCTTGTATTGAACAACTGCAGATGACGCTGCAGGGCAGCCGCCATCGATTCCTTTGTCGAATAGAACTTCCGCAGCACCGGTAAAAGGGCGAAGGCAAACCCGGTATTCTGCCAGGTCTCGAAATTGAAGTTTGCTTCGAGCAACATGCTCCGCCAGAAGATGCGCCGCAGATCGCGCTTGCTCAGTGCCGGCGCCCGTTCTTCCGCGGCCGGCTCTGCTGTCGCCGGTTCGTAGCCGCCGTCTCCGTTCTCTTCATCCAGCGCTTCACCGGGTCGCGGCTTCTCCTGCGTCACCAGGAAGGCAATGATCACCCCCAACCCGCCGATGGCGATAATGGGCATCTTTAAATATGCGGCTAATAAGAACCCCAGAAAAAAATAGGGCGCCACCCGCTTGTGGAAAAGAAGGTTCATCAACAGCGCAAACCCGAGTGCCGGGAGGAGGTTGCCGGCTACCTGTAAACCTGTGTTCACCCAGGCGGGGATCCTGTCGAGAAAGGCTTTCATCACCCCCGCGCCCAGTTGCAGGGCAAGAAAGCCGACCAGCGCCATCAGCGCAGGCTTGACGAAACCCGATAACACATGCAGCCGCTGCACGCCCCGCCAATTCCCGGTCTCGGCATACCGGGTAAATGTTTTATTGAAAACGCTCCGGGTGACGAACAAAGCGCTCAGCAGCATCTCCGCGAGGATAGAGATGGGAATGGCCAGGGCCAGCGCAATGCCGACGCCTTTATGCGAGATGATCGCGAAGGCCGTCCCAAGGACGCCTCCCGTTACCACATCGGGCGGGATCGCCGCACCAACCTTGATATTACCCATAAAGATCAGCTCCAGGGAAGCCCCGATGATCACCCCCTGTTGCCAGTCGCCCAGCGCCCAGCCGACCAGCGGCGCCAGTACAAGCGGCCGGCTCAGCAGGGTCGTGCCCAGCAGATCTTCAGAATGACCGAAGAAAATGATCAGCGTAATAAATAGATAACTCAGCACGTCAGAGTAGATTTTCGATCGGTTCTTTTTTATCCGTCGGCACCTGCCGCACTTCCAATTCGAGTCCCTTCGCCAGCAGTTCCCGGATGAGTATGATGTCATTGTCGCTGAGGGCGATGGCCTTCGAGACCGGCCTTGCTCCCGTCTTTGCCCGGATGCCACCAAAATTGATCGACCGGATATCACCTACTTCCATTGCCAGCACATGAGCGTCTTTTACCGAATCGACCAGCACCAGCAGTTGCTGGCCCTTATTTTTGGCGTCGTTGAGCCAGGTGATCGAATCCGCGATCGACTTGATCAGCAGTTTGGCTCCCGCCGGTTTGGCGAGTCCCAGGGTCATCCGTAAAAATTCATCCTTTGCTACCCGGTCGTTGGCGACAAACAAACCGTCTACCCCCAGCGCCGGCGTCCAGGTAAATGCCACCTGGCCATGTACAAGCCGGTCATCGATTCGTAACAGCTTAACCATTATTATTGATCAGTTCGTTTACATAGACCAATTGATCCCTTGCCATTCCGATGGCGTCGTTGAGTACCTCCCTTACCGGCGTGGACGAATCCGCCATCACCACTTCGATCACGAGCGGCAGGTTTATCCCTGCCACGACGTGGACCGACCCCATCACCCCCAACTCCGCCGCAACCCGCAACACCTGGTTGGTGATGCTGCCGCCCAGCAAATCGGTAAACACTACCCACTCCTCCTCGTCGCAGGCCCCGCCGAGCAGTCCGGCGATCTCCTCTTCCACCGACTTGTTCTCATCGACATAGGCCTGAAGGATCGCGACCCCGGCCGTGACCCCGGTGATCAATTCCAGTGCCGACCGGATGCCGCCGGCCAGCTCTCCATGGCTGACGATCAGAAACCTTCTCATGCTGCAATTCTACCATTACTTATGCTCAAAACAGCCGCTTTTTGCCATTTTTCTCCGCTGTAGTGGTAAAGTAGGGGGCTTTCGCCGCCATCGGACCGTCGCGGCGAGTTACCTTTCCCCTATGAAAAGCTATGTTCGGATCGTCACCTTTATTTTGCTCCTCCCAGTCGTCACCGGGGCGGCCCCACTTCCCGGGGTCTCCGTCTTCCGCACCCGCCCTGACGACCCCCACGCCCTCTATTTTACCGCGGATAATTATAAGATAACCGCGGACGGAAAGACCGATGTCTCCGATGCCCTGCAGGAAGCTATCCGAACGCTAAAGACCCGCGACAATTTTGGGATCATCTTTATCCCTGAGGGAACCTACCGCATCTCGAAGACTATCTATATCCCGACCGCGATCCGGCTTATCGGCTTTGGCAAGACCCGCCCGCTGATCGTTCTGGGGCGTAACTCCCCCGGATTCCAATCGGCAGACCCGGGGGATAAGGGCCAGGGCCGTTATATGTTCTGGTTTGTCAGCGGCCTTTCCGCTCCCGGCCAGCCTGTCCGGGACGCCGGCGCCTCTACCTTTTACAGCGCGATGTCCAATATCAACCTGCGGATCGGGGACGGTAATCCCGCCGCCATCGCCCTGCGTACCCATTTCGCTCAGCATAGCTATATCTCCCATGTCGACATCGACGCGGGTAACGGGCGCGCCGGCCTATTCGACGTCGGCAACGAGATGGAAGACATCCGCTTCTTCGGCGGCGACTATGGCATCTTTACTACGAAGCCAAGCCCCGGCTGGCCCTGTGCCATCGTCGACTCCTGGTTTGAAGGGCAGCGCCGCGCTGCCATCCGCACCCGCGAGGCGGGCCTCGTTCTCATCCGGCTGCAGGCGAAACAGGTGCCTGTCGTTGTTGACATCGACTCCAACTACCATGAAAAGCTCTTTATGGAGGATTGCCGTTTTGAGGGGATAAAAGAAACGGCCATCCGCATCAGCAATGAAGACAACGCTTTTAGCCAGGTGAACCTCCGGAACATCGCCTGCCGCAATACCCCTGTGCTGGCCGAAGGCCGGCTCACCCACCGCCGTACTACCGCCCCCTCACCCATCTATCTCGTGAAGAGTTTTACCGACGGACTGCAGATCGACGGTTGGGTCGCGGACCCGGTATATGCTACAACAAAAGATATTCAATCCGTATCCGTCATGCCTTCCGTTGCCCCGTCGGACATCCCCGCCTTCCCGGACGCGGCCTTGTGGACGAATCTCCGGTCCCTCGGCGCCAAAGGGGATGGCGTGTCCGATGATACAAAAGTGATCCAGGAGGCGATCGACCACCACGATATTCTTTATGTCCCCGAAGGCTGGTACCGGCTCACCGCCCCCCTTCATCTCCGGCCCAACACGGTCTTCATCGGTCTTCACCCGTTTGCCACGCAATTTCTCATTGCCGACAACACCCCGGCCTTTGGCGGCTTCGGCGGCCCGCAACCCATGGTCGAGACTCCCGTGGGTGGCCGCAATATTCTCAGCGGGATCGGCCTCAACACAAACGCCAGCAATCCCCGTGCTGTTGCGTGCAAATGGCAGTCCGGGGAGCACTCCTATATGAACGACGTAAAATTTATCGGCGGTCATGGCGGCATCCCCCGGCCCAATACAACCGACACCGCCCGCCGGCAATCCGAACGGGATTGGGACACGCAATACTGGAGCCTATGGGTCACCAATGGCGGTGGCGGAACGTTCAAGGATATCTGGAGCGCCAACACCTACGCTACGGCGGGCGCTTATTTCTCGCATACCTCCACCCCCGGCCGGATCTATGCCCTCTCCGTCGAACACCATGTTCGCAACGAAGTCCGCTTCAACGCCGTCGCCAACTGGAAGGTCTATGCGTTGCAACTCGAAGAAGAGAGCCGCGAATCCACCGAATGCCAACCCATGGAACTCGAGGACTGTCATGATATGACCTTTGCCAATCTGTATATGTTCCGCGTCATCCGGGTGAACAAACCCTATCCCTGGTCGATCCGTCGCTGGGGCGGTCATAACCTCGAATTTCTCAACGTTCACAACTATAGTCAGATCATCTATACGACCACCGACCCCCTCTACGACGTCAACACCAACACTACCGTCCGGCCCTGGGAGTTTGCCCGGTTGTTTATCGGTGAAGAAACAACAGCGTCAGATGCCTCCGCTGCGCCGGCAACCACTCAGCTTGCGACCGGCTTCGAATTCGCTCAAAGCCCCTGTGCCGACAGCAAAGGCAATATCTACTTCTGTGATTCGCGTCTGCGCCGCATTTATCGCTACTCTCCTGCCACCCGTCAGACGACGCTTCTCGCCGACTATCCCTGGCAACCGCTGTCCCTGGCCTGCGACAAAAAAGACAACCTGCTCGTCGTCTTTAAATATGTTCCCAAACCGGGTACGGGCGAAACCTTTACCAACCCGCCCGACGCCGCCGGCACCTCGTTCAGCGGCTGGGGCAACTCCGGCTTCGCTACCTGGGTCTATTCGATCGATCCGGATAACCCCGATGAAACGATCCGTCTTCTTCCGACGCAGCCGATGGGCAGCATCGACCCGGTCGACCGGGCGCTTTACCCGGCGCATCGCTGGCGCGACTATCATGATTTCAACACCGTCTCCGTCCAACGTCCACAGCAGTGCTTCGTCGCACCCGACGGCGTAACGATCATCCCGGTGGTCTATGATCTCGCCCGCAGCACGGCTCTTGCCGCGGCCCGGCCCGGCAAGCCGTTGTATACCACTGACGAGTATGACAAACGCACCGTCAGGACAAACGTTGATCCCAAAGGCATCCTCTCCGATCTCAGTTACTTCGCCCAGCGCGGCGAGTTCGCCACCGCGACCGATGCCGCCGGAAATGTCTATATTGCCGATGGAGAGATCTATGTATACGACCCGCAGGGCCACCTGATCAAAACCCTAAAGACTCCCGAACGGCCTACCGGTCTCTCCTTCGGCGCCGACTCCCAAACCCTTTTTATCACCGGCCACAACTCCCTGTACCGGCTGTCCATAAACTAATCGAACTATGCGATCCCTCCTGTTCATCTCCTTCCTGCTTATAACCCTCGCGTCATCCGCACAATCCCCGCGCATCCTCGTCAACCACGTAGGGTATGAAGAAGGCAAGGCGAAACGCGCCATCATCCAAACCAATACCCGGCAATCCAATTCCGCCTTCCAGCTGATCGATGACAGCACGAATAAAGTCGTCTACGCCGGTGAGCCCGTGTACAGCGGCCCCGTCGGCAAATGGAAGCACTGGCTGTTCTACACCCTTGATTTCTCCACGTATCATAAACGGGGGGTTTATCGGATACGATCCATGATCGGGGGCGTCCCGGTGACGTCCTATCCCTTCGTTATCGGCAGGAACGTCTTTGAAAAGGCGACCCTTTCGGATGTCTTATATTATTTCAAAGGCCAACGTTCGGCCGGGCTTATCGATCAGGCCGACCATCATTTGCCTTTACCCGCGGCCGCGCGACATGGGGATGGCCCGGACACCCTGGACCTTCATGGCGGCTGGTACGACGCCACGGGTGACTATGGCATCCACCTTTCACACCTTTCTTTCTCTTCTTACTTCAACCCGCAGCAGGTACCCATGGTCGTTTACAGTCTGTTAAAGACAAACGAACTGCTGAGCAACCGCACGGGCACCGACTATCGCCAGTTTCTCCGGCGCATCATGGATGAGGCCAACTATGGCGCGGACTATCTCGTCCGGCTGCAGGCAAAAGGCGGCTCGTTCTATCGGTCCATCGGGGCACCCGGCGCGGCCAAAGCGGCAAAGGACCGGGCTATCTCCCCCGAACAACAGAGTTATCGGATAAAGCAGTCAAAGGATCAATCGTTTGGCGGCGACCGCATCGTCAATGACTGGCGCAGCTATCAGAGCAGCTTCCGGTCGGGTGGGGGTATGGCCATTGCGGCGCTTGCCATGGCTTCCATGACCGGTATCCCCGGTGATTTCTCCAATGCCCGTTACCTGCAGGCCGCCGAAGAGGCTTTTGCCTATCTCGACAAAGAAAATCCCGCCATGACCAATGACGGGAAAGAAAATATCGTGGATGACTATTGTGCGCTTGCCGCCGCCACCGAACTCTACAAAGCCACCCGTGCCGACAAGTATCGCGAAGCTGCCGAAAAAAGGGCCAACCAGCTTCTCAGCCGTCTTACGTCCTGGGGCAAGTACACCGACTACTGGCGTGCCGACAATGCGGACCGTCCCTTCTTTCATCCTTCCGATGCCGGGTTGCCCCTGGTAAGCCTCCTTTATTATTATCCCTATGCCACGGGTGCGACGCAGGCGGCGATAAAGCTTAGCGTGCACCGGTCGCTGGAATATGAGCTGGCCATCACTCACGAGGTGAACAATCCCTTCGGCTATAGCCGGCAGTTGGTACAGGATACGCTGGGACGCCGGCGCAGCAGCTTTTTCTTTCCGCATGGCAGCGAAGCCTCGCCCTGGTGGCAGGGGGAAGATGCCCGCCTGGGTTCGATGGCTGCCGCGGCCCGATTGGCCGTCCCGCTCTTCACAGGTGATGCATCCGCAGCCAACTCGGGGGATGCATCCGCAGCCACGGCGGGTGATCGCAATAAGTCCTTCGTCGACTCGCTCGAAACTTTTGCCATCGACCAGCTCAACTGGATCCTGGGTCTGAACCCTTATGACGCCTCCATGGTCCAGGGAACGGGCCATAACAACCCTGCATACGGCTTTTTCGGAACCTTCGAATACACCAACGCGCCGGGCGGTATCGTCAACGGGATCACCAGCGGTGTCGACAACGAAGAAGACATCGACTTCAATCTATCGTATGCGATGACGGGAAAAGACTATGACTGGCGGTGGGCCGAACAATGGCTGCCCCATGATGCCTGGTATCTCCTCGCCATTGCCGCCGGCCAACCGCTGCGACTACTGGCCACCACCATCGATGCCGAACATATCAACGATCATCCGACGCTGGCCATCGGCGCTCCGGCTCCCGACTTCAGGCTCCCGGCTACGGATGGCAAGACTTATACGCTGCAAGACTTCAAAGCGGCAAAGGTTTTGGTCGTTGTCTTTATGTGCAACCACTGCCCGACCTCGCAGGCCTATGAGAAACGAATTATCCAGCTTACCAATGAATATGCGGCAAAAGGCGTTCGCGTCGTTGCTATCAGCCCCAACGCGCCTTCGGCATTACGCATCGACGAACTGGGCTACAGCGATGTCGGCGACGGATTCGACGATATGAAGACCCGCGCAGGAAATGCGGGCTATAACTTTCCCTACCTCTATGACGGTGAGACGGAGACAGCCTCGAAGCAATATGGTCCGATCTCGACGCCGCATGTTTTTATCTTCGACCAGCAACGCCGGCTTCGATACAACGGCCGCATCGATGACCAGGAGAACCCGGCAAAAACGCCCCAGCACTTCGACGCCCGCAACGCCCTCGATGCCCTTCTTGCCGGTAAAGAACCGCCGGTTGCCGTGACAAAGACCTTCGGCTGCAGCATTAAATGGATCGAAAAAAGTAACTGGACGGAAAAAGCCGCCATCACCTGGGCGCATGAACCCGTCCGGCTCGATACCATCGGCGTCACGGGTGTTGCCGGCCTTGTTCATAATAATGGTAAAAAGCTTCGGCTGATCAACCTTTGGGCCACCTGGTGCGTACCCTGTGTCGAGGAATATCCTCAACTGGTGTCGCTGAACCGGATGTACCGGGACCGCGGCTTCGAGCTCGTCAGCATCAGCACCGACGACAGCGCCGCCGGGGCAAAGGCCCTCCGCTTCCTCGAAAAACAGGAGTGCTCCTCGCCCAACTATATCTATACGGGCGACGACAAATACAAGCTCATGGAAGCTATCGACCCGAAATGGCAGGGCGCCCTGCCTTACAGCCTGCTCGTGGAGCCGGGGGGTAAGATCATTTATGCAAAACAAGGGGCTATCGATCCCGAGCAGCTGAGAAGGCTCATCTTCGATAGCCCCGGTATGGGCCGTATCTTTAAACAGTAGGTTGATTGACTAGATCTCTTCGGGCTCTTTCTTATTCGTGGAGATATCGGTATGGGTGGAACCGCCGCGATGCTCATAGATAAAATGATCTTTGGGCCGGTCGAGGTATTTCTGCTGATAGCGTTTGATCACTTCGGCCGGCTGTTTCGCGCCGTTGACGGTAAACCCGTTGTTATCCAGCGTGAAGCTCAGGGGGGCGCTCTTGTCGATGATCTTGTCGCTACGCAGATCGCGGATGATGTGGCGGATATAATAATCGGACACCGGCGGCACCGGTGGGACGGGAGGCACGGGAGGAATTGCGGGCATGGGTGGCAGAGCCGGTATGGGTGGCACGGGCGGTATTCCCTCATCATTGATACTGTTCGTCCGCGGGCTGAACCGATGACCGGACGGAATGGTATCTGCGGCGATCACCGGGCGAACGGTCGTGACGGAATCTTTTGTCGGCTCCTGCTGCCGCTCGCGCATGCTGATCAGCCCTACCGCGACAAGCGCCATCAGGCCGAATGATAAAATAGTCTTCATTTTTTATCTTTT
>NZ_DASYCH010000085.1:0-23807 GCF_036500295.1 Puia sp. | reverse complement strand
CTTCTCCTGGGGCGGCTTCTTCGGCACCACCTACTGGGCCGACCCCGCCAACCACGTCGTCTGCCTCATCATGACCCAGCAGACCCCCAACTCCCACGGCGACTTCGAACACCGCCTCGAACAGGTCATCTATTCGGCCTTCACCCGCTAAGTCCGGGTTCTTGCCTAAAATGAAAAAGCACCCTGCATGGGGTGCTTCTTGTATCTTGGCATTGAGGCGGTTCACCGCTTCTTTGAAACCTTTGACAATAGTTCACTTGCTGGAACTCTCTTCACTTCGCCATTTTCGGAAATAACGAGCGACCGGCCATTTACTGCGCTTTCTTCAACCAATCTGCGCGAGGCTTCAGCCATTCCTTCCAGGATTTTATCCGATAACTGGTCGAGTTCCGACCTATTGGGTTCCATAATTAGTGCTTTGAGAGATTATTATATCCCAAATATAGTGATTCTGAATCATATTATTGCCTGAGAGCGTTCCCTTGGCAACTAACTCCGGCACAACGGTTTTGTTATTGATTACTATCCATCTGTCACAAGCCGGTACGCGTTGGGCCTTTTTCACTAAGGACAAATAACTCCTCGTCGCCAACGTTGTTTCAAAAGCAAAGTCCACCCTCGAAACGAGCAGTTCGTTGATCCGCATGATCATTATCCTCCCCGCTTCAATTGCCACGCTTTCCGGATTGAAAGGCGAAAGCCCCGCTGCGATACTATCCGCATTCACGAACTCCCGGCAATTAAGCATTTCCGGCAGAATGGTAAAACTCGCCGTCGTCTTACCCGCGCCATTGCATCCCGCTATAATGTATAAATTTGGCATAGAGCGATTTGCAAATATATTGGATTTCTTATCTCAGATCCTCCCTTGAGAGCCCACCATTCCCCTCCTGAGCTCCCTCCACCGCCTTCATCACCCCCAACCGCGCCAAAAACTCCTGCGCCTTGACGCAAGTCGCCTCCTTCCACGGCGCCTTATTAAAAAACCCATGCACCTGCCCCTCGGCCACCCACATCTCACAATCCACCCCCGCCTTCTTCAACTGCCGCCGCAGACTATCCCCCGCCGGCTTCCATTTATCCTTACTCCCATAAAAGAACACCGTCGGCGGAAACCCCGCACCCGCCCGCGAATAAGGTTCCACCGCCGGATCATCCGCCGTACTATACGCCGGGTTGAACAACACCAGCGCCCGCGCCGGTATCCCCGCCACCACCACCATCGTAGCCAGATGCCCACCCGCCGACGCTCCTCCCAGCACCATCTTGGCCGTATCGATGCCCAACTCCCGCGCATGCCCCCGCACCCACCGCACCGCAATCTTCGCATCGACGATACCCGTATCCTTTCCCTGCAACCGGTAATTCGCCGTCACCGCCACCATCCCCTGCCGCGCAAAATACCGGCACTGCCCCTCCATTTGTGCCTTGTCCCCCGAAACCCAACTCCCGCCATGAAACAGCACGATCACCGGCTGCGCCGCCGGCGCGCTCGCCCCTTCTGGCGCAAACACATCCAATTTCAAATCAGGGGTATATTCATACGTCTTCACCCGATACACCACCGTATCCGCCATCGGCGCTGCATCCGCCATAACCCGCCCCGCAAAAAACAACAACCCCAAAATCATTATTCGCATAAAATGGCATTAACGTTGTATAAAAGGATCCTTCGCCGGCGCATCGGAAAAAACGATATACGCCAGGCCCCGGATCTCATACCGCTCATCGGGATTCAACACCTTCACCCGCACCGAATGCTTCCCCTTCGCCAACGGATACTTCCAGCAAACTTCCAGTCGCCGCGTCGTAAAATCCGTCGGCAACGCCGGACTCTCTATCTTCTTCCCATCCAACCAAACCTCCGTTTGATAGATATAGTCGGGATTTTTATTATTCTTCGCCCGCGGTGCCCCATTCAAAATAAACCCCGTCCCCTCAAAATCAAACGCGATCTCATGCTGCGCATTCATCGCCACCTCCTCTTTCTTCACCGGGTACATCCCCGGAAAACTCTGCTCCAGCCGTACGGGGACCGGCGCCTGCGTCTTGATCACCACCGACCCGCCGTCCACCCGGCCGCCATTGCGCTTCACCACCTCCACCGCATGCCGGTAACCTATCGCATAAACCTTGTTCAAAGAGATCGTCGTATACTTGAAGTCGATATCCTCCGATCCTGCCAGCCCCTTCTTCCAGTATTCCGGTAACTTATCATACCCGAGCACCGTTCCCAATATCCCACCCACGGACGAAGGATTGCAATCCGCATCCTGCCCCGCCCGCGCCGCGATATCCAACGTCCGCCCAAAATCGCCATTCCCATATAACAAAGCCATCACGACATAGGCGCTGTTGATCGTCGCATCGATATCAAACGGCAGGAAGACCCCTTCGGGACAAGCCCGGTCACTCGACCATTTCTTCTGCAGTTCGAACCACGTCGAATGCCAGTCGTCAGGATACTGCCGATGCCAGTTGATGACATCCGTCATACACTTCCGGTAGCTGCTGCCTTCCGGGATGGCTTTCAACGCCTCACCAACGATCCACGGAACGTCATCCGACAGGAATGCCAGCGAATACATCGCGCCGAAATAAACACCCCCATACCAGCCGTCCCCATAGTTCATGATATGACCGATCTTATCACTGATAGCCGAGGCCGCATTGGGCATCCCCGGGCTCATCAATCCGGCATAATCCGATTCGATCTGGTAGTCGATATCATCGGCATGCGGACTGTTGATCCAGTTACCGCTCTCCGGCGCCTTCATCCCATGAAGGATATTGTACCGCGCCGCCTGGTTGGCATGCCAGAGCTTATACCCCGCATGCGCAAAGGCGCTGGCAAACGAATCCACCGGCGCATCCAATCCCAGCCGCTCAAAGACATCGACAAACGTAAGGTCCATGTAGAGGTCGTCATATAACCCAGGCGTTTCGAGCATCGTCTTGCGGATATAGCCTTCGCTGTAAAACAGCGGCTGATAGTCCTGGATAAACGTGCCGTTGTATTTAAACTCGTAAGGACCGCCAAACGTCACTCCGATCGTCTGACCTGCCCATCCACCCTTGATCTTATCCCGTAGCACCGCCTCGGGGATCGTCACCGCTCCGCCCAGGCGAACCGGCGTCTTCTGCGCCGCCGCCGTCAGGCACGACGCCGCAAACAGCAAATTCAAAAGTTTTTTCATTTTAGACTATTGTAATGATTTAAGAAAAGCCCCAGATTATCTCCATCACGAAGCACAAACAAACCCTCCCCCCGATGCCGCTCCAACAGCTCCACCAATTCCTTGATCCGAGCCTCCACCGCCGTCGCGCCCGCACCCGTCGCCCGCAATTTCAATATTTCGAGATCTCCGATCGCATAATCCAGCATCAACCTCAACCGCCGCAGACTCGCCGCAACCCCACCGTTCCCCGCTTCCGCCGAATCCACCCGCGCCCGGCAGCGCTTCAACACCGCCGCCGCCGAATCCAGTTCCGCCGCCGGCTTCAACCGCGTATACGGGATACTCCCAAAACCCCGAACCACCCGCTCCAACTCCCGATACGCCTCCAACGCCGCGCCTCGCGCGTCGCCGAACAAAGCCCGCGAATACTCATCCATCATCATATCCACCGGAGCCCCCGGGTCCCACGCCAGCCCCGCCAGCACATAGTGATTCAACCCATAGGTAAACCAATCTCCCGGTTCGGCATAAGTCGAAATGCCCCGGAATCCCATCGATGCATACCACCGCAGCTCCTGCTGCATAAAATGCGGCAACACCACCGGCAGCGACCGCCACGCATACTTCCGGTAATACGAATACACGCTCCGGTCGCCCGCGAAATGCCGCCGCCAATCCTCCGCCGCGCGGAAATACTCGCCGTTCGCTGTCATCGAAGTATCGTAAAGCGGCGCCTCAAAGCTTTGATTTATCGGGCAGAGGTCCACCAAAATAGTTGCACTCAGCTCAACACCCATGGGCGGCTCCAACACCTGCCCGTAGGCAATGATCTCCACTTTCAATCCCGGCCGCACCCGCCGCGCCACAGAGTCCACTGCATTCATCAGCCGGGCCTGGCGGTCCACCGCCGGTCCTAACGCCGCCATCGCCGGACTCTGCGCCCACTTCGCCACATCCGGCGGCCAGCAATCGAAGATATCGATCTCCGGATGCGCCCGCAAATAGCGTTCGATGTTCCGCAGGAAATAACCCACCGCATCGGCATTGGCCGTATTGAACACGACACGCATCGTCGTATCGGGCTTCCCCTCCCGGGTCTCCCCAAACCACTCCGGATGCTGCCGGAACAAAGCCCCGGCCTCCATTCGCGCTCCCAGGAAATTTTGATAACCGTGTCCCCCCACCTCGATCAACAGTCCCCGCTTCTTCAGCTCCGGCGTCAACGCCTCCCGCCAGTTATCCCAACGAACCCGGCCCGCTCCCTGGTAGTTCAATGGCACCTGCAACACATTCAGCCGCACCTTCGGCATCCAGTCGATCAATTGCCGAAGATTGGCAACCGTATGCGTCCGGCCCTCCTCCACATCCAGTTTCCGGTATTTCAATACAGGCTCCTCGCGCACCGGCCCGGCGGATAGATAGGTCAACTCCCGCAAAGAAGGCACATACTCCCGAGGCAAAGTGCTCAATTCGGGCGTCGCCCACACACAACCCAGCCGGTGCAGCAGATCATACACCGCATACAAAAGCGCCCGCCCAGACCCGCCGGCCAGCAGCAGGTCCCTGCCCCGCATCTCTATCCGATAAGCCTCCTCAGGCAAAGAATCCACCCGCATAAGCCGGATCACCGGCCGCCCACTGCCGCCGTTAAAATTTGCCCCGCTTATTTTTGCCCCGCTCATCCTCGATAAATATCTTCCCAACTCCTCCGCCGCGAACTTCCCCGCACCCGCCGCGAACTTCCCGGCACCCGCCGAAACCTCGATCCCCACCAACGTCCTCCCATCCCGGGCAATAGGAAACCGAAATCCTCCATAAACCGCCGAATCCCCCGGCCCTTCCTTCCCCATCCGCACACTATCCCCCTCGCAAGAATACCGGTTCCCCACAATTACCGTCTCCGGCTGCGCCATCCCCTTCCTCCCCACATTAAAGATCACCACCCCCGGAGCCGTCACGATCGTATTCCCCCGCACAACATTATGCGAACGGTTCTGCGTTATATTAAATACTCCCCATTCATTCGCATTCACCTTCCGCCGGAAGATCGTATTATCCTCGATCCGGCAACCCGCTCCCCGCCAAAGCGCTACAAACTGCTGGAAGTCGTCGCTGAAATTTCTATATATCTTAAAACCCGTGTACCCCGGATTCTTCTTCACATCCGTCCACGTCACCTCCAAAAAACCCTGATTGTCCCTCGTCTCATTATCATGGATCGAAATATCCGACTTGTCATACCGCGCATCATCGATCTCCAACGCCCCTCCATCCGCCCCGCCGCCATAGGCATTGGGTCCCCAGCCGATCCGCGGATCGACAGCACTGTAATTGACGATCTTATTAAATCGTACTTCCTGGTGATCCGCACCCATCCAAATGCCCAACGGTCCCCAGTTCCACTCCTTCATCACCCGGTTGCAATCGTGGATATAATTGTGCTCGATCAGCGCATACGCTCCGTTACTCCGGATACCCGCCACACAATCCCGCATCTCATTCCCTCGAACGATACAGTGCTCCGCCCCCCGTTCCAGGTTAATCGCCCCCATCTCCCACACCACCCAGCCATCCCCGTGATACTCCACCGGGGAATAAGCCGCCGTTCCATAAAAACCCAGATTCTCGATGACAACCCAGCTACCCCTCACGCGGATACAATTTCCAAACGTCCCATCACTAAATACCGGGTTCGTAAACATCGGCGCCGGTTCCGCAGCAACCCCATAATCCGTCAGTACAAGATACTTCCCCCGCATCCCCGAATCCGCGATCACCAGCCTGCCCCTAAATACCGAGCCCCGCCGGAAAAACACCGAATCCCCCGGCTGCAACCGCACCTGTTCAAACCGCGAGAAACTCTTCCACGGCGCGGCAGCCGACGTCCCGGCACTCCTGTCATCCCCCAGCCGCGAATCGACATAATACTTCCCCTCGCCAGAAGCAATCTTCCCGGCAACCAAAAACAACAGTATGAATAAAGTCTTCATCATTGAAAAGTAGGTGTCACCAAATTCGCCACATTCATCTTCATCATAGAGAGCCAATTGTCCGCCGTCACCAGCGTCCCGTTGTAAACAAAGTTATCAAACACAAACCCGTCAAACGGATGCGCGGGATCTCCGCCTTGTATATAGTTGTGGAATCCGTTCACCGTATCCTGCTTCACCTTCCAATCCTTGAACACCATCCCATGGATCAACTCGGGACTTGCCGGGTTGGGGGAGATGCGGAAGAGCAACGGTACGGGCGTTTCCGTCACCAGGTCGTCGATCAGGAAATTTTGCTGCAACCCGTTCATCCCGCCGGCCGCAAACTTGTCGCCTACGCAACTGATCACTCCCCGGTTCACCGCATCGTTATTCCATTCCCCGTGCAGCAGATCGGTCCGCGTGATCGTCACCCCCGTGGCACTGGCATTGCCCCAGCTCAACTGGATCATCCCGCCGTTGTTCAGTTGCCAGCATACGTTGTCCGTGAACCGGATATTGTTCCGATAGACTTTGATGTTGTCGTCATTCGCCCAGATAAAGCAGTTCGATACGGTGGAATTGTCATACACCGCGATCCCGTCGCAATTGTAGGTCCAGCCGCCGATCACCTTCACCCAACTCACGGTATTGTTCTTCCCGATCAGCCGGACGGCAAAATATTTCGTGTCCGCGATCGTGATCCCCTCCAGGTTGATATTGTTACTCTGCGTAATGGCTTCCACACAATGCGACTGCCGGTAATTCAGTCGTGCCGACGAAAGCACCCCCCGGCCAAAAATATGCACTCCCGGATTGCCATCCATGATCAGCGTCCCATACACCCATGCGCCCTCCTCCAGGTAAACATTCTTGATGTTCACCGGTACATGAAATACGCCGATATCGTGAACCCCTGCCTTGAAATAAATGCCGTTATAGGGTGCAGCAGCGTTTGCATCCGCCGCGGTGGCATTACGCAACACCTTGTACGTGCCGGTCGTAGTATCGGGTTTGTTCGTCTCGGCCGGATTCGCAAACACCATCAACCCATTCTTATAACCGCTATCGCTGATCTCGACCGAAAATTGCCCGGGGTTATCCAATCGGAACGCGATCGTGTTCCCATTCACCATCGGATGGATCCCCTTCCGCGACGGCAGGATCTTCACATCATCGCTCATCGCGAGCCGGCTCTGGCTCAGCAATTTCACCTCGACGATCACACTCCCGGAAAAAGAAAAAGTCGTCCAGTTGATCGTCCGCCCCTTGAAGATCTTCGCCGGGTACTGGTCGTTTACGGTCATGTTCATATAACCCAACTGGTACTCCGGACACTTGCTCTGGAAGACCAGTTGCCTTTCCCGCGTGACCCCATCGCGGATCACCGACACCTCGTAAATATCGGATTGGGGAATTTGGGAATACGCCGCGGTGTCTATCCCCGGCGGGTAATGAGCGGGCGGTTCGATGGGAACGATGCGCCGGCAATTGCCGAACAGCAGGGGCATGGCAGTGGCTAAAGCCAGGGTCAACCCCAGGCTCCTCCTCCAACTAAATTTTATCATGGCAAACTATTTACAAAGGTCTCTCACCGCCCCAAACTCAGGGCATCCCTCCGGCGAACGCCGCCCCAAACTCAAGGCTTCCCTCCGCGAAAGAAATCACCCCCACCCATTTTCCGCCGCTTCATCCCCGGTCCACTCCAATCCAACTTCAAAAACGGTTCCCCCTGGTCCTGATCCCGATGATAGCTCAATTGAAACGGGTGCAACCCCTTCTTCAAAACGATCGTCGCTTCCCGTGGCAACCCGCCCGGATATCCGTAATCCGCATCCAACACCTGTATATCATGTATCCGCAAAAATGCCTTCGTGTCACAAGTAAAATAAAACCGATACTCCCCATCCGCCGGCACAGCAATATATCCCGTCCAGACCGTCACATGCCCCACCGCAGAATCCACCAGCCCCAACGACCCCGCATGCCCCTTCAAAGCAGCCGCCAATCCCTCTACCTGCGGGATCCACGGGAACGCACCCGTGTAAACCGCCCAATCCACCCCCGGCACAACCGTCCCGGCATTCGTCGCACCAACCGGAACATTATCATAAGGCCTTGGCGACCCCTCCCCGTTATGATGCAACTCCAGCACCCTTGCCTTCATCCGATCCTGCATTCCCCGCATACTGTCCCCAAGGTTATGTCTCTCCGCGGGATCGTTCAAAACATTGTATATCTCAAAGTCATCCGCTGCCGACCGGATATCATATCTAACCCCCACAAGATCCCCAACCCGCAGCAACTGTGTCTGATTACGCACCCGGCCCCGATGACTCGCCGAGAACACGGAATAATCCGGCGTCTTGTTCTCACCCTTGTATTCGATATAAACCGTCGGCTCCCGCTGCACCCCCTTACCTGTCAACGCAGGCAACAGCGAGACCCCATCCATCCGCTCCGGCGCGACCCGCCCCGCAGCATCGATAAACGTCGGGGCCCAGTCATAAGCGATCGCCGGCAGATCGAGCTTCTTCGCCGCTACATGCCCCGGCCACCGCACGATCGCCGGCAACCGGACGCCGCCCTCCCAGGTATCCGCCTTGATGCCCTCGAAGGGCCCGAAACTGCGAAAAAAGGTCGGCTTGTTGGGTGGAAAGCGATCCTCGGGCAGGTACGATTCGTTGGACGGCCCGTTATCCGAAGTATAAACCACAATAGTATTGCTATCGATCTTCAGGTCCTTCAACAACTGCAACACATCGCCCACCGCATCATCGAGCCGCCGGTTTGCCGTGGCATACCGCTGATACGTCGACGGCCAATGCACCTCCGGTGTCGCCGGATTGCCGTCATCATCATACAAAGCCGCCGCATATTCCGGGTAGGTATAACTATCCGGTACCCCGGACGCCGTGCTGATCATATGACCCGGTGTCCCCAGCCACTGCATCCCCCCACGTAACCCGCCGCCCTTGGGATAGGCCTGCGTCGGCAACTCCTGCACCGCATGCGGCGTCTCAAAGGCGAGGTATAAAAAGAAAGGCTTGTCCTTCTCGGAACCCCGCACATGATCGACGATATATTTCTTCGCCGCCGCCGTCCACAGATCGGCCGTATAACATTTGTCCAGCCGCGAAGTGATATTGGTATAGTTCTGCCAGACTGCCTTACCATTCTCCGCCCAATACTTCCGGTACAACGCCTCCTTCGGATAATGCTCATGCCCGTCGGCATGCCGCATATACCCGAAATAATAGTCGAATCCCCGCTTCAAAGGATGCGCCGGCCATAGATATCCGTTAAGATCGTATTTGTCATTCCCCTCCAATCCCCACTTGCCGATGATCGCCGTGCTATACCCCAGCTTCCGCAAGCTGCCGGGCAAGGTATAGTTATCATCCAGCGCCTTATCGAACTCGTTGTCCCGCACATTCGCATGTCCCTGGCTTACCCCCAGCATCAACGAAGCCCGCGACGGCGCACAGATCGGCGCCGCGACGTAGTATTGCGTCAGCATCGCACCCTCACCCGCCATCCTGTCGAGATGCGGCGACAGCTCAAAAGGCTTCGACCGGTCCTTCAGTCGTGCCCGTTCGTTCTGGTAGAAGGCCCCCAGGTCTCCATACCCCTGATCATCTGCCAGGATAAATAAAATATTCGGCTGCCTTTTAACTTTTTGTCCCCGAACATGAGTACCCGCCAGCAAACAAGCCGCTATCAGCGCTGTATTCCAAATTTTCATCGTAATGTCTTTATATTAATCTATCCCGCTCTGCATCCACGTCAGCCTCCACGTCCCCGCTTCCCGCCCACCGGCGGAATAAAAAGGCCGGAACTCCACCGGCTTCTCCCCCGGCGGCGTAAAGCGTACTTCGTCCTTCCCTTCTTCCTTCGCATACCGGGAAATCTCCGCGGCACCCAGCTTATAATTCATCTCCCGGTCCCGCCCCTCGATCAGCCCGTCACTCGCATACACCAGCGGCCCCCGCGCAAAAGCAAACCAATTCACCCGGTAGAGATCGTCCTTACCCTGCGGCATGATCGCCGCCTCCTGCTGTTGTTCCACCCGCAACGGCATCGGCAGTTCCATCTCCACCACATCGCCCTTCTTCCATTCGCGCGTCACCGTATAATAGGTCCCGGCCCGCAACCCCGCCGTATCAACCACCTTCCCATTCACCGTCACCTGCACAGACACCGCCCACGCCGGCACCCGCAAATACAACGGGAACCGAACCGCCGACCCCGGCGTCACCACCAAACGCACCTTTCCCGCAAAAGGATACTCCGTCTCCTGCGAAAGCCGCACCGGCACACCCCCCAACACGATCTTCGCCACGCTCTCGCCATATATATTACAGGCAACCCCACCGCCGCGCCGCGTATACGCCACCTCCGACAACTCCTCCAACGCCATCGCCCCACTCGAAGGACAGCAGTCGTTGAAATTTGCCGGGTGCTTACGGCCGTTGGTAAAAGAATGATAGGTCCAAAGTTGTCCATCCGGCAGCTGCGCCGCAAGCAACGCATTATACGCGGACTTCTCGAGTTCCTCGCTATATCGCGCATCGCCGGTGATCTGCAACAGGAATCTATTCAACTGCATCCAGCTCATAATACTGCAGGTCTCCACAAATCCATAAGGACTCCAGAACTCCCGCGTATTGAAACACTCTTTATGTTTTCCGACACCGCCCCAGGGGCCGCCGGTAATAGTCAAATGATAGTTGTGGATATTCTTCCAGGCGGCCTCCACCGTCTTCAGATACGCCGCATCGCCCGTCACCGCATACAGCTTCGCCACTCCCAATAAGTTCCAGATGATTTGATAGGCCTTGCCATCCGCCACCGTCTCCAGGTCCCGCCCCGCCGCCATCGCCGCCGTCAGCCTCAGTCCATCCTTCTTGTCCGCCTCGCGAACGATCAGCCGCGCAAAGTCCAGATACCGTTTATCCCCCGTAAACCGATACAACATCACCACCGGGTCCAGCGCGACGGTAGCCGAATAGCCGTAACGCGTTCCATAATCCGTAATATCGACCCCACCGTCCCCAAACGTCTTTAACATCAACTCCCCAATCTTCTTCGCCGCCTCCAGACAACGGGCATCATGCAGCTTGGCATTCACCTCCAGCAGTCCCAATGTCGTACAACTCAGACTCCACACATCCCAGCTCTTCTTATGCAACTTCGACGCCGCATTCGTGATCCGCAACGCCGGCGAATACGAACCCATATAGCCGTCGGCCTCCTGGTTGCGGATAAGATAATCGGCTGTCCGCAACAACAGCGCCTTCAGGCTGTCATCACCCGTCCGCACCGCCGCCAGCGTCGTGGCATACATCCACTTGCCGGCATGCTCGCCATACCAGTCCGTGGTCGTGTTGCGGCTCCGGGCCTCGGGGCTGAACATCGTGATCAGCGCGCCTTCATGCCAGGACGGCAACGATCGCAGCCTTCCCGCCTCACTTAAATCCAGCGCCTTGCCGATCAATCCCTTCAACGCCACATCCCCCGGACTCACCAGGCTGTCGCTCATCTGCCCCATGCCGCTGACTTGTAACACCAGCGCCGCCGCCCCCAAAAAGATCCCCTTGACAATTTTCATAGTTAATATTTTTACTCGATTCGTAGATTCTTCCAGTACGCATTCCCCGCGGCCCTCCCGGGGATCAACACCCGCTGATAGATCCGCAGCGTGACGGTCTCCCCGGCATACCCGTTCAGATCCACGGTCACCGGCCGCCAACTCCGAGGCCCGGCAGAGGCCCCCTCGATCAATTTATCGAACAAGACTTTGTTATTCGCATATACCATACATCGCCACACCCGCTGTGAGTCCACACCCGCCTCAAAAGAAAGATGCTTTACCCCATCCACGCGCAGCCGGCGCGTCAGCACTACCGCCTTCACCTCATCCCGCGGATAGGTCGCCAGCACATCACTATCCAGATAGGTGATCCCCCGGATACCGGGCATCCCACCCAACGCTCCGCCAAAACCGGCCCGCTCCAGCGTCCACTCCGGATTCCAGTATTTCATAAGATCGGCAAGCCGGAACAACTCCGCCGGCTGCGTGACAACCTGTTGTACAGGCACCCGGATCGCACCACCGGAAACCGCTGCCCCATGCTGCCGCAAAATAGCCGTGCCGATCGCCGCCGTCCTCGCGGCAAGGCCCGAGATCGTCTCATGCACCGCCGGCGTCAACACCACCTTTCCCAATTTATCCCCCACAATGCTGTCTCCCAGCGCCCGCACCAGGTCGGCCGGCAACCCCTTCATCCCATGGATCGCCGCCACCACCGCACCCGCGTTCGCGGCATTGCAGTCGGCATCCGTAAAGTCCGCGGCCCCATAGGCCAGGTTCACCGTTTTCAAAAAATCGCCCCCGCCAAACCAGACACTCGCCGCCACGATCCCGCCATTGGCAACGGCATTGTTGGTGGCAGGATATTCCAAATGCCAGCGCCGTTCCACGGCGTCGAACACCTCCGCGGCCGTCCGCCCCGCCGATGCCATCCCGATCACGAGGTCCAGGCATTTCCGGTAGGGAGATGAGGTATCGATCAGTCGGGCCGCATCCCGCACGATACGCTGAACATCGGACGTCGCAAACCCAAGGCTGATCATCCCGGCGACAAAGACTCCGCCATCCGCTCCTTCCGCATATCCGTTGATATGCCCATACCGTCTCGCCATCGCCGCCGCGACATTCGGCATCCCCGGCGCAAGGGCCCCATATACGTCGCAGGAAAACTGAGATCCTATCGAGAACCATAATTTGTTGTACCGCGGACTGCCGCAGTCCGGCGGCGCCACGCCCCTCGCCATCAGCAGCCTCGCCTGTTCACTCGATCCCCAGGTCCCTGCCGAATTTTCCATCCACTGCCGCCCCAGCTGCTCCACGTTCATCCCGATCCCATATTTTTCAAACGCCCTTATCGCCACCATCTCATAATACCAGTCATCATCCACCGGCGCATGATCGACCTTCGGCGAAAGCGTATGCACCCATTCCACCGACGCCACCTTGTGCTCAAACGGCCATCCCATCATCGCGCCCAGCATCTGCGCCGTCCAGATGGCATCCACCCGGTCGCGATAGTCGGTCGATGTCAACTCCACAACACGGCCTTGCCCATGCAACAGCACCGGAACAAACAAACAACCCCAAATAATATTTCGCATCCCTCTTCTCATAAAAGACTATTGTCCAGCCCGGATGATAAATCCCAACCCAAGTATAAAGCATAGGAACATCAGCGCGAGCAGCATATTGCTCTTCCCCGACGCGCCTCTAAACTCCTTCCAGATAAATACGCCCCACAACGCCGCGACCAATGTCGCACCCTGCCCCAACCCATAAGAGATGGCCGGGCCGGCCTTCCCGGCCGCGATAAGGTTCAATGCATTCCCCAGTCCCCAGATGAGTCCGCCCAGGATGCCCACAAAATGTGTCCCGGTCCCGCCCCGGAAATAATCGCGGTAACTGACCGGCGAACCGTCAAAAGGCCGCCGCATCAGGATCGTATTGAAGAGAAAATTGCTCACCAGGATACCACAAGAGAAAATAAAGACCGCCGTATACGGGGTCATCTTGCCCGCCGCGGGCATCGCGAAGTTGTCTACGTCCATAGATGAGGCGATAAACCGGTAAAAGAACGACATTAAGACCCCTGCCACCACCGACAACACGATCCCCTTGGATGACGCCGCAGCTCCACCCGCCGATTTCCGCTTGTAGACCACGGCATTCAGGATGATCGCGACCAGCACAAAAGCGACACCCGAGAACAGCAACACCGCATTCCCTTTCTCGGTGCCGAGATAGTTGATCAGCACCCCGAGGATCAGGGCCAGCCCGATCCCTACCGGAAACGCAACTGCCATCCCCGCGATCGCGATCGCCGCGGAAAGCAGGATATTGGCGGCATTGAAGACCACCCCGCCGATCAGCGCCTTACCGATATTCGCCGGATCCGCCTGTGCAAGGTCATCCATAAAATGCCGGCCCTGTTCCCCGATACTGCCCAGCGTAAGCGCGGACACCAGCGAGAACAGGAGAATGCCGATAACATAATCCCAGTAGAAAAGCTCGAACCGCCAGCTCCTGCCGGCCAGTTTCTGCGTGTTGGCCCAGGATCCCCAACACAACATGGTGATCACACAAAATAAAATGGCCTGCCAATAGCTTTGAACGATGAACATGATGTTGGTTTTAGCGTAAATTAATGTCCTCCACCGTCTTTCTTATCATATGGCGAATCTTCCTCGCCCTTGATCCCGTTGCCCGGCCACTTCAGTCCTTCCTTATACTGGGGATTAGGCTTCGGCATCACAGCGCCCACCTGTTTCCGCCACTCGTGCAGCATCGCCGTCAACTCCTTCGCCTTCGCCGGTTCAGTCTTCGCCAGGTCCTGGTGCTCTCCCGGATCGTTTTTAAGATTGAACAGCTGCACCATATTGTTCTCATAGTATTCGATCAACTTGTAATCCCCATAGCGCACCGCACCGCCGGGACTCTGCGCCCCGTGATTGCTGTAATGCGGGAAATGCCAGAACAGCGGCTTCTCCCGGAGTTTCCCGGTCCCCGCGGCCTCACCCTTGAGTATGGGCACCAGACTGCTCCCATCGATCCCATTCGACCCACGGGGCTTCGCATCGAGACCTACCATATCCAGTATCGTCGGATAGAAATCGGTACTCGTCACCGGCACATCGCTGGTCACCCCATGCAAACCATGGCCCGGCCAGTAGACGAGCATCGGCTCACGAATCCCGCCTTCATACAACCATCCCTTACCCCCGCGCAACGGAAGGTTCGAGGTCGAATAGGCTTTGTTCAGTTGCACCGGCTGAATATTGCGCGATGGATTGCCGAAATTGGCCGCCGACATCCCCCCGTTGTCCGAGAAGAAGATCACGATCGTATTATCGGCCAACCCAAGCTCCTTTAGTTTAGCCATCACCCGCCCGAAGTTCTCGTCTATGCAGTCCACCATCGCCGCAAATTCCACATTGTCCTGCCGCTGCTTGATCTTCACCGTCCGGTCCGGGTAGACTTTGAATCCCTTATGCGCCTCGTCCTGCGCGGTGCCGCTCACCTCGGTGCCGTCGTCCGGGTTCCCCTCGAGTACGAACGGAACGCCCGAAACCTTACCCATCTTCGCCAGCTTCTTCTCATACTTTACGACGAGATCACCGCGACCCTGTATCGGATCGTGAACGCCAAACTGCGCGAGATATAAGAAGAATGGTTGATCCTTGTTCTTCTCCACCCACTTCAACGCTTCGGCCGTCAGCCGGTCCGTCAGATATTCCCCGTTGACGCCGCCTTCCAGCCCCTTCATATCATACGGCGAGAAATAGCTGCCGTTCGGCCAGCCCTTGTTATAGTCAGGTATATGCAGATCGAATCCCTGGCGCTGCGTCGAATTGGCATCTTCACCCAAATGCCATTTGCCGAATATCGCCGTCTTATATCCATTTTCTTTCAGCACCTCGGGCAGCGGTTTCTGATCGTACGGTAGATGCTGTACGTGCTCGCCGCTCTCCAACTTCTGAAACGGGAATTCCTTTCGCCCCGGCAGCCAGTCCGTCAAATGCAACCTGGCCGGATATTCACCGGTAAGGATGCTCGCCCGCGAAGGCGAACAAACATGACAGGCCGCATATGCCTGGTTGAACTGGACCCCCACCTTCGAAAAACTGTCGATATTCGGCGTTTCATAAAAATGGCTCCCTTCATATCCCAGATCGGCCCAGCCAAGATCATCCACGAGATAGAAGATAACGTTCATTTTCTTTCCGTTCCTGGACACGGGCTGCGCGTGTAGCACAAACGATCCCATAAGGATCGCAAGGCTACCGATTACAAATCGTTTCATAGTTGTCATCATTTATATTACCAACCGGTATTTTGTGTCAGATTCTTATTCAGATCGATCTCTTTTTGCGGGATGGGCCACAAATAAAGCTTATCACTCCAGGTCTGGTTCCAGCCCGGCACCACCACCGTCTTCAGACTGCCGTCCGTATCCTTATAGGTCAACCCGTAGACATTCCCCGGCATCACCGTCGCCGCTATCTTCCACCGGCGGATGTCCAAATACCTAAACCCTTCAAACGCCAGTTCCACCGTCCGCTCATTGCGCACTATCGCCCGAAGCTGATCCTGCGTCTGACCCGTGGCGATCACCGGCATCTTCACATCGCCGCGCTGCCGGACCTTATTGATCGCGTCATACACAGACTGATCCAGCTTGTTCTGCTCGATCATCGACTCGGCATAGGTCAGCAACACCTCGGCATACCGGATCAGCATGATATTGATGCCGCAATCGGTCGGCTTCGAAAGGTCTTCCTTGTTCACATATTTTTTGACATTCCACCCGGTCGGCGAGACGACAAAAGACGAACCCACGGCATCGCCCGTCGTGCTGCTCGGCAGCGAGTTGAAGATCTTGCCGTTGGGCAGCGTATCCTTCGGGACAAAAATTGAATAGGACAACCGCGGATCGCGATTCACATACGGATTGGCCGGATCATAACCGCTGGCCGGATCGGTGATCGCCAGCCCGGTCTTCATCTCAAACTGGTCCACCATGGCTTTCGTCGGCACCCACTTGCTGCTGGCATTCACACTGCGCGGCGCCAGCACCTGGAAGATGTTGTTTTGATAGACATCCGCGAGGAATTGAACATCCAGGATGTCTTCCGCATTATTCTCCGCCGCATAACCGAAAAGCGTCTTATAAGTAGGGTAGAGGCTGTACGTGTTCGAAGCCATCACCTGGCCGGCCGCGGTGGCCGAAGCATCATACCGGCCCGCATATAGCATCGCCCGCGCCTTGATGGCCAGGGCGGCGCCCTTCGTGATCCTGCCGACATCCGTTTGCTTCACAGGTAAAAGCGAAGCCGCCGTATCCAGTTCCGCCGCGACGAAATCCCACACCTTGTCCACCGGGGCCCGCGTCAGTTTCTCACTCTCCGCCAGGCTGAGCTCCGTAGTGATCAGCGGCACATCCCCCCACAGGGAAGCCAGCTTCATATAGAAATAGGCCCGTAACGCCCGAACCTCTCCCTTCAGCCGGCTGATCAGCGCCGGGTTGGTGGTCTGTACTTCATCCACATGCGTCATAAAAGAGTTGGCGCCCCGGATGCCCGCATAATAGGTATTCCAGTCGGCGCTGATCCGGCTGTTCAGCGCATCGTATTGACCCTGCTTGATGGCAGCCTCCACCGGACCCGTAGGATTGGTGAAGAGGATATCGGACATATTGTCCCAGCCGAAGAAATGATCCGGCGTCTCCGCCATATCCGTATAGATCGCATTGGCGGCAAGCGTCGCGTCGTTATCCGTCTTCCAGAAAATATCCGTCGAAATACGATCATTCGGCACGGTGTTCAACAGATCCTTCTGACACGCCGGCAGCAAAACCGCACCCGCAAACGCGACGACCATATATTTTAATACTCGCATATTGTACAATTTTGAAGATTATAAGGAAATATTAAAGCCCAGGCTATACACCGAGATCTGGGGGTAATAATTCTGTACTCCCGACATCGACTCCGGATCGATATGCCACCGGTTCAGCTTCGAGAAGGTGAGCAGATTTGTCCCCGATACATAAACGCTGGCCTGGCTGATATGCGCCCTTTGCAGCAACCGCGCGGGCAACCGGTATACCAGCTGAGCATTCTTCACGCGGAGATAGGAGGCATCGAGCACCAGCCGGTCGTTGTTGGTCTGGTTACGCAGGTCCTGCTTCGTAGGCCGCGCAAATTCCGCATGAGGGTTCTGAGGAGTCCAGTAGTTGTTGGTGTAGATATCCGGCACCATGCCTTCGTAGTTGCCGCCCTGGCCAAAAGCGCCGGCCATCCGCATGCTGGCTTTTCCAACCCCCTGCAAAGCGAAGTTGAGCGAGAGAGCCTCGTAGGAAAAGCTGAACGCACCGCCAAATGTATATTTCGGGAAGGTATTTCCCAGGTAGGTTTGATCACTGGCGTCGATCTTCCCATCCTTATTCCGGTCGATATACCGCGTGTCACCCGCCTTGGCCGTCCGCAGATAGAAAGGACCCGCCGCCGCATCCGCATCCGACTGATAAAAGCCCGCCGTCTTATACCCCCAGAAGGAGTAGATCGGGTAGCCCTGCTGGATAGTATACCGTGGGTTCTGATCCGTACCATAATAGAAGGGGCCGGTGCCGGCAAGGTCCACCACCTTATTCGTGTTGATGGCAAGGTTCAGCGTGATATCTAACCCGAATTTGCCAAAGCGGTTGCGGTTACCCACGGTGAATTCCATCCCCGTGTTATCCACCTTCCCCGCATTTTGTGGTCCGGCCTGCAACCCCAGCGTGCCGGGCACCGGCAGGGTCAGCAGGATGCCGCTCGTCCTTTTCCTGTAATAATCGGCGGTCAGGGTCAACCTGCCCTTCAGGAAAGTGGCGTCAAGACCGGCATCGGCTTCCGTCGTGGTTTCCCAGGTGATACCCTGGTTGGCCACCGTCGTTTGCATATAGCCCTGCGCCGCAAGGTTGTTGAAGTCATAGGTAAGCAGGCTGAGCGTAGGGAAGTAGCTGTAAAGCGCGACGGCCTGGTTACCTGTCTTGCCATAAGAACCCCTTAATTTCAACTCGTTCACCTTATCCCGCAGCCCATCCCAGAAGTTTTCCTGGGAGATCCGCCAGCCGGCCGAAGCCGAAGGGAAGAAACTGTATTGATTGTTACCCGTAAACCGCGAACTTCCGTCAAAGCGGCCATTGGCTTCGAAAAGATATTTGTCTTTGTAGGCATAGTTCACGCGACCGAAATACGACCGCAGCCCCCAGCCGGCGTCCACCCCGCTGTTATCCTTGGTGGCGTCATTGGCGCCCGCGCTGATCGATTGCACATCATTGTTATAAAAATCCTGCCGGTAAGCGCTCAGCGTATGGCTGGTATATTGTATCTGCGAATAGCCAAGCAATACCTTTAACCCGTGATCGCCGAAATTCGTCGCATAGTTCAGCAGGTTGTTGATGGTGTATTGCCGGTTGTCGTTGCGCGACTCGGTAAGCATATTATGCAGATTACTCTTCTTTACCACGTTGGAATCCTGTGTATGCCAGGTATTCTGATAGAGCTTGCCATAGATGTTCGTGGCATTCGAAGCGAACTGTGACGTAAAGGTCAGGCCCTTCGTGATCTGCCAGTTGCCCTGCAGGTTGCCGATAAAATAGCCGGACTCCTGGTGATTGTATCCGCCTTTATCGATCAGCAACAGCGGGTTATTGCCCTGCGTCCCGCCACCATAGTCGCCGTTAGGATATTTTGGAACGGTCCAGATCGCATTTTGTGTCATGAATTGCAGGATATTGGCCAATCCATAAGGATTGCGGTCGTTCTCATACCGGTAATCGATATCCATCGAGACATTGATCCGGGAGGACACACGTAAGTCGGTGTTCACCCTCGCTTCCGCCACCTTACCATTAGTATTGTCGAGGATCCCGTCCTGGTCCTGAAACCGGACACTGGCCCGCCCCTTGAAATTATCACTGCCGCCGCTCACGGAGAGGGTGTGATTGGTCTGGCCCGCGGTATGAAACGCCCGGCTGTACCAGTCGTAGGGTAGGGGATAGTGGGTGGGATCGGTCTTGTTGCCCTGAATATAGGCCTCGATATCCTGGTCACGATAGGGTTTGGGTGGGGCGGAGCCTACATTGGTATAGGCGGTGTTTTCCAGATGCAGATAGCTGGCGAGGTCCATCGGTTTCGGCTGCGAGACCGAGCGCTGCCGGCCATAATATCCGCTGTAGTTGGTGATGATCTTCCCCGACTTTGCGCGTTTGGTGGTGATCAGCAATACCCCGTTGGACGCGCGTGAACCATAAATGGCCGTGCTGCTCGCGTCTTTCAGGACGGAGATCGATTCGATATCCTCCGGGTTGACATTACTGAAGGGCTGCTCGATCCCATCGATCAGAACCAGCGGCGCCACCGATGCCCCCGAAAGGTCTTCCGTCGTGTAGAGGGTATTGACACCCCGCAGCACGATGGGGTTGTTGGTGTTGCCGGGCTGCCCGCCTTTATCGAGGATCGTAAGTCCCGGTAGTTTGCCCTGCAGCGCCTGTTCCAGGCTGGAGATAGGCCGGGTCGTCAGCTCCTTGCCACCGATGGAAGCCACCGCACTGGTCATGCTCACCCGTTTCTGGGTGCCATATCCCACCACGACCACATCGTCCAGCTGTTTATTGACTTGTGTAAGCGTTATCTCCAGGAGACCGGTCCCCGCCTTTACTTCCTGCTGGTCGAATCCGACGGAGGAGAGTACAAGGGTCGCGCCGCGTCGGGGAACGTGAAGAGTAAACCGCCCATCGGCATCGGTGGAGGTCCCGCCGGAAGCTCCTTTGATGGATACGGTCACTCCTGTCACGGGATTTCCCTTCTCATCCTTTACCCGCCCGCTCACGGTGATGTCCGTTTGTGCAAGGACGGTGAGAGAAGTGAAGCAAAGTGCTAGCCATAAACAGGCAATAGCCAATTTCAATTTTTTCATACAGCATTTTTTAAATGAGCAATCGTTAGGGATTACAATCGTGTGATGTTCAGTTGTCGCGCGATAAGCTCGGTTCGATAGGGTATGGATGATTGGGCGCCAAGCCGGGTCACGGAAATAGCCGCCGCCTCACAGGCGACGTCCACGGCCTCCTCGAGGCTCTTTCCTTCCGAGACGGCTACCGCCAGCGCGCCATTGAAGACGTCACCCGCGGCCGTGGTGTCCACCGTTTCCACCTGGCGGGCGGCGACGACCGAAAAGGTTTCGTTGGTATAGATCAGCGCACCAAGCGAACCCATGGTCACCACAACATTCCGCGCGCCCTTGGCACAGATGATGCGCGCCGCCTCCTTGGCAGACTCCATGTCCGTCACGTCGATGCCGGCGATCATGGAAGCCTCTTTTTTATTGGGGGTAAGGATATATACACATTCCAGCAGTTCCTGGCTCAGCGTATTGGCCGGGGCCGGGTTCAGGATCACTTTTACGCCTTTGCCGGCGGCAAACTTCACCACATAATCCACCGTCTTCATCGGGATCTCCAGCTGCACAAGGAGGATGGCGGCGCTCGCGATCTGCTCCAGCGCGCTGTCGATATCCTTGCCTTCAAGCGCCGCATTGGCCCCCGATGCTACGACGATGCTGTTCTCACCGGCTTCGTCCACCGTAATAAGCGCTACCCCCGAGGGGAGGTCTTCGTCGGACACGAGATACCGCGTGTCGATACCTTCTTCGCTGAATAATTGGGAGAATTGTTTGCCGAAAACGTCGTTACCCATTTTCGAGATAAATACCGCTTCGCCGCCAAGCCGCGCCACGGCAACCGCCTGGTTGGCGCCCTTGCCACCGGGGTTCATAAAGAAAGAACCTGAAAGGACTGTTTCTCCGGGCGCCGGGATGTGATCGGTCTTTACGACCATGTCCATATTGCTGCTGCCTACTACTACTATTTTCCTGTTTTCCATAAGCAAGTCGTTCGTTTGTTGAACCAAAAATAAGCGGCGGGGGAAGTGAAAAGAAAGCCTTATTTTGCTGGAATATTGGTTCCTGAATCAGCCTTATCTTGATGACATATTATTTATTGTGTTAAAATACAATGAATTACGAAATCAATGAGCCCCTCTGCATTAGTAAAGCTGATCCACTCACTTTCCAGCTCGGAAAAACGATATTTCAAACTGCAGTCCAAGCGGCAAAGCGGTAACAAGGAGTATTTGCAGCTGTTCCAGCTGATCGATTCGGCGAAGAATCCCGACATCCGGGCCCTGAAACAGGAGTTCAAAAAGCGGTCCTCCGGCGGCAGTTGGGAGAACACCTGCATCTATCTGGGAAGTAGTCTCATCGATTGTCTCGTGCGGGCAAAAAAGGAAAAGGACATCTTCTTCAACCTCCTGCATCAATTGCAGGAGATCCGGATCCTGAAAGAGCGTTCGCTCGATGAAGAGGCGTTCAGCCAGGCAAGGAAAGTAGGTCGTTTGGCCGCGAAGTACCAGCTGTATTGGATCGAATACTATTGCTACCGCGACGAGCTGCAGCATTACTCCGACAACAATTTCGCCGGCATCACCGACCAGGGGCTGGTTAATCTGCAGATGAAGGGAAAGGATATCCTGAAAAGTCTCAGCCACATCCACGATCATTATTCGTTGTACGAACTCCTCCACTATCGGCTCATCCACACCGGTAAGATCGCCACCGAAGAAGGCCGCAAAAAACTCAACGATCTTATGTTGAGCGAAATGGTGCTCGTGGCCAGCAAGTCGAAAAGTTTTATCTCGCAGAAGCTGCACCTGCTGTTCCAGTCCTTCTTCTTTACAGTCGTCGGCGACTATCATTCCGCGTTGAAGTCTTTTTATCATCTCAACGCGCTGCTCGAGAAGAACCAGGCCTTTCTCGATAACCCGCCGCTGGATTATCTCTCCGCACTCACGGGCATCATCGAGAGTCTCTATATGTTGGAAAATAGCACCGAGGCAGCTTATTATCTCGACAAGATCCGCAACCTCGATCAGGCCGCGTATCCCGAATATTTCCGCTTCCTCGTCCGCAAGACGGCGTTCGCCCGGCAGATCCTCATCCTGTTACGCGCCGGCCGGCCCGAAGAGGCCCGGCAACTGGTCGACTCCATTCCCACCGCCGTTTTCGACAACTACCCACTGGTGGATGAAGAAAAGCAATGCGAACTGTATTTCTACTGCAGCCTCACCTTCTTTCAGCTGCGCGACTGGCGAAAGGCCCATCTCTACCTCCGCGAGATCATGAACCGCCTGCGCCTGCCGGAGCAACTGCTCATCAGCCGCGCCATCCGGCTGCTCAACATCGTTATCTATTACGAAAAGCGCGAACTCCTCCATCTCGAATACGAGATCCGCTCGTACAAGCGATACTTCAGCCAGTCCAAACTGATGAAGATCGAAAAGCTCGTCTTCCGCCTCGTCGAATCAAGCCCCTCGAACCGCCGCCTCCTGTCCCTCCCCGCCGGCCAGCGAAAGCTCCACGCCGATCTCGACGCCGTGGCCAAAAGCAAATACGAACAGCAGCTGCTGCGCTACTTCGACCTCGCCGCCTGGGTGACAAGCGCCCTGGCCCGGTAAAAAATCTCTACCTTCCTGTAAGGGTAACAGTCCCCCTGCTCGTTATTATCTTGACGGCAGGAACAAACAATAAAAAGTGGCACTTACCGAACCGGCATTCGAAGAGATTTTTACGGCACACTACGAAACCTTATACAGGTATGCATTCAGCATCATCCGGGAGGAAGCCTTCGCGGCCGAGCTCGTATCGGACGTCTTTTGCCGCCTTTGGCAAAAAAAGGATCGACTCCCGGTGGATTCCCCCGTGGCGGGCTATCTATACACCGCCGTCCATCATGCGGCAATGGATCATCTAAAACATCATAAGATAAAACGGCGCTATGAGAACCATCTTGCTTATCGCTCCCAACAACCCGGAGCCAGAACCGAGGCCGCCGATCGCGCCGAACTGAGCGACTTTCAACGACACCTGCAGCAGTCGCTGGAAAAGCTCCCCGACCAATGCCGCCTCATCTTCCATCTCAGCCGGGTGGAACAACTGCCTTACAAGGAAATCGCGGCCCGGCTCGGC
>NZ_DASYCH010000084.1:0-17832 GCF_036500295.1 Puia sp. | reverse complement strand
CGGAGCCGGGGATGGCCGCGGACGGGGCGCGAGTGTTGGCCGCCGCAAATGGCGCCGCTTCCGAATAGCGGGTGATCAATTTCCAGATCCCGGCATCAGTACTGAATACGGCGTTAAGCCCCTGTTCTTCCATCGGCGGGTCGCCGAGCCAGGTGTCGCCCTTCTTCCACATCGTCTGCCCGCGGATGGGCCGTCCTTCGCCGCCAAAGGCCCAGAAGTTGCAGCCCGCGAGCCCCGTGCCGGCCGCGACACTTTCCTTCACCGTCTGGAAGAGGAGGTCGTAATACCGGCCGCGAAGGGTAGCCGGCGAGGCGGGGTCGAAGGACTCGCCGTCGCGTGGAAGCCCAAACTCCTCGATGACCATCGGCTTGCCAAGGCGCCGGGCGACGGCCAGGTGTTTGTCGATATAGCTCCGGGTGTCGGCGAGGATGCGGGGCATGCCCGCGGCGATGGCCGTATCGTGGAAGAAGCCCCAGTTCTTTGGCCAGACATGGATGGTCAGGTAGTCGATATTGCTGCCGGCGTGAATAGCCGTGTAGAGGCCGAGATCGTCGTCCGTGCTGGCCATGCCTTCGGTCCCGGTGGTGACCAGGTGATCGGGGTCGAGGGATTTGATCAGCGCCGCGGTCGCGGCTACCCATTTGCGGTAGCCATCATAGGCCGCAGGGCGCATGGGGCGGGGTTCGTTGGCGAGTTCCCAGGCCATGATGGTCGCATCGGCGGTGTAGGGTTTGCCCGTGATGCTGTTTACCCGGCTGACGAGTTTTTTGGTGAGGCGGTCGTAGTCCGCCATGCAGTCCGCGCAATCGTAGAAGCGGCTTGCCTTATCGCGCATCTCGTCCCAGCTTATTTTGCGGTGCAGGTCGGCGTCGCTCAGGAGGCCGTTCCAGTTGAGATATTGCAGCCAGCCGCCGCTCCAGTCCCAGTTATTCGATAAATAGATGACGGCTTTCATGTTGCGCCGGCCCATCTCGCTCAACACGAAGTCGAGCCCGCGTAGCGCCGCTTCGCTGAACTCGCCTTTCCGCGGCTGGAGGGAGGGACCGACACGCCAGGACCCGTCGATCGCGCCGCTGCCTTCGGCACCGGCAAGGATGCGGAGGTTAGTGACACCGTGGGCCGCGAGGAAGTCCAGTTCCCGTCGCACCCTGGCCCGGCCGGTCGTACCGTTGGCGGCATTGGCGAGCAGGGCGCCCTGCCAGTAGTTGGCGCCGATGTACGCATAGGGTTTCCCATCGATGGTGAAAGCGGTGCCGGTGCGCGTGACGAATCCTTTTGGGGAAGTATGCGTATAGGCGAGGCTGCCGGGCAGTTGGCCGTAGTTGCCGGTTGCTTCGGCTGGTCCGCCGCCCGTGGTCGCCGCAGCAGCGCCATCGGTGTGCACCTCGGCGTCGCGGCCTTCCAGCAATACAATGGCGCGGCGGTCGGCGGAATGGGGCGCCGCTTCGCCTTTGAAGTCTTCGATCCGCACCCCGTCAAAATCTTCGCAATAGATGGCATTCGTAAAATACGCCGGCAGCGTAGAGTCCCAGCGCAGATCGAGACCGCGCACGGTCAGCCCTTTTACATGCCGCGCAAAGAGCGCGGGGATATCGTGTTTGAAGATGCCCTGCCGCGGATCGTTGACGGCGCGGAGATCGAAATTCCCGCCATACTGATCGGTCAGCCGGCCGCGGACAATGGTCAGCTGCACATTCTCAAACCGGATATCCCGTAGCGTGCTTTCCGGCGATCCGTATAAGACGATGCCCTGTTCGCCGCGCGCGATGATATTCGTAAAGCGGATATTGCTCAGCGTGCCCACCTCTTTACTGCCGAGGCCCGGCAGGGCGCTGATATGGATCGGCTCGCCGTGACCCCACCACTGACCCGGGTAGAGCCGCGTGTCGATGATCATATTCGAGAAGAGCATATTGGCGATGTCGCCTTTACGGCGCTGGAAGATGCCGACGCCGCGGTTGCTGCCGGAAATGCGGATATTGTCGAATAGCAGGTTTCCCGAATTGTTATCGTTGAACCCGTTATAGCCTATCCGGATGCCGCAGCTGCGTGACCGGAGGTTGCAGTTGGTGACCTTCAGATCGCTGGTGCTGACGACGGCAATCGCATCGTCACCCGCACGGATATCGCAGTCGGCGATGATCACATTCTTCGAGTCATACATGTCTACGCCGTCACTGTTCGGAACGGCCATATTATTATCGATGGACATCCCGAGTATCTTCGCGTCGTCACAGGCGTTGAGGTCCATCGTCCAGTCGTTGGCGTTGCGCACGGTGATGTCGCGGACGAGTACCCGCTTACAGGCATGGAAGATGATCTGCGTGCCGGGCCGGTCGGCAAACGACCCCTTCCACATCAGGGGCGCCTCGGCCTTGCCCTCGGGCGCGTTCATATAGCCCGTTCCCTGCCGGGTGTATTTGCTGTCTTCTTCGCCGCTGACCTGAACGCTGTCGGCGTACATATAGGCTTCGCTTCGGCCGTCGATGATCCCCGTCCCGGTGATCGAGACATTCTCGGCCCGGTCGGCAAAGATCAGCCCGAGCTTTATCCCACCCGCCCCACTGCCGCAAAAACCATAGTCCTTCTGAAGCAGGTAGTCGTTGGTGTTATCCGAGGCCAGCAGTACCGATCCGGGTTGTAAATGCAGTTGGATATTGCTATACAGGCGGACGGTTCCGATCACATACACGCCTGCCGGCACGACGATGACGCCGCCGCCGGCCTTTACTCCCGCCGCGATGGCCTTGTCTATCGCCCTGGTGTCGTTTGTCCTGCCGTCGCCTTTTGCCCCATAGGTGCGGATGTTGAAAACAGCTCCCGCCGGACCCTGGCCTTGAAGCGCCAGGGTCAACAGCAGGGAACATAGCAGGGTAACAGACGGAAGGAATGCTCGCATTACAAACTATTTGGTGATTCTCTTGCGGTTATTTGATCCTTACCATCCGGAAATTACAGATGGAAAAATTACTTACGCTGGGGTTATTGTCCTTCAGCATGAACTCCATGATCATCGGGTCGGAGAAGGCGAAGCCCTGCAGGTTACCCCATTTGCTCAGCGGGGCGGTAAAGGTCTGCCATTTGCCGCCGGTAGTGAAGGGATACGTATTATTCCCGCTGACATCGAAGAAGTACTCCTTGAAGTTACCGCTATTAAAACACATATACAACGTCAGCGGCATCGCGGGAAGCGTGGCGGGGGTATATAGCTCGAACTTGACGGCGTAGTTCACATACTGTGAGGGGTCGCTTACGAGTTCGGCGGGCATCGCGCAGTTGTTGCTGCAGAAGGGGTCCCAGGCATAGCCGCCCTGCCAGTTCTTCGACACTTTGAAATAAGGTCCATTGATGGGCGCCGGGGTAGGTCCGGAAGAGAGGTAACTGCTGCCGTTCCACCCATTGAAATTGGACATATCGAAGAGGAAATTGCGGTTGTCATGAAACCAGGCGACAGTCGGCTGGTTGATATTCAGGGGAGCCGGTCCTTTTACGGTGACCGGTCCCGGCTGGGCGTTGGCGGGTACGATGACCTTTAGCGTGGTTGCCGTCCCGAGTACGACATTGGCCGTCGCGCCGCCGGTGAAGAGGAGGGTCGTGGCGGTGGTGTCGAGATCGTAGAGATCGAAGTTCTGGCCCAGCAGGGTGAGGGTATCGCCTGCGGCGGCCCATTCGTTGAGCATATCGCCGACCTGCAGATCGGGGATCATTACGGTGAAGGTATAGGTGGCGGTCCCGCCTTTTGTCGTCACCGTTAGCGTATTCGACACTTTCTGCGGAATAGCCCGGGGGATCTGTACCGTGATCGAACTATCGGACGCATATATCGTATTATACGGCACCTGCTGGTCATTGAACGTCACCGACTGGGTGGTGCTCAGGTTGGTCCCGTAGATGATCACCCATTGGGTAAAGCTGCCCGTGTCGATGCCGCTGCTGTCGAGGGGCTGGGCGATGCGGGTGATGGTGGGTGTGCCGATCGCCCGCGGGGACGATTTTTTACAGGCGGCGAGCGCGGCGCCGGTGATCAGCAGGGCGGCGAAGCAGCGGAAAAGAAATTTATGACTAAGCATGATTGTTATTTTATTTGTGGATAACCGGCCGGCGGCCGGTCCGATTACCAGCCGGGGTTATTACCGCCAATTGCAGTATTCGTATTTATTTCGTCGGTCGAGATCGGGAACAGCAGGTTGCGGGAGGCCCGAACCTTGGTGAGGCGGTCGTTGCCCTGGATGATGACGCCCAGTTTGTTCATCACCTGCAGGTAAACACCCCAGCGCAGGAGGTCATAGCGGCGTTGCGCCTCGAAGACGAATTCGCGACCCCGTTCTTCGAAGATGAAACTGCGCAGCTGGTCCTGCGAGAGACCCAGGGGCGTGGGGCTGGCATGGCTGCGGAGGCGAACGCTATCGACATATTTATAGGCGGCCGGAGTAGGTCCGTTGACCTCGTTCTCGGCTTCGGCATACGTCAGCATGATCTCCGCGTAGCGCAGCATGGGGAAGAAATTATCCGAGTTGCTGGGTCCCGGGTCGTTGACATAGCTGTATTTATTCGAATAGGCGCGATCGTAATAGGTTCCGTTCCACATATAGGTGTTGCCGGACCCGTCGGTTTTATACAGCGCCGTGTCCTGCTGCGGATAGAGGATATAGTTGGTATACTGTGGCTGGCGGTAGTCAACGATGTACTGGTGAGCGACGCCTTTGAGGACACGGTCGTCGTTATGTTCATAATCGTTGTAATGGTTATCGGTCATCCAGGTGGCGGCGACCCCGCTGCGGTCGGGCATCGCGGCGTTGAAATAATAGAAGAGATTTGTTTCCAGGTTGGCATCGGCTGTCTGCGCCTGGATCTCCCACATATGTTCTTTCTGGTTGCGGCCGGCGACCTGCCAGATATCCATGAAATTCGGGAACAGCGAATATTGTCCGTCGCCGAGGATCTCCAGGCTCTTCATCCGGGCGCTGTCGAAATAGGCGCGGCTGTCGAAACCCTCATAGCCCGCCACGACATCCTTGGTGTAGGTATAGGGCGCATTGTCCTGGCCGCCGCGGATCGTCAGGGAGGCGCCTTTCAGCGATCCGGAGGCCATCGTCAAATACGCCTTTGCCAGGAAGGCGGAGGCGACATCGCGCGTGACGCGGCCTTTCTCTCCCGACCGGCTGTCACTGGCGGGGAACAGCATCGATTCTGCCGTCTTGAAATCATTTATCGCCACATTGAACACCTCTGCCACGGAAGACTTCGGCATATTGGGTTTATCGCCGGAAGCCACCGTCTTCAGATGCACGGGGACGGCGCCATAGATGCGAACGAGGTCGAAATACGCCCAGCCCCGGAGGAAGGTCGCCTCGCCCATGAGACGTTTCTTCAGATCGGCGTCCATCGGAGTGTTGACGATATTCTCGAGGACGTCGTTGGCGCGGCTGATCAGGAGATAGTGGTCGCTCCAGATGTTATTGATCCCCCAGAAGGCCGAGGGGTTACCGGCGCCGATATTCCCGAGGAACCAGTCCGCGCCCATCGCATGATCGCAGTCCAGGTCGATCAGCCAATAGGATTGTTTCATGAGGCCATAGCCCCAGAACGTGTTATAGATGCCGTTCACGGCCGCGGTCGCATCGCCGGCGTCCTTATAGAAATTCTCCGAGGACAGGAAGCTGTAGGGCTGTTCCTTGAGCACTTTCTTACAGGAAGTGGACAGCAGGAAAAGCGCCGGTATCAGGATAAAAACGAACTTTTTCATGGCAAACATTTTTAGAAGATGCATTGTACACCCAGGTTATACACTTTCGAACTCGGATAGCCGCCCATATCGACACCACGGCGGGAAGGGTCATCGCCATAGCCATTGGTATCGGGGTCGAACCCGCTGTATTTAGTTATCGTCACGAGGTTGCTGGCGGTGGCGAAGATGCGGATGCTCTGGATGAAATGGATTTTCGGCCGGAGGTTGTAGCCCAGCGTCAAGTTGCGCAGGCGGATGTAGGAGCCGTTTTCGATAAAGCGGCGGGTGAATTTAAACTGCCGCCAGTATTGCTGTTCGGCCTTGGGACTCTTTGCATGTTCCCAGTTGGTGAAGGTCCAGCGATCGTCCCACATCTTCTGGGTGATGTTGTTGAAGCCCCCGATATTGGACAGGTAGTAGGTGTTCATGTTGATGATGTCATTGCCATAGACGCCCTGGATGAGGAAGTTCATGTCGAAGTCTTTCCAGGTGAAGCTGTTGGTGATGCCATAGGTAAAGGTCGGATTGACGTTCCCGATCAGGGTCTGGTCTTTGGCCGTGATGGCGCCGTCGTGGTCGAGGTCTTTATAGCGGATCTCGCCGACGGTCCTTTTGATGATGGCATCCGGTTGCCCCGCCATGACCGGGTCGGCCCGGACCTCCGCTTCGTTGCGATAGATATCCTGTTCGACATAACCGTACAACGCGCCAATCGGTTGACCCACTTTCTGGATGAACGGCTGGTCGCCGTTGGTATTGATGCGGGTGGCGAACTGTTCGGTAACTCCGCCGCCGAGCGACACGATCTTGTTGCGATTGAACGCAATATTCGCCGAGAGGTTCCAGTTGAAATCCTTTGTCGTCACGGGGATGGCTGCGACGCTCAGCTCCAGGCCTCTGTTGGCCACTTCGCCGCGGTTGACCAGTTGGGTGCCGTAGCCCGTGGTGGGCGGGATAGTGATATTCTGGAGCAGATCGTGGGTGCGTTTGTAGTAGATATCGCCATGGAAGGTGATCCTGTTCTTGAGGAAGGCGAGGTCGAGACCGGCGTCGTACTGGTCGGTGGTCTCCCACTTCAGATCCACATTGCCCGGACCGGCATAGTAGTCGTTGGCATATCCGTTGGCAAGCGATCCGTTAAAGGTATAGGGATAGGGGACCAGTTTCGAGAGGGTCATGTAGGGGCCGACACCCTGATTGCCCGTTCGACCATAGCTGACCCGCAGCTTTGCGTCGCTGAGGGTGGACAGCAGGCTTTGGAAGAAGGGTTCGTTGGACAGGTGCCAGGCGAAAGCGCCGGATGGAAAGGATGACCACCGGTTGCGAGGCTGGAACTTGCTGGTCCCGTCATCCCGGAACGAAAGGGTGAACAGATAGCGGTCGTTAATATTATCGGTTACCCGTGCCAAGAAGGACACGAGGTCCGACCGGGTTTTGTTGGTATTGAGGACGGGGATGTTCTGTCCACCGTTCATATTATTGTCCTGCAGCGCGTCGTTCACGAAATTGCTGGCTTGTTCGTTCTTGGTCGAACTTTGGTCGTCCTCGTAGGTGAAACCACCCGTGAACTGCAGTTGGTGGTTGCCAAGGGTGCGGGCGAAGTTGAGCAGGCTCTCCGAGGTGATCGAGTTGTACCAGCCCTGGGACTGGTAGGCGAGACCGAGAAAGGAAAGCCCTTCATAGACGGTGCGGGGATAATATTGCTCGCGTTGGTTGTTGTAGTAGCTGATGCCGATGTTCTGCCGGAAGGTGAGCCCTTTGGCGATCTTGGCTTCGAGGTAGTTGGAGGAGAAGATATTGGTTACGCCGATCTGGTTCTTGACGCTGTGGACATAGACATAGGGGTTGGACACCTCCGTGGCCGCGGTGTACTGGTTGGTCGCGCTGTCCCGCAGGGGAGCCGTCGGGGAGAAGGCCAGCGATGCTTTTACGACCCCTACCCCGCCGTTGAGGTCTTCGTTGTTTGTCTTCACCAGTTGATTCGTGCTGCGGGTGAAGCTGGTGTTCGAGCCTACCGTCAGCCATTTCTTTACGTTGCGGGTCAGGTTGGCGCGGATGCCCATTTGTTTAAAGCGGGAGTCCTGGATCACGCCGGTCTGGTCGAGATAGCTGCCGGAGAGGAGGTAGCTGCCCGCATCGTTGGCGCCTGAAACGTTGAGCGTATAGTTGTTGGTGATGCCGGTGTGGAAGATCTCTTTCTGCCAATCCGTGCTTTTGCCGATAAAGTCTTTCGGCCCGGGAAAGTACACCGTTGAGTCGGGGTTTGTCGGCGACTGCTGGAGCTGACCGGGGAAGGGAAGCGTGCGTGCCGTGGGGCCGGGTTCGAAGTAGTTGGCGTTGCTTACCGCTTCATTCTGCATGGAGGCATAGCCGAAGGCGTTTAGCATCTTTATCTCGCGGATCACTTTGGATACCGACGTATTGGCGTTTAGTTCGATGCGGTCTTCGCCCTTCTTGCCTTTTTTTGTCGTGATGATGACGACCCCGTTTGCGCCGCGCGAGCCATAGATGGCTGTGGCGCTGGCATCCTTGAGGACGGTGATCGATTCGATATCGTTGGGGTTGATAAAGGAAAGCGCGTTGACGGTGGATTGTTCGCTGCCGTTTACGGAGGCGGGGGTGGCGTCGCTGTTGCCGATGACATAGGGAATCCCGTCGACGACGTACAGTGGCTGGGTTCCGATGAAGGAGTTGGAGCCGCGGATCGTGATGTTCAGTCCGGCGCCCGGTGCGCCATCGCTTTGGCTGACGACTACGCCCGAGAGCTTGCCCTGCATCCCCGACACGATGTTCGTTGGATTGCCTTTGAGGAGTTCGTTGCCGGAGAGCGTTTCCACTGATCCGGTAAGGTCTTTCTTCTTCACCGTGCCATAGGCTACGACAACGACGTCGCCGAGATTGTTGCTCGCGGCTTTTAGGACGATGACCCCGGCATCCGCGCCTTTTACGGGTTGCTCCTGGCTTTGCATGCCGACATAGGAGACGACCAGCGTTTGTTTGCCGGCGGGTACGGCGAGTTTAAAATGACCGGTGGCGTCCGTGGCGGTGGAAGCGGAGGCGGGGGCGGCGGTGCTTTTTACGTTGGTGCTCGAAGGGGAGCCGCTTTTTACCGTGACGGTGGCGCCGGCGAGGGGGTTCCCTTTTTCATCCTGTACGGTACCGGTCACCGGCCGGGACTGGGCGCGGGCCCGCGGGACGAGCGCTATCAGCAGCAGAAGGAATAGGGCCGAAGCAGAGATCAATTTTCGCATGAGAAGCAATTTGGGCAAACTTAGAAAGGATTTGCCCTTGGGGATGATGCGATTTTATCCACCCATTGACCTCTGTTCGCCGATATGCGGGCGCGCACACCGAATGCCGTAAACCCCGGCCGCTTTATTTCGGTTTTCATCGGATCTCATCGGCTATCAACAGTTCTTATCGGCTATCGCTTGTTCAAGAATCTGGCAAAGCCCAGCGCTACGATCAGCCCGATGATCCCCTGCGCCAGCACCGTTACCGGCGCGCCGGCGTGCTCGGAGACGGCGCCGATGAGCAGGCTGCCCAGCGGCATCATCCCGAAGATGGCCATCAGCAGGATACCGATCACGCGGCCCCGCATTTCGGGCGCCGATTCGGATTGGACGAAGATGTTGGAGATGGTAAACTGGGCGACGGACCCGAAACCGGCGAGCACCGCGAAGAACAGCGCCAGCGGGAAATTCGTTGCCTGTGAGAAGCAGATCAACCCCACTCCCAGGATCAGCGTACTGACGAATAATATCTTTTTTAAATGTGCGCCGGGTTTGCGCGAGGCGAGGTAGATCGTGCCGATGACGGATCCTACGCCGACAAAGCTGTTGATATAGCCGAAAGTCGTCGCGTCTCCTTTAAAGATCTCTTTGGCGAAGATGGGCAGCACCGTGTTGTAGGGAAGCACCAGCAGGCTGATGATCCCCAGCATCAGGATGATGAAACCGATGTCGGGTCGTTGTTTCAGGTAGTCAAATCCTTCGGCGAAGTCCGCCAGCGCTTTCTTCTCTTTTTTCCTTGGCGTAAGGGCGGGCAGCTTCATCAGCAGCAGGGAGAGGATCACGGCCCCAAAACTTGCGGCGTTGATCAGAAAACAGGTGGCCGCGTCAAATGCGCTCAATACGATCCCCGCCAGTGCGGGTCCGAGCAGCTGGGCGAGGCTGGCCGTAGCCGTGGTCAGGGATAGGGCGTTGGGGAGGTCGGCCTTGTCGGCAACGACGTCATTGACCAGGGCCTGCCGGGCGGGGACGTCAAAGGCGTTGATGATCCCCAGGAGTACGCTCAGGACCAGGATCGCCCATACGACGTCGTGGCCCGAATACGCCAGCGCGGCGAGCAGTACCGACTGGATCATCGAGGCGATCTGGGTGATCTTGATCACCTTGTACCGGTCATAGCGATCTGCGGCAACCCCGCCGGCGACAGAAAACAGGAAGGAGGGGAATATCTCGGCGAAGATGGTCACCCCGATCAGAAATGCGGAGTGCGTGATGGAGTAGACGAGCCAGATCACGGCGGTGCGCTGCATCCAGGTACCGAATTGCGAGACCGCCCGGCCGATAAAATAGAGGGTGTAGTTAAGACTGCGGAACGCCCTGAACAGATTCAGCTCGCTTACTTTTTTCATCGCCCGGCAAAAATAAGAAGTTGTTCCGCGTTAAAATAAAAAAAGACCACCCAATACCGAAGTAAGGATGGCCTTGACGAAGTAAGGAGGCCTTGACCCTGGAGTCTATAGTTCGGTCACCAACTTATCGACAAACCTTTTTGTCATCGCGGTGATGTTTGCGTCATAGTTGCTGAGGTGTTGTTTGGTCATCTTGCGCAGCGACTGAAACATTCCCAGGGTGAGGTTCTTTTCGTTGTCGGCGATGGTGATCGTTCCCTTTTTGAGTTCTTCGTTATTGCTGCCGAGAAGGCGGTAGGCGACGACCATATCCTTCGTCGTGGGTTGGACCGATAGCTTCTCCCAGCCCACCGCCGTCACGATCACCCAGATCAGGTGACCTTTGTCGTCCAGCAGAAAGGCCTGCGGCAGTTGTTCGATCTTTAGCTCGAGGTGATAGCCGGTAATCTTCTGTTTCAGTCCATGGCCGGCGTAGGCGAATACCGTCGAAGTGAAATTGTTTATTCCTATCTCCGGGTTGAGGGTACAGGTATTCCGGTAATCGAACTGCCAGTAGAAAAGCAGGGGCAGCAGGTGGCTCCAGTTCTTTTGGGTCTCGGACAACTTCACGCCCGATTCCGGCAGGGCCGAAGAGATGGCGATCGGTTCATTCTTTTTTCGCGGGGGATCGGCGGGTGGCTCGTCCCGGTAATGTTGGGCTACCCATTTATTGATCTTATGCGGACCGAGACAGCTGGAGAGTCCAAAAACGACAACGGCGCCCAATAGAAGGGTCAACGCCTTTCTTGCACCAAAACGAACCATAGGGTGTTAAAACTTTAGGGGTTAAAAATCAGGGCGCAAATTAGCAAAATATTCGCCGCAGCGTCGGGAAATTGCGGAAGCGTGTAGAAATGAGGGATAGCCGTGTTGATTTTGCGAATGATCGTGAAGACAGGCCCCGATTAATTTTGTATTTTTGATCGTCCTTTTTTAGCCGGGACAACGCAAGACCATGAATGACAACCAAACTATTTCGACCGATCCACCATTTGAGTTCCGGGAGCTGACCCGCGAGGATAGCCCCATCATCGTTCCGATCGCCAATAAATTACATCCTGCCATGGACCCCAAAAAAGTTCGGGCCTATCTCACCGAGATGTTCGATCTGCCCACCTATCACTGCTTTGGCCTCTGGCAGGCGGGGAAACTGGTTGCGATGTCGAATGGGTGGATAACGGTTCGCTTCTACTCAGGGAAACAGTTGGAGGTCGACAATGTGATCGTCGACCCCACCTTGCGCTCACAGGGCGTAGGGAAATACTTCTTCGCCTGTATCCAGGACTGGGCACATCAGCACGAATGCAAGACGATCGAACTAAATACCTTTGTACAGAATAGCAAATCGCATAAGTTCTATTACAATGAGGGGTATGCCATTCTGGGATTTCATTTTCAAAAAGTGTTGTGAGCGGGTCTCCCGAAAAATCATGAAAAAAACCATCACCTCCGCCTTCTTAGCCGCATTAGTCAGCCTGGCTGCCTCGGTCACTGCACACGCTCAAACTCTACCGAAATCGCAGGACCTGTATAATGCGATCGTCCATATGGACAGCGTCTACTTCAACGCCTACAACAGCTGCGACATGGAGAAACAGGCGGCTATCTATGCCGACAGCATCGAATTTTACCATGATGGCAGCGGGTTGGAAACCTCCAAAAAGGCGCTTCTGGCCGCGATAAAGGAAAATATCTGCGGCAAGGTGACGCGGGTGTTGGTAAAGGGGAGTATCGAGGTTCATCCGATACCAAATTTTGGCGCCGTTGAGATCGGGCTTCATCAATTCGTCAATCACGCGGAGAATAACTCGCTATCGAAGCCGGATAAGTTTATCGTCATCTGGCGGTTGAGAAAAGGGCAGTGGCAGATAACGCGGGTGATCAGCCTGCATGCCGGGAACCAATAAAACAACGGTTAGTAAATAAAGGATTTTACGGTATAATTTTTTTCGTCCTCCATATCGGTTTCTTTGACCAGGCGGCCGTGATCGTCGTAACCGTAACTAATGGTAATTGTTCTTGTAGGATTGCCTGTATACGTAATGACTTGTGTGGAAGGCAAATTTTTCGCCGGCACCGGGATATTCGTGGGAAGGGCAACCGGCAGCGGACCTGGCTTGTCTGTATACGTATATTCGGCAATATATTGATACGACTTTTGTTCGTCGTTTTGAATAGTCTTGATGGTATTCCCATTGTTGTCATTCGTATACGAAACCCGCATAAAGACACTTTGTATACCTTGATAACCCCACTGGAGAGTTAGCTTGCTCAGGAAGTTGCCGTTAAATTCATATTTCCCCGTCAGCGTGTCAGCCAGACCCTCCGTTCGAAAAGTACTGTCGACCTGTCCGTCTTTGAAAAAGTCTACCTCATGGACGGAGGGCTGGCCGCCCGACGCAAAGTCCCATACCACGCTGGTACTTGTGGGATAGGAATAGGTATACTTATACCTTGACGAAATGGCGCTGGCCAGTCTGCCGGCGTTGTCATAGCTGATGTGAAAGGAATCCGAATTGGAAGTAAGCGACGAATGATACTCTGCGATGTAAAGCTTGACCTGATTTTCGGCAGGGGTGCTGTTAACGGCAGTTTTCGGGCTGCTGTTCTTCTTGCAGGAAACAAAGAAACAAAAGGCCACTAAGACGGTTAGCAGGGTGGTGCGACTCATAAGGGGTTAATTTCAGCCGCGAAAATAATAAAACCCGGGGCGTTTGTACCGGCAAGTTGACATCATTACACCGCCGTGTTCAAAAGCGGGAAATTCGTGTCGATATAGCCGGCCGGCGTTATCGTAGTCATAGCTGAATGTGATCGCTGCAGCGTCTCACCGTTCTTGATCCGGGTTACAGCTCGCCTTTTAATCAGAGAAAACCGACAGGCTGTGCCTATTCCCGTGGTAATGGTCTATATAGTTTAGTTGGGATCGAAGAGAAAATTGTGTATTTTTTCGAATAGAATGACCATTAACCCTAAAGAGAAATTCGATGTTTTATATTTTTGGTAGAAGAGTCGCTAAAATTGCCAAATATACGGACCAAGAGAATATTTGTTACCCGTGTAAGGCCTTTGAACGAGAAGTCACTGTATACATGCCTTATTTTCATCTCAGTTTTATCCCGGTTTTCCCAATTGGTAAGAAGCGTTTTGAAATACGATGTACAAAGTGTGGCGATGATACCAGGTCTGAGATTTTAGTTAGGAAATATGAAAAAGTTGCAAGAACCCCTCTCTATCTTTTTTCAGCACCAATTCTGGCCGTTGTCATTGGAGCATTTTGGATCTTTTGGAACAGCAACAATCAAAAGAACAACGCTGAATATGTGGCAAATCCTAAGGTGGGCGATGTTTATACGATTAGCGAGCATAGAAATGACGGAACGACCTATTATTTCTTGCGATTAGCCGAAATCAAGGGCGACACGGTACTGGCTATTCATAGTAGTTTGGAGTATAACTACTTTGTCAATACCATAACTGGCGATGATCATTTCGTTAAAGATGACACCTCTATCTATGTGAGACAGGAGCTTAAAGGGATGCTTGAAAAAGGAGAGATTTACATGGTAAGACGTAACTATGGTAAGGGCAGCGGATTCAATCAAATTAAGTGAAGGTGCGGTTTTATATCTTAGGTCATGCCGATGTGCTGGAATTGTGTGACGCTAATAGTATCGCAAGGATTGTTATCAATAATAATTCACCGAATACCTTTGTGCTGGAAAAAGGAAGGCAAGACACCAAAGAATATGAGATTTCGGCAAATAGCGAGGTCCAGATTGGAATCCCACGGACACCGCTAAATCGGTTCCTTATCGAAAAAATGATCGCCCGCTTCCGCGATCTGGATAACATAAAGAGGGTTTATCATTATGGGCAGACGAGAGCCAATGAATTTAGCCTGATACTTGGTTTCGAATTAGCGAGAAGTTGAGAAAGTGGGAAAAAGGCTGTAATTGATTTGGCCCACGATGTCATTGACCATGAAGAATTACCCAATCCTCTTGACATATTTTTTGTCGAGACGGAAGAGTGGGTAGGGCAAATTATGGCGATTGAAGGGAGTTTGATTTATAAGATCTGATAGACATGTGTAGCTTATGAGAGTAGGCAGGAACCGATATTGTCCGGCTTTCACACTCCGGCGGCAGTAAAGACTACGCCCAGCCGATCATCGTCTTATGATCCCGGCCGCCGAAATAATGGCGTCGCTATGAAATCTTGTTAAAATTTCGCATATTTGTTGGCGATGCTTTCCCTACTCTAAACCCTTGCCATGAACAATTTCCCCCAAAAGCTAAAGCTTATCTACCTGCCTTTTATTGCGCTCGGCCTAACCATCATCGGCGGTTACACTTTTCTCAATTGGCTGCTGCTCATCAAATTTCAAGTATTCTCGGTCAACGGGGAGATCATCAATCTCTGGATCCCGATATTCCTTCCTTTCATCCCCGGATTCATCTGGCTCCAGCGTCGGGTGAAATTGCTGCGACTAAAAACCCGTAGCGGTGATCTGCCTGGTCTATACGTAATTATCGCCTGCTTTGGCATCGCGGCGCCCACCCTGGTTGCGCAATCCTATCTTCAAACCGCGTCCGGCAAGCTCACCGCTTTACAGAATATCAACAACATCGGCCAACAGGCGCCCACAAAATATTATACGTTAAAAACCTTCTACATTGACAAGGCGCATTCCGGGGCAAAGGCGATCTTCAAGACAAGCGGCAAAAACGACGAACATCTTGAAATGGATCTGTGCTTCGTCTCGCCGATTCTTGTGTCGGCGGCAGATACGGGGAAGGGCACTTGCCTGGCCTGGTTGGGAGTCAAGTATCACCAGCAGATCAGCAACAGTCTTTCGGAGAATGCGAAGAAGGCCTTGTATCAGGCTTTCGCCGAAGGGAGCGAAGCCAATTTTGAAAAACGCGATCTCGCTGATTTCACTTATCTCGATATGATCGGCAACAACGACGACCATCGCGGGTATCGGGCCGCAATCAAGCAAAATAAACAAGTCTCCGGCAACCGCGACCTCGTTTTAGTCCCCATCGATGGGTCTTTTGAAGCCCGGAATGGGAACAAACTCCCGTGGATATTCGGATCCTTTGCCATCGGCGCCGGCGTCTGGCTGATCATGATCCTGATCCCCGCATTGAATGAAGACAATGTCAAAAAGTTGCAGAGTGGAAAGACCCGGTCGAAGGGGGATGCCAGGGACGTATTTAGTCTATTGCTTCCGCGGGAGGGCTATTTCATAACACCGATCATCGCCGATCTGAACATCCTGATCTTTGTTGCCATGGTCTTCGCCGGTCTGGGCTTTCTTTCATTCGATGCCCCTGATCTCCTAGCCTGGGGCGCCGACTACAAACCCTCGGTAGCGGGTGGACAGTGGTGGCGGCTGATCACCAGCATCTTCCTGCATGGCGGCCTGATCCATGTGTTCGCCAATACCTTTGGTCTCGTCTTCGCCGGGCTCTTCCTCGAACCCAAACTGGGCAGAGTCAAATTTGCCGGCGTCTATCTGGCGGTCGGCGTGCTGGCCAGTCTCACCAGTCTCTGGTGGCACAATGCCACCGTGAGCGTCGGCGCTTCAGGTGCCATCTTCGGCCTCTACGGAACACTGCTGGCCCTGATTCTGACAAAGGTGTATCCCCGGGACTTCGGCAAGGCCTTCCTCCCCAGCATTCTGATCTTCATTGGCTATAATTTGCTGATGGGGCTTAGAGGTTCCGTCGACAATGCCGCGCATCTCGGCGGCCTGGTAAGCGGGTTTGTGATCGGGTTGCTGTTGTCGCAGCGGATGAGGACAGAGGTGAATGAAATTACACCGGCTCCGTTGGAAAATCCCTCAAATGGATCTGTTTGATAGCCCTATATCCAAAACGCTCGGAAGCCGGTCATTAGTGTGTTGGGTAAATAGCAGGGCTATAGTTTGAAGACTACCGGCGCTTTGATCCAGCTATCCACCGGGAGGCCTCCCAAAATAGCCGGTTCGAAATCGTGCAGCAACCGCAGGGCGCGAAGTGCCTCGGCGTCGAGGTGCTTTTCTGCCGGCTGATCAATCCGCACGTCCATCAACTGGCCGGTCTTGCTTATTTTGAGGAGCACCACTACCGTTCCTTGGATCCTGCGGTCGAAATCGTAATCGGGATAGCGGACATTTTTCTTTATGAATTTAGCGTAGGCCGCTGTGCCCCCCGCAAAATCCGCGATTCGCATAAAAACCCTGTCAGGCCGGACCGAGCCGTCCTCGTTGTAAAGGGTGGCGCTGGTTTGCTCTCCCGCCTTGTATACCGCTTTGCCTGCTACCTTGCCGCTGGGATAGTAGCTCGTCCATTCGCCTTCCCGTTCGCCGTTTGTGTTGGCCCCCTTTAACATTTCTTTGCCGTCATCGGAGTAGATCACCTCCTCGCCGTTGGGCTTTCCATTGGTGAAGGTACGGAGGTGGTTCAAAACCCCTTTGCTCGTGAAGACCTTACCTACTCCGCTTTGCACAAGAAGAGAATCGCCGACAAACAGGCCTGTCATTGCGGCGACGCCATTCTCGTAAAATACCTTCACAACAAGACCGCTGTCAGTCTTCAATTTGGTTTCATATGCAACATATTCCTCGTCATCCGGGGTCATCTTCCACTTGACTTTGGACCAGGTGGTGTCTTGTGCAAGTGCCGAAATGCGCATCAGGCTCATAAGGATCAGGGTTAGCAGGGTTGGTTTTAGCATGTGGCAAATATAGAAAAACCAGGTAATACGCTATATTTGATGGCTTATGATTCGTCAGAAACTGGAAACCAATGGAAACGCTTTCATCGAAGCGATATATTCCCCCGGTGAAATGCAGGCCATCGCAGTGGGCGGCGAAGGAGGAATAATAACCTAAGAAATAATTTCTCAATATTATCAATAATATTCCTACTATGTAGCTTGCTGCTCCAATTCCCAAAATTTTTAAGGCATCCTTCCAGTTGTTCGTCTTGTCCAAAATATCAATAGCAACAATCGCCAAACAGATAAATGCACCTATAAAAAGAACAACCGCAAACCAAAAAAAATAGTCAGGGATAACGAAAAATAGCAAGCTGTTGACTATTGGTATGATAATATAAAGAAGCTTATTATTTGTTTTCATCCCTTATTAAATTTGTAATTGGGTCTGTGGAAGAACTCGCCCTATTCCCCATTCAAAAAAAACCATTTCAGCAAAGAAACACCAAATAAATTGCTTGTACACCTATATTATTGACCCTTCTAACAGCTATAAATGGTCGAATTGCAGGCTTGCTGTTATTCCATATTTTTGGCCAATTAGTCCTTTGCTATGCTCCCAGACCTGGTTGGCCAAAATGCCTTTATCGAAATCACTAATCTTGAACACGGTGGACCCAAGTGGGAATTGGGTACCTGCATGTGGAGCCCCTTAAAG
>NZ_DASYCH010000083.1:0-6866 GCF_036500295.1 Puia sp. | reverse complement strand
TCTGCTGGTCGACTTCCATGGCAGCAATAAACCGACGGGCCTCTCCCGTACCTGGCCTAACGAGATGACCCGCGAAGCGGTCCGGGGAATGGAGTCGAGCCGCCTGGCTGACCGGGCCACCCATGAGACGACACTTCCTTTTACGCGCCTGCTGGCGGGTCCGGCAGAATATACGGTCGTCCATTTTGGCGAACGGCGTAAAAATACCTCGACCGTACATCAACTGGCCAGCGCCGTGATCCTCGGCGGCGAGCCGATGCTGACCTATGCCGCCAATCCCGAAAAGCTGCTGGCGAGCCCGGCGGTGGATATCATCCGGGAGATCCCTTCGGCCTATGATGAGACGATCGTGCTGCCCGGTTCGGAGATCGGCGAGCTGGCGGCCTTCGCGCGGCGGAAGGGAAAGGAATGGTTTGTGGCGGTGATGAATGGGACGACGCCACGGAAGCTGCCCATCCCGCTGAGCTTTTTACGCAAGACCGTCGGCGCCTCCGGACGCGTGGAGGCTTTTGTAGCGATGGACTCGACGGGTGGCCGGACGGATTCCGCGGGTGGGATAACCGGCATGATGCGGCAGAAGGGGTCTTATACGCCGGATGATGTCGTGGAGCTTGATCTGGCGGCGGGCGGGGGCTGGCTGGCGAAGATGACCGAACCGGCGGCAAGCGCCGTCTACAATATCCGCGCCTACGGCGCGACGGGAGATGGGGTCCACAATGACCGGGACGCGATCGAGCGGGCCATCGAAGCGGCCGCGGCATCGGGCGGGGGACAGGTCTATTTTCCCGCGGGCAACTATCTCTCTTATACGATCCATCTGAAAAGCAATATCTCGCTTTATCTCGAGCAGGGCGCTACGCTGATCGCGGCGGACCCGGTGAACAAGACCGGTTATGACCGCCCCGAGCCGAATGCCTTTAGTCAGTACCAGGACTTCGGCCACAGCCACTGGATGAACAGTCTGATCTATGGCGAGGGACTCCATGATATCTCGATCCTGGGCCCGGGGCGCATCTGGGGCCGGGGGCTTACCCGGAGCACCAATGTCCCCGAAGGCGGCGGGAACAAAACGATCGCGCTGAAGCTGTGCTATAACGTCACGATCCGGGATGTTTCGGTGCTGCATGGCGGGCATTTCGCGGTGCTGGCCACAGGTGTCGACAACCTGACGCTGGACAATATGAAGGTGGATACCGATCGGGACGGTTTCGATATTGACTGCTGCAAGAACGTCCGCGTGTCCAACTGCACGGTCAACTCCCCGTTTGACGACGGCATCTGTCTGAAGAGCAGCTTTGGTCTCGGCTATGCACGGGCCACGGAGAATGTCACGATCACCAACTGCCAGGTCAGCGGCTACGATCTCGGCAGTCTGCTCGACGGTACGTTTACGCGCAACCATAAAAAATATTCCGACAGCACGACGACGGGCCGCATCAAGATGGGGACGGAGTCGAATGGCGGATTCAAGAATGTGACCATCACCAACTGCGTGTTCGACTACTCCCGGGGACTGGCGCTCGAGACGGTCGATGGCGGGCTGCTGGAAGATGTGACCATCAGCAATATCACGATGCGGGACATCGTGAACGCGCCGATCTATATCCGCCTGGGAGCCCGGATGCGGGCGCCGGACAGCATGGCCGTAGGCGTCTGCCGCCGGATCATCCTGAGCAATATCGTCGTCTACAACGCCGATTGGCGCCATGGGTCGATCATCAGCGGGATCCCGGGACATCCGATCGAAGACCTGCGCATGAGCGATATCCGTATCTACTACAAGGGCGGCGGGACGGCGGAGATGGCGAAACGCAAGGTGCCGGAATTTGAAAAAGACTATCCCGAGCCGTACCGGTGGGGCGTGATGCCCGACTATGGATTTTTTATGCGGCATGTGAAGGGGCTGTATCTGCGGGATGTGGAGGTGAGTACGCTGACCCCGGATGCGCGGCCGCCCTTCGTATATGATGATGTCACCGGGCTGAAAAAGGTAGAGTAAACCAAACCTTTCAATATGAAAAAGACGCTTATCTTCTGCGTGCCGCTGGTCGTGCTGGCGGCGCTGATCTCCTGCCGCAAATTGTTCTGGGCCATCCAAAACGAATTGAAACCCAAACACGGGGTGTTGTTAAAAGCCAACGGACCGGGTAACACCTACGAGTTGATCGACAGCGTGCTGGGCGGATCGGCCGAAGAAGTGCCGGATTGTTCGCATCCCGCCTTCGGCCGGCATATCGCCGAAGTGTATGACAGTACATTACGTTGTTATGTCTTTGCCTTTTACATCCATGTCACACCGGACAATGACCGTTGCGTAGCCTTTGACCGGCAACGAAACGAGATCAAGACCTATGGCCCGTCGCCGGACAGCCTGAAGGGATTCCTGGGCGACACGGTGACCCATGCGTGGATCTTCAAGCTGGACTCGGGCTTCCAGGCCTCGCCGAACTTCACGCATATCCACCAAATCAAAGCGGGCGATGGCGATGACGGCGCACCGATCATCACGCTCACGCCCCGCAAGGGCAACCCGGACAAGATGCAGGTGATCCATACGGGATCGAGCAGCACGACGAGTCTTGGGACGGTGCTCCAGGTGCCGCTGGCGCCCTTTAAAGGAGCCTGGGTGCGGGCGGAGGAACATATCATCTATCAGACGGCGGGGTCGTACAGTCTGACGATCCACCGGCTGAGCGATGATTCGGTGTTGTTGTCGTACAGCAACACGAATATCGATATGTGGCGCAACGGAACGACCTTCGTGCGGCCGAAATGGGGCATCTACCGGAGCCTCGATACCCCAAGTGCGTTGCGGGATGAGACGGTTCTATTCAACGATTTCTACATAGCAAAGGGGAAAACGGACTAGCGTCCGTTTCCCCTTTTTATTTTATTTCTTTACCAATTTTATGGTTTTGACGTCTCCTCCCTGGATAACTTTCAGGAAGTAGATACCCGGGCGATAAGCCGACGCATCGATATCGAAGGCGCCCATCGCCGCCGATACCCGCCGGGTCTGAAGCTGACGGCCGTCGGCGCTGTAGAGATTGAGGATGACGTCCTGCGGCTGGTCAAGCGACAGATAAAGCCGGAAGACACCGGTGGAAGGGTTGGGATAGACTTCGGCGAGGGTCGGCTTGCCATCCGGCGTAAGCGTCTTGCCGGTTGCCGTGGTTGCGCCAAACTGGTCGCTGTTGGCGACGGAAACGGCATCCTTGCCGCAGACGGCCTTTGTGCTATAGGCGAGGTCGAGCCGGGGGAAGTCGAAGTTATCCTGCCAGCTGATGACCGCGACCATGGGCAGCGGGAAGTTATGAAGGACGAGGGTCGGGGTCGAGAACGTGGTGTCACCGGGTTGAACGATGAAACTGCCATGCTGGTTAGAACCGACGACAAACCAGGTGACCGGAACCTCGAAGGGGTTGGGGTTGCTGATCTGCCAGTTGCGGGTTGTCGATGGATTGGCGGAGCAGAGCGGCTGCAGTTTTAGCGGTTGGACATAATTGTTAGGGAATTTAACCTCGCCCACGGCGCCCGTCGCTTTTATCAGCCCGTAGCCCGACGCGAAGTCGAAGCCTTTGTCGAATCCCGTGGTGTAGGGGTTGTCCATATCCCAGGTGTTTGCCTGGAGGACGCCTTTTATTTGCGCGGGGGTGATGGTATGAAGCTTTTGGGCGTCGATCATGAGGGCGGCTACGCCGGCGGCATGAGGGGTGGCTGCGGAAGTGCCGAAGAAGTTGGGGAAGCTGTCTTTATCCTCCGAGATGTCCCCATTGCCAAAGGGATCGAAGAAGGAGGTGTTGCCGCCGTCGGGCGCGGTGATATCGGGTTTGGCGCGGATCAGCGGGGCGATGCGGTTGCCGGCGACGTCATAATAGTTGGGTACGCCACCGACGGAAGAGAAGCCCTCGATAGCGGGAGTGTCCAGTCCATAGGGCGGTGTCTGAAGATAGAAGGCCGCACCCACGGCGATAGCGCCGGCTGCCTTGGCATGGCCGACGATGGTGGGGGAGAGGATGCCCGGGATCGCCGGATTGGTGAGATAGAAAAGCGCGTCGTCGTACAGAATATATTTCAGGTTCTGCGGATCGGGGCCGAAGAATTTCAGGATCACCAAATAGAACGTGACGTCTTTGGTGTTGTTCTGATAGCCGAATACCTCGATGGGATCACCGCTGGCGATGTTGTCGCTGGCGCCGAAGGCAACGACCTGGCCGGCGCTGTTCAGTAGATACATGTCCATGTCGGTGGAGTCGCCGACGCCGCTGGCTGAGAAAGAAGATTGATCCCATTGGAAACTGCTGATAAAGATCCCGCCCGGTGGGATATAGATAGGCTGGAAATAGCGGGGTGGGTCACCCGGGCCACTAAAATTATGGGCCGTCCCGGCATCTGTGCCAAGCGGGGCGACATTGGTCGGCTGGTAGGGGCTTGCATAAGCTTTTATCGATTCGTTGCCGGCGGCGGAAAAATAGGTGACGCCGCGGCTTTTTACTTCGTCCACGGCCTGGGCGATGATGCCGTCCTGGAAGAAGGGTTCCGCGAAATAGGCGACATCGTCACCGATGACCGCGCAGCCGCGGTTGGCGAGCTGGAGGATGCCGTTGGCAAAGTCGGCCTGGCCGTTGTCGGCGGTGTGGAAGGCGAGGGTCGCGGCGGGGGCGACGTCATGGACGATCTCCATCATGGCGCGGCCTTCGTCTGTGCCGGTGCTGTCGAGATCGGAAAGGACCTGCACCGGTGTTTTATAGCCGAAGGGGTTGGCGGGGCCGGGGAGTTCGCCGTGGGCTACGCCGGTGGCGGCGCCGCCGAGGTTGTTATAGCTGTCGGAAAGGATGCCGACTTTGACGCCGCTGCCATCCACCTTATATTTTTTGCGGGCCTGATAGGAGAGTTGTGCCGTGTCGCCCTGGCTTATCACGGGTGTGGGTTTTGGCGCGGCCGCGGGATGGGCTACCGTATTGCGCCTGCCGACGTGCAGCGGCTTGTAGGCCGGGCGGGCGAAGCGGATGCCGGAAGCGCCTTCCAGTTGCCCGAGGGCGCTGATGGGGATGGTGGCGCTAATGACGCGGCCATAGGTCGACGTGATGGTGGCGCCGAGTTGCCGGAGTTCGGCGGACGCGGTGGCGATGTCTTCCTTCGCGGTGACGTCGATAAGGATATTATTCCCGCGTATCTGCATATACTGCGTGAAGTCGCCGACGCCGGGCGGGTTGGGTTTGGTCAGGGCGGTAACCGCCTTTGTGTTGGCGGTGGTCTTTGTCGAAGTACCGGCGAGGCGTTGCAGATCGGGGCTCAGGGTCGAGGACGATTTTGTGATGTTTGTCCCTGCGGCGACTCCGGGGAAGGCAGGGTCGCCATGGACCTGGGCGGATGTCGGGCGGGGCAGAAGAATACATAGAGAAAAGATGGCGGCAAGGCCGGGTAGAAGTCGTTTCATAAAGAGGTGTTTTGGTTTTGAGAAGCGAATAGCGGATAGAGAAGATACGAAGAAAGCAGAGTATCCGGCTTGCCGCCGGATAATTACCCATTTTCCAGTAAGTGGAGATGATTAGAGACCCCAGGAGAGTTCTGCGACGGGGTTGCCGCCATTGGGATGGATCAGGTGGGCGTCGGCTAGATATTTCGGATCGGCGTACACGGGGTAGGCCTGGAGGAGCAGGGTGTAGATCTCTTCTTTGTTGTAGCCACCGATCTGCTGGTAATCCCATTTCTTTTGGTCGAGGGCGTAGGGGAGGAGCCAGTCGAAGGCGGACCGGATACTGCCCTGCCGGCTATCGGTATACTGCCAGAGGTTGACGCCCGCGCGGGTGGCCAGCCGGGCCAGGGTGAAGAACGCTTGCAGGTTGTAGGTGCTATAGCCGAGACCGTTGGTGCGGGCCAGTTCTTCGGGCATCCTGCCGTCGGCTTCTATCTGGTGATCCATCTTTGCCTTCCCTTCTCCGGCCAGCGTGCGGGCCTTTGCGAGGTCGCCGGTGTAAAGGGCGATGGCGGTGGCCTGTGCGAGATACCAGGTGCCGTGGTTGTTGGCGGCCTGGTGTTCCTCCCGGCCGTTCTTGCTGGTCAGCATCCAGTCGAGATACTGGGCATACCAGGAGCGAAGGCCTTTTGCGTCGCCAGCCGTCCAGGCCGCATCACCTTCCAGGAGCGTAGCAGCATCGGCAATGCCGATGAGGGGAATGGTCTCGATGATGCCGATACCGCGGCCGGTATTGATGCCGGGGATGCCCTGGCCATATTCGAGGTTGCGATTCATCCGGGTCGCCTCGTCGAGGAACCAGTGGCGCAGCCGTTGCGCGGCATTGTCGGCATAACGGCGCTCTCCCGTGAAATACCAGGCGAGGGCCAGCGTCTGGACCTGGCCGCCGAGCTCCGCCAGGTTATGGTGATCGGTGATCTTGTTTATCCCGGGGTTGCGCCGGCCGTCGTGGCGGATATAGGGCAGGCCGTTGGGCTTGCTGCTATCATACCAGAAATAGGGCGCCTGGCTCATATAGTCATGTTTGCTGCCGCTGGGCGGGACGATGTCCTTGTCCATGACCGATAAAAGCGGCAGGCCGATCAATTGATCGGCCTGGGTTTTTAGTTGGTTGATGAGTTGGCGGGCCGTCGGATCGCCGGCTTGCCATTTTTGTCGCCAAAGGTCCAGCTGCCCCGGATCCCGAAGAATGGCCGCCGTTCCACCTCCTTTCAGCCTCCAGGCCGATACGGTCTTGGTATTGAACCCGGGGATATAAAGGATATGGGTCGACTGATCATAATGTATGTCCGCGGTATTCCTCTTCTGCTCATGCGTATCGAGCAGCACCTCCTTGCGGCCGTCGGCATAGACATAATAGACGATCCCCAGCCACTCGCTGACGATG
>NZ_DASYCH010000082.1:0-111152 GCF_036500295.1 Puia sp. | reverse complement strand
ATATTTCTTGACCATGATGAATTGATTTACTTGTTAATAGTGTCTGTTATCAAATTTACGATAGTCTGCAGAGACTTTGACCTAACGTGTAGCTGGAACCAGACAATTAGCACAATTCGATGAAATGAAGTCTATAATTCTGTAGTTATCAATACATTAATCAGATAAATGCAAAATTCCTTACGTTTAGAAGGATTTTTTTATCTATGCCATGAATGAACTCATTATTATAATCCTCCTATTTTCATAAAAGAAGTTAATACAAATGAGTATTTGAAGTGTTTTGAACTTTCGGATGACGATATTAGTCCAATGTTGGATTTTATGGCAGATAGGTTGAAAGAAAGCCTCGAAGAAAAATTTGAATTTATAAAAACGCAAACGAGACTGTAAAATAAACTGCGTCAAAGGTTAAAAAATTAAGCCCTTGATCTTGCTCCAAATAGCAGAATAAGCCGACCTTACATAATATCCTGTAAGCCGGCGTTAGTACGACCGGGTATTGGGTAGTTTTGAATGGCAATTCACAAAATCGGTCTGCAACCGGCCAAAGTCTTTGGCGGAATAGTGAAAGTATCTTACAAAAACAGAATGGAATGCGGAGCCTCTGCTCCAAACGACCAAGCCTGCCGCGCCAAACAATTAATAAATTGATTTGGCGTTGAGAATCAAAGAAACCAATTCCACCACTACGATGAAGGCGATTCTTGTGCTGTTTTTACTGCCATTGCAACTCTTTTCCCAGGATCTTTCGGGAATTTGGGTAGGAACGATCGCCACCTCCCAAATACAAATGCCATTTGAACTGGCAATCAACCAGGATATGACCGGTTATTCGATGATTACCTTCATGTTTAAAGGTGCCGAAAAAGTCGCCGTTAAGAAAATTACCCTGATCCGAAAGGATAGTATTTTTACTATTTCGGATGATAAACTGATCTACAATAATTTTACGACCCGGTCCCGCAGCATCAAAACATTTTGTGAATTGTCCATTAAGATGGTTGATACCATAATGGTTTTGAGCGGACCTTTCCACACACGAACGCGAGACCTGCGGGCGGGCGAAGAAGATCTGTCTACGGGAACCATCACGGTTCAAAAGCAAAATAGGCGGGCTCAGACAAGGCTGATCAATAAACTCGACAGTTTGAAATTGTCAAATAACCTTGCGTTTTTGAATCCTAAACCAATTGTAAAAGAAAACCCGGTAGTAGCAGTATCCGAAAAAGGAGCAACTTCGGTGGCCGAGGATCCGGTGAAAGATTTGACAGCCGTTAAAGTCCAACAACAGGTAGATTTTGAGAAGGGAAAAAATGAACCTTATAATCAAAAAATTATTGGGGCCGCAGCAGAAGTTGCGTTACGGAAAACAGAAGTTATTCGCACTATTGATTTCAAATCCGACAGCCTTACACTGGTTTTATATGATAATGGTATTGTTGATGGAGACACAGTAAGTGTGTTGTTGAATGGTGAAGTGATTATTCCAAAACAGGGCCTTACCGAACAAGCATATCGAAAAGTCATAAAAATACCGTCCGGTTTGGGTGATTCTCTGCAATTGGTCATATATGCAGAGAACCTCGGTTCCATTCCACCGAATTCCGGCTTGCTAATTATTGAAGATGGCTCCGAGCGTCACGAGATAGGATTCGAGGGAGATATGAAAAAAAGCTCCGCGGTGAAATTGATAAGAAAGCGGTAGCTGATATACAGGCTGGACGCGGGTTTCAGGCAAAAAGAAACCGGAGAACCCGGACAAATTGGCAGGTTCTCCGGTGAGTGTAGTCCCGACAGGAATCGAACCTGTATCAAAAGTTTAGGAAACTTCTATTCTATCCATTGAACTACGGGACCAGCCTGGCAGCGGTGGACCGGAGGGCGCAAACGGCGAACAAAGTCGGGCGGTGCGGGCGATCCGGAACGCAACTAAGGGTCGCAAAAATAAGGCATTTTTTTTTAGCTACCGGGAATTACTTACTTTACCCTCCTTAATCAAACGGACAACCATGAATCGATTGATCCTGCCAGACTTACGCCGGTGTTTGACCGTCCTCGCCGCGTCGATGCTGCTGGCGATGAGCGCCCATTCCCAGGGCCCGAAATTCAGCCATCAGACCATCTTTGTAACGGACCTCAACAGGGCCGCGAATTTTTATGAAAAAGTAATGGAACTGAAGCGGATCTCCGAGCCGTTCCATGACGGCAAGCATGTATGGTTCAGTCTCGGCGGCCATGGACAGCTGCATGTGGTCTCCGGGGCCAAAGAAGACATCGCCCACGATATCAATATCCATCTCGCCTTCAGCGTCCCTTCCATGGCGGCTTTTACCAAACATCTTGACGCGATGAGCGTGAAATACGGCGACTGGTCGCAAAAGAACAAGACGCCGCAGCTTCGTCCCGACAAGGTGCAGCAGATCTACCTTCAGGACCCGGATGGGTATTGGCTGGAGGTAAACGACGACAAGATGTAGGTAATTCCCGCCATAGCCCTATCTTTGCACACCCCGGACCAGCTTGCGACGGCGCTTGCCAGAACAGGAAATCTCCCGGGCAAACGCACGGTCTATGAAATTTTACAATGTTGTCATCAAATATCGCCTCCAGCTAGCCATCGCATTTATTGTCATTGGCGTCGCGGCGAATGTCTATGCCGGCTTCTGGCCTGCCTTTCTCCCCTACTTCATCGCGCTGATCCTGCTGTTCGGGTATTTCTTCTTCGGGCCGCTTCGGCTGATCCAGGAACATATGGAGTCGGGCGATATGGATGCTGCCGAGAAGGTGCTCGCTTCGGTGCGTTTTCCCAATCTGCTTTATAAACCCATCCGCTCCGTCTACTATACCCTGAAGGGTAATATCGCGATGATGAAGCAGGACTTCGACGGCGCCGAGAAGAACATGAAGAAAGGACTCGACCTGGGCATGCCCATGAAAGAGGCCGAAGGCGCCAGCCTCCTGCAGATGGGGATGCTCGCGATGCAGAAAAACGATATCAGACAGGGTGAAAGTTATATCCGCCAGGCTATCCGCAAGGGTCTCCCCGACAAAGAAAATCAGGCCGCGGCGTTCCTCCAGCTTTGCTCCATCATGATGACCAAACGCGAGTTTCGCGCCGCCAAAGATTTCTTCCGCAAGGCCAAGGCGCTGAAACCTACGACCCCGCAGATCGTAGACCAGATAAAGCAAATCGAGAAGTATATTTCACGGATTCCCGGTTAATCGGATGGGCAAAAAAAAACCAGACCAGGTCTGGTGTGGGAAATACATTGAATCCGATGCCGGAGCCATGGCACAAAGCTATGCGTTACCCGGGAAAGCCGGCATCCCGTTTAGTTTTCGACGGGCTTAGTCCCGGTCGAGGTCGAGGTCACACAATCCACCATGTGGCGGAGCGTGCGAAGCGCAAGGCTGTTTTTTTCCAGGAAATCAAAACTGCCATATTGCAGGAAAACTTCCTTAGTATTCAGTCCTTTCTGACTTGAGAACAGGATCACATACACATTGGGATCGAAGTCCCGCACGCGCTGAAGGGTATCCAGACCATTCATTTTGCCGTCCAGGTTATAGTCCAGGACGATGACGGAAGGGCGCTTTTCCAGATCGGAGATGCAGGATTCTCCATTGGTGTAGAAGTGTATGTTGTTGCTGAGGGACTCTAACTCCTTGGCGATAAGGCCTTGATAGATGACGTTATCCTCAACGACAAAGATGACGGGTTGATGGTTAAATTCCATGATTAGTATGCTGTAGTGCAATCTAAATCAACGGAAAATGGTGCCAGAAAAGATTTGGGGATAATGGATTGATTGTCAAAAGCAATATCCAGTCTCGGCTTGAAATTCTCTCTCAGTTTGGGAAAACAGGCCTGTGGATGGGAATCATTTCATAACCTCCGCCTGCAGCTGGCCGATGCATTCTTTAATGACGGAGTCGATCGTGGCAACGAGGGGAGCTACCTCTTGCAGGCCCACTTTCTCCCGGGCATTTCCTTCCACCGTCCGGATCTCCTGCCGGATGGATTTGATGCCCATCGAGTCGATGGTCGACTTGAGCTTGTGCGCCGTCTTGCCCACCTGCTCCCAATTCTCTGCCTGCAGGGCATTCTTCAGATCCTGCATGTTCTGAGGCACCGTTTCGATAAAAAGAGCCACCATCTTTTTGATAAAGTTCTCATCGCCACCCGAGACGGATTGCACCATAGAGAGGTCATATAATCTGGTATTCCCAGGTGTCATATTGCTATTGTTAGTGTTATGTGTGAAGGCAGGGGCAACCGACGCAGGAGACCCGACAGGGTCCTGAAGGCGGGTCAAATTTCGGGAAATTACCCGGAACAACCTCGCCTCGTCGAAAGGCTTTGCCAGATAATCCGTCATTCCGGCGGCCAGATATTTTTCGCTATCGCCTTTCAGGGCATTTGCCGTGAGGGCGATGATCGGAATATTCGCAATTACCGGGTCAGGAAGCTTCCGGACCCGCTGGGTGGCCTCGATGCCATCCATCTCCGGCATCTGTACATCCATGAGAATACAGTCGAAGGTGCTTTTCTCCAATGCTTCCAGGGCCTCCCGGCCATTGTTCACGATCACCACCTCAAAATCCCAGGATTCGAGAATATGCCGGGCTAAATACTGATTCAGTTCCACATCCTCCGCAACCAACACCTTCCGATGTCCAAGGCTTTTGTAATCTATTTCCTGACTAATTTCATTATCCTGCATAGCTTCAACACTTAAATGATAGGGGACGCGTATTGTAAAGGCCGATCCCTTGCCCTCTTCACTATGTACCAGCAGCTCGCCATATTGCATTTCGACCATGTTCTTACTGATGGTCAGGCCAAGGCCGGTACCCCCGTATTTCCGGGAGATCGTCGCGTCCGCCTGCTCGAAGGGCTCAAATATGGTTCGCAATTGCTCCTTGCCGATCCCTATCCCCGTATCCTGGATGGTGATCTCCACGACCACCTGCTCCTCGTTGTGCTCCCGGATGCCCGTGGAGATGTTGATATGTCCTTCATTGGTGAATTTCAGGGCATTGCTTAATAGATTATTAAGCACCTGACTCAGCCGGTAAGGGTCACCTTCCACCACCAGGTCCCCGGGGATCGAATTCTGGAAGATCAACCCCAGCTCTTTTTCTTCTGCCCGGTAAATAAAGGATTGGATCGTCGTGGCTATTTTATCCACGATCTTAAACGGAATCCGTTCGAGCTGCAATTTACCTGCCACAATCTTCTCCAGGTCGAGAATGTCGTTTACGATTACTAATAGGTTGTTTGCAGACTCTTGTATCAGCTGAAGATAATTTCGTTGCTGCGGGTCCAGGCGGGTCTTGTTGAGCAGGCTGGCGATCCCGAGAATACCGTTCATCGGGGTGCGGATCTCATGACTCATATGCGCCAGGAACGACTCCTTTGCCCGGGCGATATCATCGGTCATCTTTTTGGTGATCCGCAGTTCGCGCTCCATGTTGATCCGATCGGTGATATCCTGGGAAAATCCGATAACATAGGGCTCGGAACCCGGCTCCTCCATGCGGACGTTCTTATATAACAGATAGATCTCGACCCCCGACTTACTAAGCACGCAAAACTCCCCACTCACGACATTCACCGATGCGCGGATCGCATGAAGATATTCCTCTTCAAACTTCTGGCGATGTTTTTCGGGGACAAACTCCTGGATACAGCGATCCAGCATCTCGGCCTCCTCATAACCGAGGACCTTCCGGATGGCCGGATTGACGGAGAGCAATTTTCCATCCAGGTCGTGTGTACAGATAAGCGCCTGGCTATGATTGAAGAGATCGCGATATCGCTTTTCGCTGACCCTTACCTTTTCTTCAAATTCCTTTGTCTCGGTGATCCTGACCGCATAGATGATGACCTGTTGCAGGTTTCCCGACTCGTCGAACACCGGAAATACTTTGTGCTGAAAATGCTGTACCACCCCCTCGCTGTCCATGGCCGACTCGGCCCATTCAACGACCCTGCGGGTGCGCCGCGCCTTTTCGAAGACCATCCGTCTTGCACGCGCCATCGCAACGGGACGCCCTGAATACTGGCAAAACTCCTCATTCGTCCTGCCGATCATCCATTCCCGGAGTTGTTGATCCGGAATGGCGCTGGCGTTGACGTAGAGGAACCGGTATTCGGGATCCGCGACGATAATCTCGGCAGGAACAAGGCTTAGGACACTCTCAAAAAATTGGCTTTGCAGGGGCATGCATAGGAGGTTTTCTTTTTGCGGTGGCGACAGGTCATTTCATCTTCAGCTCACCGTTCTGGATCATGCGGTAAAGCGTGGACTTGCCAACGTCCAGCTTTTTTGCCACAAGCAGAACATCCTTGTCATACTTATCCAGATAATGCTGCAATATCTGGATCTCAAATTCCTTCAGCGTCATTTCCTTATTCAACAGATCGGCGATGCTCGCCGAAGTGTTCAGTGTGATATGTTCGCCCTGGATCAGCTCTTCGTCCGCCATCACGACCGCCAGTTCGACCACCGACTTCAGTTCGCGGACATTACCCGGGAAGGGGTAGGTCAGCAGTTTTGACTGCGCCTCGGGCGAAAGGGTCCTTTTTTCCATCTTGTTCTCCTTGCAGAACCCATCGATAAAGTGCTTCGCGAGGATGAGGATGTCGTTTCCCCGTTCGCGAAGGGGTGGCAGAGTGATCGGCAGACCGATCAACCGGTAATAAAGATCTTCCCGGAAGTTCTTATTTTTTACCTCTTCCAGCAAGTTTTTATGGGTAGCCACGACGATACGGGCATCGATCTTGGTGACGGCGTTGCTGCCGATACGGGTGATCTCCTTTTCCTGCAACACGCGGAGGAGCTTCGCCTGAAGGTTGATATCCAGTTCCCCGATCTCATCCAGAAACAGAGTGCCCTTGTCGGCCTCCTCGAACTTTCCGATCCGCCGGGTAACCGCGCCGGTGAAGGCGCCTTTCTCATGTCCAAAGAGTTCGCTCTCGATGAGATCCTTTGGAATGGCGGCTACGTTGACGGCTACAAAGGGCAGCTTGTGGCGATCCGAATTATAATGTATTGCCTTGGCAATCATCTCTTTACCAGAACCTGTTTCGCCGGTGACGGATACGGTGATATTCGTTTTTGCGGCCTTCTCGATCATGGAGAAGACTTTTTCGATCTGCTCGCTCTTGCCGATGATCATCTGCGAGAAGTCATACTTGCGGCCTACCTGGCTCTTTAGCGTCTCGACTTCCTGCTTTAAATTACTAATTTCACGTAAGTGTAAAATACTATTCCATAGGCGATCTTTTGTGTCATCATCTTTTACAATGTAATCGAATGCTCCATTTTTCAACAGGTTGATGGCGGTTGCCACATCCTCCTGTCCCGATATAACAATGACCCGGATATCCGGGTTATGTTCTTTTATCTTCTTCAGCACTTCGGCGCCATCACAATCGGGAAGGGAATAGTCGAGCGTTACAACATCCGGGTTTTCATGTAGTTGTGCAAAAAAGTCGCGGGGGGATTCGAATCGTTTTACCTCATACTCGGGGTTGAGGGAAAGATAATGCTGGAGCATTGAGCCGTACCAGACATCGTCTTCAACAATAAAGACCTTAAAGGAATGATGGTTTTTCATGCTGCGTTTTACTTAGGATAAGAATCTAACGTTGAAATGGCGAATTTATTCCCATATTAAGACATTTTCCAATCCATTCTCATTCTTTTCAACGAATAAAGACATTTGGAAACGCACATTAAGTACAAACTCTTAGCTTGTAGCCTGGCCGCCCTGTGCAATATTTTCGCATTTTGCGCACATGCGGCAGCAGCCAAAGCTGATCACTTATCTTTGAACCATGTCGCTAAACCGGGAAAAGCTTCGTCAGCATTTTGATGAAGAATACCAAAAATTGAATGAACAGCAGCGCCTGGCCGTGGACACCACGGAGGGCCCGGTTATGGTCATTGCCGGTCCGGGAACGGGTAAGACCCAGATCCTGGCGGCACGCATCGGTAAGATCCTGCTCGAAATGGACGTGGTCCCGGGGAATATCCTCTGTCTCACCTACACGGATGCCGGCACCATTGCCATGCGCCGGCGGCTGTTATCCTTTATCGGGCCGGATGCCTATAAGGTCCACATCCACACTTTCCATTCCTTTTGTAACGATATTATCCAGGAGAACCTGCCCCTTTTTGAAAAAACGGCGCTGGACGCCATTTCCGACCTGGAACGGATCCAGCTGTTCAAGGAACTGATCGACGGGTTCCCCAAGAATCATCCGTTAAAACGCTATCGCGGGGATGTCTATTACGAGATGGGCAATCTGAAGAGTCTTTTCTCGACCATGAAAAGGGAAGGCTGGACCCCTGCATTTATCAACGGGAAGATCGATGAATACCTGGCCAGCCTGCCTGGCCGCGAAGAATATATCGCCAAGCGGGCTACCAAGGAGTTTAAGAAGGGCGATCTCCGCACCGATAAGGTCGAAGAAGAGAGAGAACGGATGAACAAGCTGCACGCAGCGGTAAACGAATTCGACCGCTTCCAGGAATTGATGCGAAAGCATAACCGGTATGACTTCGACGACATGATCAACTGGGTGATCGGAGTTTTTGAAGGGAATAAGGCCTTGCTTTCGTCCTACCAGGAACGTTACCAATATATTCTTGTCGACGAATACCAGGACACCAGCGGAACGCAAAACAAGCTCGTCAGCCTGCTGATCACTTATTGGGAACAGCCCAACGTCTTTGTGGTCGGGGACGACGACCAGAGCATTTATCGCTTCCAGGGAGCCAACGTGGAGAACATGCTGGACTTCGCCCATCAGTATCAAAAGGATCTCCTGACCGTGGTCCTGACCAATAATTATAGGTCCACCCAGCCGATACTGGATATTTCAAGGGCGCTTATCGAGCGCAACGAGGAGCGCCTTGTCCGGCAACTGCCCGGCCTTTCCAAGCAGCTGGTGGCCAGCCATCCGCACACCGCCAGACTCCATTACCCCGCAAGACTGCTGGAATACCTCAGTCCCCGGCAGGAGATGACGGGTATCACGCTGCAGGTCGAGCGGCTGCTGGCCGAAGGCGTCACGCCCGGGCGCATCGCGATCATTTATAAAGAGAACAAATATGGCGAGGAACTGGCGCGATTCCTCCAGCTGAAGAATATCCCGGTATACAGCAAACGCAGTGTCGACCTGTTCACCATCCCGCTGGCCCGGCAGATCCTGCTGTTGCTTCGCTACCTGGCGGCAGAACATGACGCCCCTTACGGTGGCGATGAGATGCTTTTCGAGATCTTGCATTTCTATTTCTGGGGGATCGCCCCCATCGAGATAGCCAAGCTATCCGTCGAAGTGGCAGACAGGCAATTTGGTGACCAGCGGACCTCTATCCGCCGGCTGCTGGCCGAAAAAGCCGCCCGTCCCGCCCGTGACCTCTTTGATCCGGGATTACCCGAAGGACTGAAGAAGGCAAGCAAGGTGCTGGAAAAGCTGATCGGAGAAGTGTCGAACGTTACCCTGCAGCAACTGTTCGAACACTGCATCCGCGATACCGGCATCCTCAGCACGGTGCTGGCCGCCCCGGACAAGATCGGTCAGATGCAGGTGCTGACGGCCTTGTTCGATTTTATCAAAGAAGAGACCAGAAGGAACGCCGATCTCAACCTCGAGCAGCTGATCCAGATGATCGATCTGATGAAGGATAACGAGCTTCCCCTGCCGCTGATCCGGGTTTCGGGCAGTGACAAGGCCGTGAATCTGCTTACGGCGCATGGCTCCAAAGGCCTGGAATTCGAATATGTATTCTTCGCCGGGGTCAATGCGTCTACCTGGGAAAAGAAACGGCGGCCGGGTGGCGGCTACAAATATCCGGATACGCTGTTTGCTTCCACCACCGCTTCGGAATCCAGCGGGGACGAAGAGTTGCGGCGGCTTTTTTATGTGGCGCTGACGAGGGTGGAGCAGCACCTGACCATTTCCTATCCCCGATACCGGGATGATGGAAAAGAGCTGGAACCTTCCGTTTTTCTTGCCGAAATATTAGAAAGTCAGGCCCTGGCTTTTGACAAGGTGACCATCTCCGCGGAAGACCAGGCGATGTTCGACACATTGCCCTTCAGCGACGCCATCGCCCCGGAGATCCAGGCAGCGGAAGAAGATTTTATCGGCCGGATGCTGGAGAAGTTTGTGATGAATGTTACGGCACTGAACAATTACCTCAAGTGCCCGCTGGAGTTTTATTACCGCAACCTCGTCCGCATTCCCTCGCCGAAGAACGAGGCAACCGAATTCGGCAGTGCCGTGCATTATGCCTTGCAACGGCTTTTCGAGAAAATGCGGCTGCACGCCGCCGAACAGTTCCCCGAGAAAAAGGAGATGCTGGCGGATTTTGAATGGTATATGCGCCGTCACCGGGAGATCTTTACAAAAGAAGCCTTTGCCCGGCGAATGGAATATGGCCTTGAAGTGCTGGCCAACTATTACGACAAATATCTGCTGTTGTGGAACAGGATCGTCGCAGTGGAAAGAAATATCCGCAATGTGGTCGTCCGGGGAGTGCCGTTAAAGGGGAAGTTGGACAAACTGGAATTCCAGGGTAAGGAAGTGAATGTGGTCGATTATAAGACCGGCGATGTAGATAAGGCCCTGGACAAGCTGAAACCTCCCAGCGGCAAGAATCCGGACGGGGGCGACTACTGGCGGCAGGCTGTTTTCTATAAGATCCTGGTCGATAGCTATGAGCAAAAGGACTGGAAGGTCGTCAGTACGGAATTCGATTTTGTAGAGCCCGACAAGAAAAAGGAGTACCGGAAGGTCAAGATCCTCATCATGGAGGAAGATATCACTACCGTCACGCAACAGATCCTGCAAACCTGGCAGAAGATCCAGAACCGGGAGTTTTATACCGGGTGTGGCAAACCGGACTGCCATTGGTGTAATTTCGTAAAAACCAATAATCTAGCCGTCGCGCTCCATGAGGTTGGTGAAGAAACGGAGGAGGAGGCCTGAGGCCGGCCGAGCCTTGCCCGGCCCGGCTCTGAATGGCGCCCGGCCCGGAACTAAGGGGCGCCTGGCGGGTGCCTAAAATAACATTTTGTTGAGGCTAAACGCATTATGTTTGCAAAATGAAGATCAAGACCGGGCTTTGTTTTCTCCTGTTGTTCTCCCTGTTTATCATCTGTATCATCGGCCCCATGGGATGCGCCAATATCGTCGCGCCGCTGGGTGGCCCGAAGGATACGATCCCGCCCCGCCTGATCTCCGCCATTCCAAAGGATTCCACAAAAAATTTCACCGGAAAAAAGATCATCTTCAGTTTTGACGAATATATCGACGGAAAGGATATCCGCACCGAGTTGCTGTTCTCACCGGTGCCCAAGATCGACCCGATCGTCGACGCAAAGCTGCGGACGGTTACCGTGCGCATCAAGGATACGTTACAGGACAGCACTACCTATGCGCTGTACTTTGGAAGGGGCATCAAAGACGTAAACGAAGGGAATATCCTCCGCAACTTTACTTATGTATTTTCCACGGGTAACACGATCGACCGGGGGGACTTCAGCGGCAGCGTGGTGGTTGCCAACACCGGCAAGCCGGATAGCACGTTAGTGGCCGTACTACATGATAAATTCGATGATTCGGCCGTTGTCAAGAACCGGCCCCGCTATATTGCCCGATGCGACAGTGTCGGCAGGTTCCATTTCCAGTATGTCAAACCGGGAACCTATGCACTCTATGCCCTGAAAGATGAAGGCGGAAGCCATAAATATCTTTCGAAGGCTCAGCTGTTTGCTTTTGCCGATTCTCCCGTCACTGTCGGCGCCCACACGCCGCCCGAGGCGCTTTACGCCTATGTAGAAGGTCTTGATTCGGTCAAAAAGACCACAACGGGCGGAACGACAAAGCCGCCTTCAGCACCAAAGAGTACCCGGAAGGAAAGCGACCGGAGGTTGCAGGTTACGGTCAATACTCCCAACAACGAATTCGATGTGCTCGATACGTTCCGGCTTAGCTTCTCTTCGGGTTTGAAGGTTTTCGACTCGACCCAGCTGCGGTTTACGGACGAGGGTTATCATGATATCGACATCCGGAAATATCACTATGCCCGCGACTCCACCAATAAGATCGTCACCCTGTTCTATGTCTGGCCGACCGACACCAAATATCATCTTATCCTGCCCAGGACCTTTGGTCAGGATTCCAGCGGCCGGAAGCTGTTAAAGGATGATTCGATCAGCTTCAAGACCAAGAAGGATATCGACTATGGAGAGATCCGCATCCGGGTTCCCAGTCTTGATATGTCGAAGCACCCGGTGCTGCAGTTCGTTTCGGGAGACAAGATCAAATACACCCTGCCTTTCAACAGGCGGAAGGAAGTGCGGCAGCTTCTCTTCTCGCCCGGTGAGTATGAACTGCGTATCCTGTATGATACGAACGGCAATATGATCTGGGATCACGGGGTCTTCTTCGGAAAGAACAAAAAGCAGCCCGAAAAGGTGATCACCATCCGGAAAAAATTGAATGTCAAGCCCAACTGGGACAATGACTGGGATGTCCCCCTGTAACCGGGGCTGCGAATGAATGGCAGCCTTGTCGTATCTTTACAGGATGCAATTTTCTTCTTCTTTACTGGAGCAGGCGGTCAACGAATTTGCGAAGCTGCCGGGCATCGGAAAAAAGACGGCCCTGCGGCTGGTACTGCATCTGCTCAAGTCGGACAGCAGTAACGTGCAGGGTTTTGGCGAGACCCTGATCCGGATGCGCAACGAGATCAAATTCTGCCAGCGTTGCCATAACGTGTCGGATGCCGATATCTGCTCCATCTGTGCCAATTCGATGCGAAAACAGGAGCTGATCTGTGTGGTGGAAAGCCTGCGGGAAGTGATCGCCATTGAAAGCACACAACAATACAATGGGATCTATCATGTCCTTGGCGGGAGTATCTCGCCGCTGGACGGCATCGGCCCGGACCAGCTGAATATCGAGACGCTGGTATCGCGGGTCCGCAAGGAACATACACAGGAGCTTATCTTCGCCCTGAATCCCACCATCCAGGGGGATACGACGATCTACTATATCCAAAAGAAGCTACAGGATGCCAATGTGCGGATCACGACCATCGCCCGGGGAATTGCCTTTGGCGGGGAGTTGGAATATGCGGATGAGATGACGCTGGCCCGAAGCATTACCAATCGCCTGCCGGTCGAGAGCTACCGGGCGGGGGGCAGCGGGGGATGATGGGCCGCAGCCGGGGTGCAAGGGCTTGGATTCCGTTGCCCGTCGGATAGCCGACATTGTGGATACGGATATTTTGTGTAAATTTGCAGTCTACAGGCGGATTTGTTTATTGTTCAGCCTGCCAATTTCGGACGATGTCCGATTAAAATTGAACTAATAAACGGTTGAAATATCCCTCCTTTTCGTGGCTATTTCCTTCGTTTCTGGTTCTATCGGAGGAATAACACATGCAGACAACAACACGCACAAGACTGGAAGAAGCCCTAAAAAAACGCATCCTCGTTATCGACGGAGCCATGGGCACGATGATCCAACGCCACAAGCTGGAAGAGAACGATTATCGCGGTGAGCGCTTTAAAGACTGGCCCTCCGACCTGAAGGGCAATAATGACCTTTTGAGCCTGACCCAGCCGGCAATCATCGAAGGCATCCACCGTCAATACCTTGACGCGGGAGCCGATATCATCGAGACCAATACCTTCAATTCCCAGGCGATCAGCATGGCCGACTACCATATGGAAGCGCTGGCCTATGAGATCAATGTAGCCGCGGCGAAACTGGCCAGGAAAGCAGCTGACGATTTCACCGCCAAAAACCCGGATAAGCCGCGCTTCGTAGCCGGGGCCATCGGACCGATGAGCAAAACGCTCTCTCTTTCGCCTGATGTCAATAACCCCGGGTTCCGCGCCGTGACCTTCGACGAGGTGACCGCTGCCTACTATGAACAGGTAAAAGGACTGGTGGAAGGCGGGGTCGATCTCCTGCTGATCGAAACCATCTTTGATACGCTGAACGCCAAGGCCGCCATTTTTGCGATCAAAAAATTCTTCCGCGATACCCATCAACCCGAGCTGCCGATCTCGATCAGCGGTACGATCACGGACGCCAGCGGCCGGACCCTCAGCGGTCAGACCCTGGAAGCTTTTTATGTTTCCGTGATGCATGCCCGCCCGCTGAGTATCGGGCTGAATTGCGCCCTCGGCGCGCAGGAGATGCGGGCCCATGTGGAGGAGCTGAGCCAGATAGCAGCCTGCTTTACGTCGGCTTACCCCAATGCGGGCCTGCCCAACGCCATGGGCGAATATGACGAACAACCCGAAGAAACGGCCCATTTTATCGAAGAATGGGCGGCAAACGGATTTGTCAACATCGTTGGCGGCTGTTGCGGAACGACCCCCGATCATATCCGGCATATTGCCGATCATGTTGCCAGGATAACACCCCGGCCTTTACCCCTTATTGAAACCGAGCTTGTATAAATGACTATGACCACGATCAAACCCTTTCTCCGGCTTTCCGGCCTCGAACCTCTCGTTCTGCGGCCAATGACCAATTTTGTCAACGTGGGCGAACGGACCAACGTTACCGGCAGCAAGAAATTTGCCCGGCTGGTCCGCGAGGGCCTTTACGAAGAAGCGCTTAGCGTAGCCCGCCAGCAGGTGGAAAGCGGAGCGCAGGTTCTGGACGTCAACATGGATGATGCTCTGCTGGACGGAGAAAAAGCCATGCAGACCTATCTAAACCTCTTGCAGGCGGAACCGGATATCGCCAAGATCCCGATCATGATCGACTCTTCGAAGTTCTCGATCATTGAATCGGGGTTAAAATGCGTACAGGGGAAATGCATCGTCAACTCCATCTCCCTGAAAGAAGGCGAAGAAAAGTTCATCGAGCAGGCGACCATCTGCCTGAGCTATGGCGCCGCGGTGATCGTCATGGCCTTTGATGAGAACGGCCAGGCCGATACCTTGCGCAGAAAGGTCGATATCAGTGCGCGCGCCTATAAGATCCTGACGGAGCGGGTAGGTTTTGTACCGGAAGATATCATTTTCGATCTGAATATCTTCGCCATCGCCACCGGTATCGAAGAACATAACAACTACGCCGTCGATTTTATCGAGGCGATAAAAGAGGTCAAACAAAAGATGCCGCTTACCCGGATCAGCGGCGGTGTCAGTAATATCTCCTTTTCCTTCCGTGGAAACGACCCCGTACGGGAAGCGATGCACAGCGTATTTCTCTATTATGCTGTCAAGGCGGGGATGGATATGGGTATCGTCAATGCCGGTCAGTTGGTCGTTTATGATGAAATAGAGCCTAGGCTCCGTCAGCTTTGCGAGGATGTGATCCTGAACCGTAACGCGGACGCAACCGATAAGCTGCTGGCTTTTGCCGAAACGGTAAAAGCAAAGGGTAAAGAAGAAGTAAAGGATGAAGCCTGGCGCCACGGCACCGTGGAAGAACGCCTGAAACATGCCCTTGTCAACGGCATCACCGAATACATCGACGCCGATACGGAAGAGGCCCGGCAGAAATATCCCAAACCGCTGGATGTGATAGAAGGACCCCTGATGGCAGGGATGGATGTCGTCGGCGATCTTTTCGGCAGCGGCAAGATGTTCCTGCCACAAGTGGTGAAAAGCGCCCGGGTGATGAAGAAATCCGTCGCCGTGCTTACGCCCTTTATCGAACTGGAAAAGGAAGAGAGAAGGAAGAACGGCACCTCGGGCGAGGAAGCGGCCGGCGCGGCCAGGATCCTGCTGGCTACCGTGAAAGGAGATGTTCATGATATCGGCAAGAATATCGTCGGCGTGGTGTTGGGTTGCAACGGCTATGACATCATCGATCTCGGTGTGATGGTGCCGGCCGATAAGATCCTGGACATCGCTAAAAAAGAAAAGGTGGATGTCATCGGACTGAGCGGACTGATCACGCCATCTCTCGATGAAATGGTGCATGTGGCCCGTGAAATGAAAAGACAGGACTTTCATGTTCCGCTGCTGATCGGCGGGGCCACCACGTCGCGGATGCATACCGCGGTGAAGATCGCGCCCGAGTTCGACAATGGAGTAGTCCATGTACTGGATGCCTCCCGGAGCGTCACCGTCGTGGGCTCGCTGCTCAACGCCGAGCAAAAGCCGGATTTCCTGCAGAACATCAGCAAGGAGTACAAGAAACTGAAAGAAGATTTTTCCAATAAAAAGAGTGTCAAGCAATATCTCTCCTTTGGCAAGGCCCAGGAGAACCATGTGCCAATCGACTGGAACGGATTCAAGCCCGTAACCCCGGGCTTTATCGGAACAAAGGCTTTCGATGGCTATGACCTGGCCGCTATCGCCGAGTATATCGACTGGGGTCCCTTCTTCATCGCCTGGGAGATGCACGGCAAATTCCCGCAGATCCTGAAGGACGAGGTCATTGGGAAAGAGGCGACCCGGCTCTACAACGATGCCCGGCAGCTGCTTGATACGATCATCCGTGAAAAATGGCTGAAACCAAGAGCTGTCATCGGATTTTGGCCTGCGAATTCGGATGGTAAGGATACGATCGTGGTGCAGACCGGCAACGAAGAGGTTCGACTCGAATGTCTGCGCCAGCAGATCAAGAAGGCGCCGGGTCAGCCCAACATTTCGCTGGCCGACTTCATCGCCCCGGCCGCTACGGGCAAGCAGGATCATATCGGCGGCTTTGTCGTCAGCATCGAAGGCATCGAACCGCATATCCAGCGATTCCAGGACGCGCTCGACGACTATAACAAGATCACGCTGCAGGCGCTGGCCGACCGGCTGGCCGAAGCCTTTACCGAACTGCTCCACGCAAGAGTGCGGAAGGAATTCTGGGGCTATGCAAAGGAGGAGCATCTTGGCAATGACCAGCTGATCAAAGAAGAATATCTGGGTATCCGTCCCGCCCCGGGCTATCCCGCCTGCCCCGATCATACGGAAAAGAGAAAGCTGTTTGCGATGCTTGACGCGACAAAACAGACCGGCACAATCCTGACCGAATCACTCGCCATGTACCCCGCTTCTTCGGTAAGCGGCTGGTATTTTGCCAACCCGCAAAGTAAATATTTCGGTGTCGGCAAGATCGAGAAAGATCAGGTAGTGGACTATGCCGCGCGAAAGGGGATGCCGCTGGAAGATATTGAGCGCTGGTTAAGGCCGGTGCTGGAATACGATCTATAAGCTCCGTAACTTTTTTTGCGCATCCCTGGCGTCCCCGACGCCAAGGCCGAGAAGAATGATCCCGATGATCTTCGACGGCCAGTGGACGAACGCCGCGAGATGCAGGAGGACCAGGCTGACCGGAATGATCAGGATCAATGCCAGGCCGATCAGTATTGCCGTATAAGGCTTTTTCCTTGCCCATAGGGCGAGAAGAAAATAGATCAACGCCACCAACAGGGTCAGCGGCATGCCGACCGGAGTTTCCCGCCAATAGGGATCGGGAACAAAAATGATGGCGGATGCAAATGAAACGGCCGCCATAATGAATAAAAAAATTCGAACGGTTTTCAGCTGTTTGCGGAGGAGATCGGTATCCAGTGGTTCTTCCATGACGATAGTCAGTAATTTGTTAAGGGCCTTCGGCGGCGAGAAGATAATAATAATTTGCTTAATTTTGCAACGGCTTTAAACAATATCTTAATATAAAGCTCAATAGCAAGTTTATGATGCCGAGTGGCCTGCGTTACCGAATTCTTACCCTGAGTCTGCTTTTGACAGTACTGCCTTTTTTCGTCTTTGCCCAGCAGCAACCCGAAAAGAAGAAAAAGAAATTCATCAAGGAAGTATACGCTTCATGGGGTTATAATGGCGAGTGGTATACCCACAGCACTATTCATGTCTCGCAGCCCAAGCTGGGGAACAACTATGATTTTGTTCATGTCAAGGCGCATGATCACCCCGGCTGGAACGAAGGGCTTTTCAGCAAGGCCCTCTCTATTCCCCAGTACAATTACCGGCTTGGCTTCCTGCTTGACGAGAAGCGCGGATGGGGTTTCGAGATCAATTTCGACCATACCAAGTATATCTTTGCCGATCAGGATGTGCGGCTGAAGGGTACCCTCCACGGACGCTCCGTGGATACAACGATCGCCTTCAATCAGGCCAATGGCTTCTACTATTATTTGAACAATGGAGCCAACTTTCTTCTCTTCAATGTGACAAAACGATGGCATCTGCTAAAGACCGCCAATGAGAATGTGAAAGTGGACTTCCTGGCGAAGTTTGGCGTGGGTCCGGTGATCCCGCATACGCAAAACAGTCTCTTCGGTCAGACCAATCATCAGGGTTTTCAGTTCGGCGGCTGGAATACGGGGTTTGAAAGTTCGCTTCGCGCCACCTTCTTCCGGTATGCGTATCTCGAATATTCCAATAAGATCGACTATGCGCGCTATTCGGGTCTGAACCTTTACGAAGGCAAGGCGCACCAGGCCTTTGGTACGTATGAGATGATCCTGAGCATCGGCCTGATCCTTCCGACTACCGCGAAGAAGTAATTCCTCCCTGCGCGGGAACGGCCGGCTTTTTTTCGAACAGCCACCATTTCCTTTTACGGGCTTTTTCCCGGTAATTCTTCTTTATGAAGGTTTCGATATGCTGCGCGGCCTCGGCGATGCTGTCGGTCAGCAGCACGAGGGACAGGTCTTCTTTTGCAATGGTTCCCTGCCGGGCCATGGATCCCATATAATCGAACAGCGGGGCGTAGTATTTTTTCCCGATGAGCACGATGGGGAATCGTACAAGGGTCTTTGTCTGGACGAGGGTCAGGGTCTCGAAGAACTCATCCATCGTTCCGAATCCGCCGGGCATGATCACAAAGGCGTAGGAATATTTGACCAGCATCACCTTCCGCACAAAAAAATGTTCAAAGGTGATGGTGGTCTGTACATAGGGGTTGGCGGCTTGTTCGAAGGGGAGTTTGATATTGCAGCCGACAGACATCCCGCCGCTTTCAAAGGCTCCCCGGTTGGCGGCTTCCATGGTACCCGGTCCGCCGCCGGTCATCGTTGTAAACCCAAGGGCGGCGATCTGGCGGCCCATTTCCCGGGCGGACTGATAATGCGGGTGATCCTCCTTGAAACGGGCCGATCCAAAGACGGTGATACAGGGCCCGACGAAATGAAGCGTGCGAAACCCCTTTATAAACTCCCGAAAGACCTTCCAGGCAAAACCGAATTCGTAGGTTCTGCTTTTGGGACCTTCGAGAAATTGGGTGTCTTTTGCAGGTATGATCCGGTGTAAATGTTCCATTCTGAAATAGTAAATTGCGCGTAATTTAATGTAATCATCGCTATGTCCTCACTACGTATCGTCAGTTATAATGTTAACGGCATCCGGGCCGCTATGAACAAGGGGTTGGTCGATTGGCTGAAAACCGGCATTGCCGATGTTTTCTGTGTGCAGGAGACGAAGGCACACCGGGATAATGTGGCGCATGCGCTATTTACCGAGCTCGGGTACCACGACTACTGGTTCCCGGCGCAGAAGAAGGGATATAGCGGTGTTGCCGTTTTCAGCAAGATCAAGCCGGATAATGTGGTGTATGGAACGGGCCATGCCATCAGTGATGAGGAGGGCCGGGTCATCCAGCTGGACTTCGGCGATCTCCGGTTGATAAACGCTTACTTCCCTTCCGGGACAAGCGGTGAACAAAGACAGGGATATAAATATCAATGGCTGGAGGAGATGTATGACTATCTCGGCCAGTTGAGGGAAGAATATCCGCGACTCGTGCTTTGCGGTGACTATAATATCGCGCATAAAGACATCGATATACACGATCCGAAAGGCAATAAGAATAACTCGGGGTTCTTACCCGGGGAAAAGGCGTGGATGGACAAGTTCCTGGCCAGCGGCTGGATCGACTCTTTCCGGCATATGAACCCCGACCCACACCGTTATACCTGGTGGAGTCAGCGGTTTCCTTCTGTCCGGCTTCAGAATAAAGGCTGGCGGATCGACTATATCAGTGTTACGGAGCCGTTGCAGCAGCGGGTGTTAAGCGCTGATATCTACCACGATATAAAGCATTCGGATCATTGTCCCGTGTTTTTGGAGCTGGCCTTAAAATAGCGGGCTGCGCGCTTCCGCATACCAATCCTGGCAATTATCTTTATTGACATGGAAATTATTGCCATACTACTCCTTTTGGTCGTGATCCTGATGATCCTCTTTTTTCGGGATCATATGGATAAGCGGATGGACCGGCTGGAACACGAGATCAGGATGCTGAAAGAAGAGAAAGCCGCCCCACCTATCGTTAAAGAGACGGAACCCTACAAGCCGATGGAACGCGCGGCTTCGGTCCCCATCGAACCTCCGCACTTCCGGCGGATGGACGAGGTGAGTCCGTCGCCCGCGACGCCGCCAAAACCGCCACCGTCATCGGTGACACCGCCACCGCCAAAACCGGATTTCTTCGACCGGCATCCCGATATGGAAAAATTCATCGGCGAAAACCTCATCAGCAAGATCGGCATCGCCGTTCTGGTGCTGGCGATCGGCTTTTTTGTAAAGTACGCCATCGACAATGACTGGATAGGGCCGATCGGCCGTGTCGGGATCGGTTTGCTTTGCGGCGGGATCCTTATCGGCATCGCCCACCGGCTTCGCAATCATTATACGGCATTCAGCTCGGTTCTGGTCGGCGGTGGTCTTGCGGTGCTCTACTTTACGGTCGCGCTGGCCTACCACGAATATCAGCTGTTCGGCCAGGCCACGGCATTCGTGATCATGCTCGTGGTGACGGCCTTTTCGGTCCTGCTCTCGCTTCTTTACGACCGGCAGGAACTGGCCATCATCGCGCTCGCGGGCGGGTTTATCACCCCATTTCTCGTAAGTAACGGCGCCGGCAACTATGTCGTGCTGTTTAGCTATCTGCTGATCCTGAATGTGGGACTGCTGGTCATCGCCTACAACAAGATCTGGCGGCTGCTCAACATCCTCTCCTTTGGCTTTACCGCGCTGCTCTTCGCCTCCTGGCTCCTCTCGCTTCCCTATGATGCCCCCGCGGCTACGTATCGCGGCGGATGGGAATTCGGCACTGCCTTTTACCTGTTGTTCTTTATCATCAATATTGCTTATACCGTTCGCAACAGCAAACATTTTATCGCCTCGGATTTCGGTATCCTGCTGGCGAATACCTGTCTTTATTTTTCGGCTGGACTTTACTTTATCACGCAGTTGGGGGACGAACGGTATAAAGGTTTGTTTTGCGCCCTGATGGGTGTTTTCCATCTCGGCGCCACCTGGTTCCTTTTCCGAAAAGTCGCCGTTGACAAGAACATCCTCTATCTTCTTGTGGGGCTGACCTTGTCGTTTGTTTCGCTGACGGCGCCTATCCAGCTGCACGGGCATTATATTACGCTTTTCTGGGCTTCCGAGGCGGTGCTGCTTTACTGGCTTTTCATCCGCAGCCAGATCGGGCTGATCCGGATTGCCGCTATGCTGGTTTGGGGTGCTATGCTGATCAGTCTGGTGATGGATTGGATGAGTATCTATGGCGACGGAGCATTGTCGATCGTGCCGGTCCGGCACACTGTCTTACCCATCGTCTTCAATAAAGGGTTTATGACGGGATTATACGCGTCAATCGGTTGTTGGGCCCTGTTCTATCTTCGGCCGGGAGCATTTTGGGCAAGGTTCACCCTCATCGCCGCCGGAGCGCTTTTCTATATCGACGGGTTGCTGGAGATTGTCTATCAATTTCAGGGGCACTACCCCGCATTCGATCTGTGGGTGCTGTATGTACTGCTGTACACCTATCTATGCGTAGCCGCCTTTGCCTGGTATACCCAGCGGCTGGCCCCGGAGTGGTTCCGGCGGGTGAGCGGAGGGCTGCTGGCGGTGGGATTACTGGCGTACCTGGGTTCGCTTGTCGCCGTATTCAATATTCAGCAGTATATCCTCGAGACGGGCAACCAGCGCGGTCATTTTATCGCGCATTGGGTTGGCGATCTGCTGATCGGCTGGATCCTGTTACGACTGGTCACCCGGAGCCGGCGGGAGAAATTAGTGGTGGAACCAATGCTTTTCACCTGGGTCATCTGCATTATAATCGTCACGTTTCTGAGCGCGGAAGGCCAGCTATTGATAAATGCGTTATTCTTCTCCCATGAGAACCAACTGAGTGAATTGTCCCGGGTGTATAATAAAACCGGCTTGCCCATCCTTTGGGGACTCTGCTCTTTCGCCTTTATGTGGCTGGGGATGCGGTATAAATTCAAACCGCTGCGGATCGTGTCGCTGGCGCTGTTTGCCCTGACCTTGCTGAAGCTGTTTTTATTCGACATTCGAAATATCCCCATCGCCGGCAAGATTGCGGCCTTCTTCTGTCTTGGGATATTGCTGCTTGTCGTGTCTTTTATGTATCAGCGTTTGAAAAAGATCATTATCGAAGATGAAGAAAAGAAGCCGGTATAGATCCTGGGTGTTTGTTGTTGGGGTCCTCTTCCTCGCCGGCAATGCCGGTGCGCAGGGAAGCTTTGTCTGGCGCGCGGCACTCGACAGCATCCGTCAGGACGGATTCTACCAGGTGCTGCTTACTCCGCCGATCGTCGCGAAATGCGTCAGGCCCGATCTCGCCGACCTGCGTATCCTGGGTCCCGACAATCGTTTTGTCTCTTATGTCCTCAAAGACCCCCAGCGGCGCGAAGACACGACGCAGCCATGGCTTGCCCTGCCGCGCGCGATCCTGGCACAAAAAGACAGCAGCAACAAACACTCCTATATCGACCTGCGTTTTTCCGAGGCATTTACCATTGACAGGCTTGCGTTTGAGATCCGGGACCCCGTGTTTTACAAGCGGGACGCAACCGTCCTTGCCGAAGGAACGAATGGAACGGAATGGACGTCGCTGACTTCCGTTATCCTTGCGCCGAACAATATCATGCTGTCGATCCCCACCGTAAAGACGCGCAGGTTGCGGATAGACATTGCCAATGGAGACAACGCGCCTCTTGTCGTCACGGAGATATCATCTTTTCAGAAAGCGCGTTATCTTATCGCGTATTTGAAAGCAGGCGGGAGCTATGAGGTGCTGACGGGAAATGCGCTGGCTACGCCACCCGAATACGATCTTAAATATTTCACAGACAGCCTGAGATCCACGCCCTCCGTTCTGGTACCCGGGCCTATACGGCAAACATCCGTCAGCAATATTCAGCCGGTTGCACCCATTGAAAAAAAGCCGGGCGGCGAGCGCTCCGGCGGCCTTTTACTGTGGAGCATTTTGTTGGCTATATTGATCTTATTGGTTTACTTCAGTGTTCAAATGACAAAAGCCATCAAAAAAAAGGAACGGCATGATCGTGTATAACAGCACCTGCAAGGTGCGATGGGACATAGCGGAGGACTGGCTCTCCTGGCAGGTCGAAGAGCAGATCCCTGCGATCCTGAAGACGGGGCTATTCGATAATTATCAATTATATCGCCTGCTGGATCAGGATGAAGAAGAGGGCGCGACCTTTGTGATCCAGATGTTCACCAGTGACCTGGAGCGTTATGAGCAGTTTCTTATTGGGTTTTCCCCGGCATTGCAGCAAGCGGCATGGGAGAAATGGGGGGATGGCTTCATTGCGTTTCGCACGTTAATGGAGCGGGTCCAGTAACAATCGCGGGCAATATTGTGGCTGTGCGTTAATTGTGGAAAAACGACAAAAACCGCTACCACTCTATGTTTTAGCGATTTAAGCAATCTCCCACGTGGATTTTCACTAACGTCGATTCGCGCATAATCCTTGTCTGACGCGGTTTCGCGGGGTTGCACTGCTCTTGTGAAAATGTAAAAAAATTTTGTTTGATTCAAAAAGCGGGTATATTTGTTGCTGCTAATTAAACAAAATATTACACTATGAACAAAGCTGAATTAATCGCAAAGATTGCCGATGACGCTGGCATTACAAAAACTCAGGCGAATGCTTCCCTTGATTCTTTTGTTGAAGCAGTTACCAAGACGCTGAAAGGAAATGGAAAAGTCACCCTGGTAGGTTTTGGTACTTTCTCTGTCTCCAAGAGAGCTGCCCGTAACGGTCGCAATCCTCAGACTGGTGCTGTGATCAAGATCAAGGCAAAGAAAGTAGCTAAGTTCAAAGCAGGTAAAGAACTTTCTGCAAAATTATAACTAGTTCCTTCGGACTAGCAAAGCTCCGCTACCCTGGGTACCGGAGCTTTTGTAACTTTGGAAATAAATAAAATTTATCCGGTCGTCTGACGACGACTACAAAAATTACGATCATGGGAAGAGGAGATAAGAAAACAAAAAAGGGAAAGATATTCAAGGGCTCATTCGGCAAAAGCCGTCCTGCAAAGCCCGCGAAGAAATCAGCTCCTGCCGCAAAGGGCAAATAAGCTAATCGATCGCCGGTACCGATGTACCGGCGGTTTCATTTGATCAGGGCGCCAGCCGTTCTATGTTCCAGGTGCCGGTGTTTTGCAGGCTATAAAGCATCCTGTCGTGCAAGCGGCTGGGTCTTCCCTGCCAGAACTCCATCTTCACCGGCTTTACCACATACCCGCCCCAATGTCCGGGTCTCGGGATCGATTTGCCCGTCCACACTTCTTTTATTCGCTGTTCATTTGCTTCCAGCCATTCGCGGTTGTCTATCGGCTCGCTTTGAGGCGAAGCCCAGGCGCCGATGCGGCTGCCTTCCGGCCGGCTGTTAAAGTAGTCGTCGCTCATATTTCCGGGCGCCAGTGAAACGAGTCCGCTGATGCGAACCTGGCGTTCCAGCTCCTTCCAGAAAAGCACGAGGGTCGCCCTTGGATTTTCGAGCAGCTGCCGTCCCTTGACGCTATTGTAGTTGGTATAGAATGCAAATCCCTTTTCATCAAAACCCTTTAACAGGACGATGCGGGCATCTGGCATTCCGTCAGCCGAGGCGGTGGCGAGTGTCATCGCATTGGGTTCGTCGATGCCGGCATTAATGGCTTCCTGCCACCATTTGGTGAACTGAGCAAAGGGGTCTTTGAGAATATCTTTTTCCGTGAGGGTCTGAAGTTTGTATTCCTTACGTATGTCGGCAATAGTAGACACGCGGGATAAATTTTTTGGACCACGAAGGTACGTAACGTTTTATTATTCCATGCCCTGGGGAACGTCGCTGGGGGAGCCGGGAGTGCCGGTGATCTTTGCCAGGAGATTTTCCATATCCGTAACGCGGCGGAGCTGGCTTTCTATTTTCTTGTTATGTTCGGCTATCTCCTGCAGATCGTGGTTCAACTCTTCCAGAAAGGCTGAGCGCTTCTGGTATTGCAGCCGCTGGAAATTGGCTTCTTTCAGCTTTTCTTCGGTGTCGCCGAGGATGCGGGTCAGCCGCTGGTTCTCTTCGCGGATGGAGATGTATTTCAGCTTCATCTCGTCGTGTTCCTTGCCCAGCTTGAAATAAGCCTCTTTCAAACCGTCGTAGTCGGTGCCACGGCTGTTTGGCTGGGTAAGATAGGACTGCAGTTTCTGCAGCTTTTCCTGCAAGGTGTTGTATTCGTCGTAGACCTTGTCGAGGCGTTGGGTCATTTCTTCGGACAGCTTTTGCTGGTGCCGGAGATTGCTGATCTCCGTTTCCTTCTCTACAAGCTTCTGGGTGTTGTTGTGGAGCTGTTCGTTGAGTTCTTCGGTATGACGGACCAGTTCCTGGTTGCGGCGTTCGGAGTCTTCCATCAGGCGGGTCTGCTCCAGCAGGCGGTGGATGCTGTTGTTATGCTCCACCAGCTTTTCCTGGGCGGCCTTCAGCTGGTGCAAATAATCATTGGTATAGTCGGTGAGTGTCGATGTCGTGTCGTGCACCGGCTGGCTCTCGTCTTCTTCGGCCGGGAGGCTGGCCGGCGCGAGCTTCAACTCCACTTCTTCGAGTTGCGCGCGAACGATTTCCAGTTCGTGATTGACATCGTCGAGTTCTTTTCGTCTTTCTTCCAGCTCGATGGTGAGGATCTGCTCGTTTTCCTGGACCTGGGAAAGGCGTTCGCGCAGCTGTTGCTGGGACCTTTCCTGCATGTCCATATCGTTGTAATACTTAAGTTTCCAGTTATCGTTTTCGCTGATGCCGGCCGATTGGGCGGGTTCGCTGATCCGAAGGCTCTTCTTTGAGTTCCAGAAGAAGTGAATTGTAAACCCGAGAATGAGAGCGCCCAGTTCGCAGATGATTATTTCAGGAAGGCCCATTGTCAGTTGCAATCCCAATATAATGTTTAAGGTGGTTAAGGAGTTCATAATGGTTCGGAACAAAGTTTACCAAACAGACTACGTTAAAATACATTATTGCTATCCGGGGATATAACGATGAACAACGGGGGCCTTTTCATGGAATATTGACGGGGAGGAAGCAAGTGGAACTACTATGTTAGTAGTCAGTGGTATATAAAGGCCCAAATTACTATGGTTTGCTCAGATATGCAAATCGGCAGGGCCCTTTTTTAGTAGGTTAACTATCAATCCCTTACCAGGGTGCCAACCTTCTCTCCGCGAACGACACGCAGGAGGTTGCCGGGCCTGTTCATGTCGAAAACGATGATCGGCAGTTGATTTTCCATGCAAAGGGTGAAGGCGGTCATGTCCATCACCTTCAGATTTCGGGTGATGCACTCCTGGAAAGTAATGGATTCGAATTTTTCGGCGGTCGGGACCTTTTCGGGGTCGGCGGTATAGATACCATCCACCCGGGTTCCTTTCAGAATGACTTCCGCATTGATCTCGATTGCGCGGAGGGAACCTGCCGTGTCGGTTGTAAAGTAGGGATTCCCGGTGCCGGCGCCAAAGATGACCACGCGGCCCTTCTCGACGTGCCGGATGGCCCGGCGGCGGATATAGGGTTCGGCGATCTGCTCCATTTTGATGGCGCTTTGTAAACGGGTATAGACGCCGATCTTTTCCAGACCGGCCTGCATGGCCATTCCGTTGATAACGGTGGCCAGCATTCCCATATAGTCTCCGTGGGCCCGTTCGATGCCGGTCTCCGCTTCGTTCATTCCACGGTAGATATTGCCGCCACCGATGACAATGGCCACCTGTACACCCAGCTCTACAATGCTCTTGATATCCTTGGCATATTGCGCGATAACGCCGTTGTCAAAACCAAAACTCTTATCTCCCATCAGGGCTTCACCGGATAATTTGAGCAGAATACGCTTGTACTTTGGCACCATGTCGGATGATTCTAAATAATTTGTGCGAAGGTAAAAAAAAAGAGGTGGTTTGCACCACCTCCGTTTTATTTTATCCGAGTTGAACTCTTTTGAACTGAGTAACTTTTGCTCCGGCGTCCACGCCCTTGAGGTAGTCCCCTACTGTCTTTGAGGCATCCTTTACGAAAGCCTGGGCAGTGAGGGTATTTTCCTTAAAGAAGGCGTTCAGCTTTCCAACGGCGATCTTGTCGATCATCTCATCGGGTTTCCCGGCCATCTTGGGATCGTTTTTGATCTGTTCGGTAACGATCGCCTTTTCACGGGCGACGACGTCAGCGGGAACGGAATCGGGGTCTACGGCCACGGGATTCATGGCTGCGATCTGCATGGCGATGTCTTTACCGGCATCGAGGACGGCGGGAGCGTTTTTGGACAGTCCGACCAGTACGCCCATGCGATAGGCGCCATGGATATAGGCGGCAACGCCATCAGCGTCGATGCGCTCGAAACGGGTGAGTTGGATCTTCTCGCCGATACGGGCCACCTGATCGTTGATCTTATCGGCAACGGTAGCGCCATCCAGCTGGGAAGCCAGCAGTTCCTCGAGGGTCTTGAGATTTCCCTTAACGGCTACTGCTACGATGCTTTGTGCAAAGCTGACGAAGTCCGCATTTTTTGCGACGAAGTCCGTTTCGCAGGCAACGGTAACGATAAAACCGGTCTTGTTATCGGCAGTGGTTGTTGCAATAATGACGCCTTCCTTTGCCTCACGGTCGCTGCGCAGGGCGGCGACTTTCTGACCTTTCTTCCGCAGATAGTCGATCGCCTTTTCAAAATCACCATCGCTTTCCACCAGGGCTTTCCGACAATCCATCATTCCGGCGCCGGTCGTCTGGCGCAGTTTGTTAATATCTGCTGCTGTAATAGTTGCAGTTGACATATAAGTGTAGTTTGAAGATTAACAATTATCGTCCACCGGGACCGCGACGGGGACCGGAATTCGGAACCCGGCGTTTCGGCGGGGTGGTGCCTCTTACCTTCTCCCCACGGCCACGGCTTGCTTCGCTCTCGGCTTCGGCCTGGAGACGGGCTGCCTTTTTCTCGTTCTCGTCGCCGCCGGATTCTTCCACATCCTCTTCTTTTGCGGCTTGTCTTTCGGCAAGGCCTTCTGCGATGGCGGCGGTGACGTAATTAACGATGATGGCGATGGATTTCGTCGCGTCGTCGTTGGACGGGATCGCGAAGTCTACCTTATTGGGGTCACAGTTTGTGTCGACCATTCCGAAGGTAGTGATACCCAGGCGCTTGGCCTCAGCCAGCGCGATGTGCTCATGGCCGATATCCACGATGAACAGGGCTGCAGGAACCCGGCCCAGCTGGGCGATACCACCCAGCACCTTTTCCTTCTTGTCGCGCTCGCGGCTGAGGGTCAGCCGTTCTTTCTTGGTGATGCTATCGAACGTCCCGTCGTTGAGCATTTTCTCGATGCTCTGCATTTGCTTTACGCTTTTGCGAACGGTGTTGAAGTTTGTGAGCATACCACCCAGCCAGCGTTCCGTAACGAAGGGCATGTTTACCTTGCGGGCGGATTCGGTAACGATCTCTTTCGCCTGCTTCTTGGTGCCGACGAACATGACCTTCTTCCCGCTCTTCGCGATCTGCTTCAGGGCCGCTGCGGCTTCCTGAAGGCTTTCGGTGGTCTTGTTGAGATCGATAATATGGATACCTTTCTTTTCAGCAAAGATGTAAGGCAGCATTTTGGGGTTCCACTTCTTACGCAGGTGACCGAAATGGACACCGGCTTCGAGGAGTTGTTGTTGTAATGAAGTGTTATTTTCCATTGTATGAGTTTATAGTAGTTGTGATAAAGATTAACGTTTGCTGAACTGGAAGCTCCTTCTTGCTTTCTTGCGACCGGGTTTCTTTCTTTCCACGGACCGGGGGTCGCGACGGAGAAGACCTGCGGCTTTCAGCGCGGGGCGGAATTCGGCGTTCACTTCGAGCAGACAGCGGGCGATGCCCAGCTTGGCAGCTTCGGCCTGACCCTTCATGCCACCACCGGCGGCGTTGATCTTTATATCATATTTATCCAGACCTTCTACCGTTTTCAGTGGCAGTTCGACCTGGTTCTGCAGATATACTAACGAGAAATACTGTTTGTAATCCTTATCGTTGATCGTGATCTTGCCTTCGCCCCTGGTAAGAAACACCCGGGTTACAGCCTCTTTACGGCGACCAACTGCGTTTTTTTGCTTTTCCATTTATCTGAAAAATTAGAAGGTTAAAGTTTTAGGTTGCTGCGCAGTATGCGGATGCTGGACACCGGCGTACACAAACAGTTTTTTATACATCTTACGGCCCAGGCGATTCTTCGGAAGCATGCCTTTTACGGCTCTTTCGATAACGGCGTCGGGACGGCGCTTGAGAAGGTCTTTTGCAATCTCCTCTTTCTTTCCGCCGGGGTAACCCGAAAAGTTGATGTAGGTCTTGTCTTCCAGCTTGTTACCGGTGAAGACAACCTTGTCGGCATTGATGACGACGATAAAGTCGCCGCAGTCGACGTGAGGAGTGTAGTAGGCTTTGTTCTTGCCGCGAAGAATGGCAGCGATCTTTGAACACATGCGGCCCACGGTTTGATTAGTACCGTCCACAACATACCAGTCGCGTTTAACGGTAGCCTCGTTCGCATGCTTGGTGGTGAAATGCAATTTGCTCATTTTCTTTGTTTTTACATGAAGCCGTTGCTATCCCAACGGCATAAATTTGAAAGGAGTGCAAAGGTACTTGGAAATAGGGTGATGTTCCAAGAAAAAAGAGGTCTATTTTGAAAGGGGGTTTCGCAATTGATTGATTTACAATAAAATTTTTGACTGCAAATTTATCTCGTTGCAGGCCCTGTTTCAGAAAGTTGGCATTTTGCCAACTTTCTTGACCTGGCCAATGAATATGGCGATAAGGGGACGGTAAGTAAAGTGCTCAATTACAAACAGGCCCTTTCGCTAACGATGATCCGCAAGTTCAGTAAGCTCCTGCGCATCCCCATAGAAGCGCTGACAAAGGAATATACAATTCAATAAGTTTTATCTTCACAAAAAAAAGACCATGTCCACTCCCATTCTCGCGCTCGGCCGAAGCAGTTTTGGCAATGCGGCCAATAAAGACAATTTGTTACCCCTTGAAGAGGCCCATGTCCTGCTGAACGACTGGGTGCCCAACGAACGGCTGCGGATGCATATGAAGCAGGTGGGCGCCGTCATGAAGGCCTGGGCGGTGGAGCGGGAAGGCGCCGACGAGCGGACCGCCGGGAAGTGGGAGCTCGCGGGACTGCTGCATGACGCCGATTGGGAGAAGCACCCGGATGCGCATTGCCGCATCATCATCGAGAAACTGGAAGAGCTGAATGTCGATCCGGAGGTGATCCATGCCATCGCATCCCATGGACCCAAACATTTTGGGGTCGAGCCCGAGACAAAAATGGACAAGATGATCTATGTGTTCGATGAGCTCTCGGGATTTATCCATGCCGCCGCCCTTATCCGGCCGACAAGATATGAAGGGATGGATGTAAAAGGCATCCTGAAGAAATTGAAGACCCCGTCCTTTGCCGCGCAGGTGAGCCGGGATGATATCAACGATGCGATCAGCCGTGTCGATATCCCGCTGGAAGAGATCATCCAATTCATCATCGATCATCAAAAGGACGTGCAATAGTCCCCTAGCGGACTCTTACATAGCTGAAGTCGTATCCATCTAAATAACCAAACCCATATCGGAGCGTGTCGCTGTGAATCACGGTATAGGTTATAGGCATCGAACCGCCGTCCAGGAAGAGGGTCCAGGACCTGCCGCCCGGTACACTGCCCGAAACGGAGTCCACCTTAAAGGTACCCTTCGCCTTCGAAACGCCGTTTTCCTGCTGTTCATAGGTGCCGTCCGCGCGGAAGGACAGCAGCACGATGGAATCTGCCGGCACATCAACATAGATGCCCGCAAATCCACCGCCGTAGTGATAAAGGCGCCAATCCCCGGTCAGTCCGGGCCGAGCATCGGAAGAATGGCTGGATTTCGAGCAGCTTATGAGCAGGATCGTCGCGGTAATAGCGCATAGACAGGCAAATCGCATGGATAGGGTTTTGCCATTTGACAATATCCGGGAGGCAAACGTTGCAGGACGGGGCGGCGATCCTAAAAATCGATGCCAAACCACTTCTTCCGCTCTTTTTTCTGGTACTTATCGTAGTTGAATTTATACAACTTCCCCGGACGGTGAGGGACATCCGATTCGAGCTCACCGGTATCCTCGAGCAGTCCCATAGAAAAGAATTTCTTCCGAAAGTTGCGGCGGTCGAGCTTGACATCGAGTATGGCCTCGTAGAGGTTCTGCAATTCCCGCAGGGAGAACTTTTTGGGCAACAGGCTAAAACCCAGGGGGTGTTCCTGGATCCTTTTCTGCAGCCACTCGTAGCAGGCGTCGAGCAGTTTCCGGTGATCGAAGGCCATGTCGGAGAGGGTGGTCACCCGATGCCAGTGTAATTCATTGTCGAGGATCTTCAGCTGATGGTGTTCGATATTGATCAGGGAACAATAAGCAATAGTAACTACCCGTGCGGCAGGATGCCGGCTCACTTCCCCGAAGGCCTTCACCTGTTCGAGATAAACATCATCCATGCCTGTCCGCTCCCGGAGAATGCGATAGGCCGCTTCATTGAGGTCTTCATGATTATTGACAAGGTCGCCGAGCAGGGACCATTTGTTCTCGTATCGCTCAAAGTCGGATTTGATCAGTAATACTTTCAGCTCATTGTCATCAAAGCCAAAGATGACGCAGTCTACAGAGATGCCGATGATCCCATCGTTTTCCAACTGCTTCAGGATCGTTTTGATGTTCTTTTGACCGCCGGCGCCGGCGTCCGTGGAGGGTGGACAATCGTTAGGTAATTTTTCAGGGCTCATTCAAGGACTAAGGTAGCGAATTATGTGTGCGAATGCGCTTAACTTTATGCCATAAAATTGAGCTATGTATTCCGCCGACCAAACGCAAGAGCTGCAGAAACAAACCACCTCGCTTTTATCCGTCGTCAGGGACCACCCCCCAAAAAAAGGGCAGTTGGATGAACTGCGCGAGATATTGCGTTTCCACGAGTATCGTTATGCCATTCTCAACGACCCCCTGATCTCCGACTTCGAGTATGACATCCTGTACAAGGCGCTTGAGAAGATGGAGGCGGACCATCCCGAATGGGTTACCCCGGACTCCCCTACCCAGCGGGTCGCCAGCGGGCTTACCAAGGATTTCCCGAATACCCCCCACCTGGTACCTATGCTTTCACTGGAGAACTCCTATAACGAAGACGATCTTCTGGACTGGGACCGGAAGGCGCGGGAGCTGAGCGGGCTGGATCAACTCGAATACTGTGTCGAACCAAAATTTGATGGGGCCAGTATTTCGCTCATCTACGAGAACGACCAGCTACTGCGGGGGGTTACCCGGGGGGACGGTGTCTCGGGGGACGAGATCACGACCAATATCAAACAGATCCGGTCGGTCCCGCTTTCGGCGGCCTTTTCCCGCTATGGCATTCAGCTGATCGAGATTCGCGGGGAGGTCCTGTTGAATAAGAGCAATTTCAATAAATACAACGAGCAGCTGGCCGAACAGGGCATTCCACCGCTGGCCAATCCCCGGAACGCCGCGGCGGGCTCCCTGCGAATCAAAGATCCAAAGGAGGTAAGCCGCCGGAACCTGGAGGCCTTTCTTTACCATGTCAGCTATTTTACGACTATTGACGGCTGGCAGATCAGGGACGGGCATGTCGCCGCGCCGGACGAAGACCCCATGGCCGGTGAGCCGGTGGCCAGCGCCCGGGATATCCCCGTTCATCCGGCCCTCAAGACCCACAGCGGCAGCCTGAAGATGCTTTGGGACCTTGGCTTCCGCAGCCCCCAGAAAGAAAAACGCATCGTAAAAGGGATCCAGGCCGTGATCGACTATTGCCGGGAATTCGAGCAGGGCCGGGACGATCTTCCCTACGAAATTGACGGAATGGTGATCAAGGTGAACTCCATCGTGTTGCAGGACCGGATGGGAATGACCACCCACCATCCCCGGTGGGCGATCGCCTTTAAGTTCAAGGCCCGGCAGGCCACCAGCACGCTTAGAAAGGTAGAGTTCCAGGTGGGCCGAACCGGAAGCGTCACTCCCGTGGCCAAGATCGATCCGGTTCCGCTCAGTGGAGTTACCGTTAGCTCCATCTCCCTTTTCAATGAAGATGTCGTCAGGGAAAAAGACCTGAAAATCGGCGATCAGGTCCTTGTCGAACGCAAGGGAGACGTGATCCCTTATATCGTCAAGCCGCTGATCGATGTCCGCACGGGTAAGGAGACGGATATCGTATTCCCAACCTCCTGTCCGGTATGCAGTCACGCTCTGGAGAAACCGGAAGGGGAAGCGGTATGGCGCTGTGTAAATATCAACTGCCCTGCCCAGGTGGTCGAACGGATCATCCACTTTGCCAGCAAGGACGCTATGGATATTCGAAGCTTTGGGGACGCCAATGTCCAAAAATTCTATGATGAGGGTTTTCTGAAGGATATCCCTGGTATTTACCGACTACCCTATGACAAGATCCGGGAATTAGGGGGATTTGGGGAGAAAAGCATCAGCAATCTGCAAGCGGCTATCGATACCTCCCGGCAGCAGCCCTTGCACCGGCTGATTTTCGGATTGGGTATCCGTTATGTCGGGGAGACGACCGCAAAAACGCTGGCTTCAGCCGTCAGCCATTTGTCGGACTTTTCCGGCTTCTCTTTGGAAGACCTTCAAAATCTGGAAGATGTGGGTCCCAAAGTAGCAACCAGCGTTTACCATTTCTTTCACAATTCCGATAACCTGCATTTGTTAAAGGACCTGGAGGCCCTTGGGCTGAACTTGCAAAGCCAGAAATCCAAGGGCGGCGGGGGCAACCTGGATGGGCAAACGTTCTTGTTCACCGGCACCCTTAACCGGTTGAAACGCTCGGATGCGGAAGCCAGCGTTGAGACCGGCGGCGGGAAGATACTGAGCGGTGTCAGCAGTAAACTGAATTACCTGGTTGTGGGTGACGATGCGGGCAGCAAACTGGAAAAAGCGAAAAAAATACCTTCCATTCAAATACTCACAGAGGACGAGTTCATAAAAATGATCTCCGCCACCTAACGGACCCACGATCGACCAAAAACATATAATAATATTTTCTTACGTTACTGGTAATTCGAAATTCTTTTTCGTAACTTTAAGAAAATTGACAGGCATGATTAGAAAATTCACCGGCGAAGTGTGGAAACCCTTGCAGTTTCCCGGCTGGAAACAACTCCGAAAAAAATACGCACTATCTTCCCTGGGTCGCGTTGCCAGCTACTCGGAAGATGTCGTAGCCGACGGCAAATTGCTGAACGGCAGCCTTACGACCGGTTACAAGACCCTGAATTTGCACCGGCCAGGCAACAATGGCACGCTGTATATCCATCGGGAGATCGCGCGCCTTTTTCTATCGAAGGCAGGTCTGAAAAACAAGTATGTGATCCATGTGAATCACAACAAACTGGACAATGCCTCGAAGAACCTGAAATGGGCGACCCTCGAAGAGATGATCGACCATCAGCAAAAGAGCCCTGCCAAGATCGCCTACAAGAAAGTGCAGGCCAATCGTACCGTTGGGCTCAAGCTTACGGCATCCCAGGTAAAGACCATCAAAAAGACCTTATCCAGCAAAAACCGACAGCTTACCATCAAGAAACTGGCCGAAAAGTACAGGGTTAGCGAGATGACCATGTATCGGATCAAGAGTGGCGAAAACTGGGGCAGGATCAAATAGAACAACCGACGAGAATTCAAACTATGCTTCAAGCTTCGACGCTGAAATTCCTAAAGGACCTAAAGAAGAACAACAACAAACCCTGGTTCGAAAAAAACAGATCCGTCTACCTGGATGCAAAAGAAGATTGGGACCATTTTGTAGAACAGGTGATCGAAGGATTTGGAAAGACCGACTCCACCATTGCGACCTTACATCCGAAGGATTGTACCTACCGCATCTACAGGGACGTCCGCTTTTCTCAGGACAAAACACCCTACAAAACTCACATGGGAGCTTACCTCAATAAAGGCGGCAAAAAAGTGCCGACGGCCGGTTATTATCTTCATGTTGAACCAGGAAGAAATATGGCTGGCGGTGGTTTGTGGATGCCCCAGGCTCCGGAGCTGAACAAGGTCCGGCAGGAGATAGACTATAACCTATCCGAATGGACCAGGATGCTTGGCGACCGGGGTTTCAAAAAGAATTTTGCCGAAGGGCTCGGGAAAGAAGACATGCTTTCCAGGCCTCCGAAAGGGTATGACGACGAAAACCCCGCCATCGAATACCTCAAATTGAAAAGTTTCATTGTTACGCGGACCTTCACGGACGCAGAAGTCCAGTCAAAAACCTTCCTGAAAGAAATACTTAAGACGTTTACGTCGATGACTTCGTTTATTCAGTTTTTGAACCGAAGTCTCGAATAGATCCTATACATCAAAAGGCCCCGAACGGGGCCTTTTAGTTTATATCATCTTCTTGCCTGCGAGATATTCCGCTATCTGCACTGCATTGGTGGCAGCGCCTTTCCGGAGGTTGTCGCTTACCACCCACATGTTGAGCGTTCGGGGCTGGGTCTCGTCCCTTCTCAATCTTCCGACAAAGACCTCGTCCCGTTCGTGCGCATCCTTGGGCATGGGATATTGCTGGCTTCCGGGATCGTCGACGACGACCACTCCCGGCGCCTTGCTCAGCAGGGCGCGGACCTCTGCCAGGTCAAACTCATTTTCGAATTCCACATTCACCGCTTCACTATGTCCGCCCATCACGGGGATCCGAACGGTGGTGGCCGTCACGCGGATGTTGTCGTCGCGCATGATCTTTCTGGTCTCGTTGACCATCTTCATTTCTTCCTTTGTATACCCGTTGTCGAGAAACACGTCTATCTGCGGGATGGCATTCAGGTCGATGGGGTATTTATACGCCATCTCACCGCTTATCCCTTTGCGTTCGTTCATCAGCTGTGTAACGGCCTTTACACCCGTCCCGGTCACGCTCTGGTAGGTAGAGACGACGATGCGTTTTACCTTATACTTCAGGTGGAGGGGATTCAGCGCAACCACCATCTGGATGGTAGAGCAGTTGGGGTTGGCAATGATCTTGTCTTCCGCGGTAAGCGCGTCGGCATTCAGCTCGGGGACGACCAGCTTCTTTGTCGGGTCCATCCGCCAGGCGCTTGAGTTGTCAACGACCGTGATACCCGCAGCCGCGAATTTCGGCGCCCATTCGAGTGAGGTGCCGCCGCCGGCGGAAAAGAGGGCCAGGGCCGGCTTCGCTGCAATCGCATCACTGGCGCTAACGACCGTATATTTCTTTCCTTTGAATTCAACCTGCTTCCCGACCGATCTTTCGGAGGCTACGGGTAGTAATTCGGTGACGGGAAAATTCCTTTCTGCCAGGACTTGTAACATTTTGGTGCCCACCAGCCCGGTGGCGCCGACGACTGCAACTTTCATTTTTTGCTTTGTTTTTTTGTTTTATGACGCGCGATGAAACAAAAAAGCCTCCCCGGTTGCGGGAAGGCTCTTGATTATCTTGGCATACAAAAAGATCAGATCCTAGCCCGCTGTGGGACGCCCTTCTTAATCTGCTTTGTATGTTTAATTGTCTGCATTGCGGGGCAAATATAGAGCTCAATACCTAATAAAACAAATTAAAGTGGACCACAGGTCCACTGGCCGAAGGCGCAAACCTAAACCAACTGAATATCGAAATTCACCAGGTCTACAAACTGCCGGATGCGGGCATCGATCTCGGGGCGGGACAACTCCTTCAGCCGGGTGGGACCGAATTTCTCCACGCAGAAAGAGGCCATGGCCGAGCCGACGATAACCGCCGTCTTCATATTCTCGAAGGAGATATCGCGGGTGCTGGCCAGCCAGCCGATGAATCCACCGGCAAACGTGTCACCGGCGCCGGTCGGATCGAAGACCTCTTCCAACGGCAGCGCGGGGGCTACAAAGACCTTGTCTTCATGGAATAGCAGGGCGCCATGCTCGCCTTTCTTTATGATCAGGAATTTAGGGCCCATCTTCATGATGACCCGGGCCGCCTTTACAAGGGAGGTCTCGCCGCTGAGCTGCCGTGCTTCGCTATCATTCACCGTCAGTACATCGACCATGGTCAGCAGTTGCTTGAGATCGTCGAGCGCACTGTCCATCCAGAAGTTCATCGTATCCATCGCGATCAGCTTGGGCCGTTTTTTCATTTGCTTCACGACGCTGATCTGGAGGCTGGGGGTGATATTGCCGAGCATGAGGAATTCGCTGCCCTGGTAGCTTTCCGGGACCACGGGATTGAAATCCAAAAAGGCATTCAGGTCGGTGACGAGGGTATCCCGGGTATTCATGTCCAGATGATATCTGCCGCGCCAGAAAAAGGATTTCTTATCCTTCTTCATCTCGACTCCTTCCAGGTTCACCCCACGTTTCTTCAGCTGGTCCAGTTCCTCCTGGGCGAAGTCATAGCCTACGATGGACACCTGGTTAATCGGCTTTACAAAATTGCTGGCGGCATATGCGACATACGTGGCGGCTCCGCCTACGATCCAATCTGTCTTTTCGAAAGGGGTTTCAATGGCGTCATAAGCCATGGAACCTACTACAATTAATGACATTTACTCTAATTTGGGCTGCAAAATATGTAATAATGCACTAACACTCGTTAGTAATTTTTATATTTGCCGGAGCTATGGCTAAAATTCAAAGCAAAAGGAACAGCACCAAAAAGGAAGTGATCATCGAGAAAGCTTCGCGGCTGTTCAGAGAAAAGGGGTTTGGCGCCGCATCCATGCGGGATCTGGCCGAACATGTGGGGGTGGAAGCCGCCTCATTGTATAATCATATCCAATCGAAATCGGAGATCCTGCAGACCATTTGTTTTAAGGTGGCCAACGAATTCATGACCAATCTCGAACAGGTGGAGACCAGTCCTCAGCCTACGCTCAAAAAGATGGAAGCGATCATCCGGCTGCATATCCGGATGATGCTGGACCAGTATGAATATGTCTATATCGCCGACCATGAATGGCGGCATCTGCCGGAACCCTATCTCTCCAACTTCCTCAACCAGCGGCGCAACTATCGCAAGCGCCTGAGCGATATCATCGAAGGAGGTATCGTCAAAGGGGAGGTAAAAGCGATAGACCCTTATACGGCCGTGCTGGTGATCCTCTCGGCCATCAGCGGCATCGACAGCTGGCAGCGGAGCCGCAAGACCACCAACGCCGAAACGCTTGAATCCAATATGGTGAAATATCTTATAGAAGGACTGAAGAAATGAGCCATTTTCACAATCTCAGCATAGAAGACATCCGCCGCGAAACGGCCGACTGTGTCTCCATCGCCCTTGCCATCCCGCCGCAGTTGAAGGAAGCATTCCGCTATCGCCAGGGTCAGAACATCACTATCCGGACCCGCATCGGGGGCGAAGAAGTGCGGCGCAGCTATTCCATCTGCAGCAGTCCGCTGGACAACGAATTGCGCATCGCCGTCAAGCACGTTCCGGGCGGGCTTTTCTCCACCTTTGCCAACGAGCAGCTACAGGCAGGTCAGCAACTGGAAGTACTGCCGCCCAGCGGGAAGTTCTACACGGAACTGAAGGCAGAGAACCGCAAGAACTACCTGGCTTTTGCAGCGGGCAGTGGGATCACCCCGGTGATCTCGCTGATAAAGACAACGCTGGCCGTCGAACCCGAAAGCCATTTTACGCTGGTATACGGCAACCGGCACCGGCCTTCGATCATTTTCCGGGAACAGCTGGAGGCACTGAAGAATTTGTATATGCACCGGCTGGCGCTGCACCATATCCTTAGCCGTGAGCAGATGGATAATCCCCTCAACCAGGGCCGCATCGATGCGTCGAAATGCGGGGAACTCTGCCCAGGGCTTATCGACCTCCCTTCTATGGATGAGGTCTTTCTCTGTGGTCCGCAGGAGATGATCTTTGCCGTTAGCGAATGGTTACAACAGCAGGGTGTGGAGAAGAAAAGCATCCATTTCGAGCTTTTCCACACGCTTGAGAACGGCCCCGGCGCGATAGCACAGGCCGGTCGGGACACCCCGATCAAGACGGATGACGCGATGCTGAAAGACAAGGTCAGCGAGGTAACCGTTCGGCTGGACGGCATCAGCCATGTCTTCAACCTGGCATTCGACGGCGATTCCGTTCTGAACGCCGCGCTGATGGAAGGGGTCGATCTGCCCTTTGCCTGTAAGGGTGGCGTCTGCTGTACCTGCCGCGCCAAATTGCTGGAAGGAAAAGTAGAGATGGATATCAACTATGCCCTGGAGGCCGACGAGCTGGCCGCGGGCTTTGTACTTACCTGCCAGTCGCATCCCCGGACGGAGAAGGTCGTTATTGACTTTGACTCCAAATAAACGGAGCAGAGGCGAAGAAATAGATCAGATTCGAAAGCAGCAGTCCCACCAGGAATCGGATGATGATCAGCAGGATCGCGCTGACGATCGTATAAGCGATACGCTGGTCTTCGGGTGTCGCCTTCACCGCGGGAACTCCCAGATAAAAAAGAAACACGCTGTAAAGTCCCAGGACCACCCCCTGCTGAAAGCCGGGCAACGCATAGAAAATACCGGCTACCCAGGCGGGTGTATAGGAATAGGCCACCAGCTGCGCCGACTTGCCGGGATCCCTCGTCGCGCCAAAGGCGGGCGCAAGCCTGTCGACCAGCAAGGTTCCGAGAAGATAGACTGCCAAAGAGGTGATAAAGTTGTTCAGCGCCATGGTGATACCCCAGTAGGGGCCGCTCATGCGGAAGAGAATGCCGTTGGCGCCGACGAGTCCATAGCCGATATAGCTCGCGACCGCGGGGATCAGCGCCATCGGGATCACGAAACGGCCCAGCAACGAACGGATCGTCCTTCTCTCTTTCGCAATCGCCCGCCATTCGGGAACCGGCGAAAAGATCATGTTCATGGCCCTGACAAGAAAGGACATATCGGTTGGAATTAATCTCTCCTGTATACTAATATACTACAAAAAAAAAGCCCCGGCATACAGCCGGGGCCGGGAAACACTATAAAAAAACTTAGTACCCGGGATTCTGGCTCAGATTGACGTCCAGATCCCGTTCGGACTGCGGTACAGGCCATACCAGCTTGTTGGTGGTCAGTCCATAGTTCAGCGGGCTGCCGCTGGGATCGACCTGGCTGTTCATCACGCTGATGGTATAGTTTGCACCCGCACGGAGCAGATCGAGCCAGCGGTGACCTTCCAGCGCCAGTTCCAGCCGCCTTTCCTTCAGGATGGCGGCAGCCACATCGGTCTGGGTGACGGCGGTGGTATTCGGCAGATGGACACGGGTCCTGATCTGGTTGATCAACGGGATCGCCTGCGCCGGCTGACCCGTCTGATTCAGCGCCTCGGCCTTTAGCAGGATGATGTCCGCCAGGCGGATGAGGATCTGGTTGTCGGGGCTATTGTAGCCCGCGGCCTGTTTCCATTTGTAAGCGAAGGGCACCGGGAATTTTGTATAGGGCGGCGGGATTGCGCCACTCGTGTCCGCGGCCACGCTGAAATATACCGATGCATCGAGGCGGACCGTATCGTTTTCGGACCGGAAGGCCTGGATCAGATCGTTTGTAGGTAAATTGAATTTTGCCCAGGTATCCCCCGTCAGCGAAAAAGGCAGCAGCAATTCGGGACCATAGTTGGTGGTACCACTGGCCGATCCGTGCTGGATCTCGAAGAGGGACTCCACTGTATTCTTATGGTTGCCGTCGAAGAGATCGGCGTAATTCGGCAGCAGCGAATAATAGTTGTTCGCGAGCACCTTGTTACACCAGATAAGACAGGAGTCGTATTTCCCCTGCTGTGCATAGACCTTGGCGAGCAGCGCGTCGGCCGACCCCTGCGTGGCCCTGCCGGAATTGGGATTGCTGCCGGATGCGGGCAGCAGTGAGCTATCCGCGGAGATCAGGTCATTTTCTATCTGTATATACACCGTGGCGGCAGCCGTCCGGGGAGGATACACATTCCCGTTATTCGTGATCACCAGCGGCACATCGCCATAGGTGGTCACGAGATTGAAATAGTGGAGGGCCCGCAGGAATTTTGCTTCCGCCAGGATCTGTTGCTTCCGGGTATTGCCGTTCCAGGTCACATCGTTGATGGCGGGCACATTGTCAAGCACTGCATTGGCATTGGCTACCCCATAATAAAGACCCTGCCAGTCGCGGGTGACATTCCCGTTCAGGGCGTTGAGGGTAAAATTATCGATCGCGAAATTGTCGGGATTGTTTCCGCCGGCATAACAGTTGTCCGCCTGGGCATCCCCATTGGTCTGGTAGTCCCAGATATAGTATTGCTGGTAGAGACTGTTATAAGCGCCGGTGAGTCCGGATTCCGCATCTTTTGCCGTCTGATAGAAATTGGTCGTGGTCAGGCTGGAGATGGGGTTTTTATCGATAGTCTTGTTACACGCGGGGAGGATCGCCGTCCCGGCCGCAACAAGCAAAAAAGCCAGAGAACTATATTTCTTTTGCATGATTTGTCCTTTTTAAATTAGAGTTCCAGATTTACGCCGACGGTATAGATCCTTGATTGCGGATAGGTGCCGTAATCGATTCCCAGGGCTGTGGAGCTGGTACCCTGTTGGTTCACTTCGGGATTATAGCCTTTATAGCCGGTGATCGTGAAAAGATTCTGACCCGTAACATAGAACCGCATTCCATAGATGCCGATATGCTTCAGTCTGTCCGTACTCAGGTGGTAGCTGAGGGTTGCGGCTTTCAGCCGGAAAAAGGCGCCGTTCTGGATAAACCGGGAAGAGATACGGGAGTTCTGTGCGGAGTCGCTGAACCGGGCGATAGGGACATCGGTGACATCGCCGGGTTTCTCCCAGCGGTGCAATACTTCGGCCGTTGCGTTGTTGGCGCTGGACATCCCCTGCGTCTCGATGGCGGAGGCATTGAAGATCTTATTTCCCCCTACCCCGTCGAAAAGCAGGTCGAGGCCAAAGTTCTTGTAGGTAAAGCTGTTGACAAAGCTATAGATAAAGGTGGGCAGGCCGCTGCCGAGATAGGTACGGTCATGGTCGGCATCGACGGAGCCATCGTGGTTGAGATCGGCAAATCGCTCGTTGCCGGTGGCCGGATCTACCCCCAGCGCCTTATATCCATAGAAAGCGCCCAGCGGCAGACCGTTCTTGACGACGGAAACATATTGGTTGGTGCCGCCGCCGCCGTATTCGATGCCGCCATAATAGAAGGTGGAGGCGGAATCAAGCCCGGAGATGCGGTTGTTGTTAAAGGAGGTATTGATCGTGGCCGTCCAGTTGAAGTCTTTCGTCTTGATGACGGAGCCCGTCAACGCGATCTCGAAGCCCCTGTTCCGGTCATAGCCCGGGAGGTTGACCAGCTGCTGGCCGTCGTTATTCCCGCTGGTGGCCGGTAGGGTCTGGAGGAAGATCAGGTGTTTTGTCTTCTTATTGTAGTAGTCCCCGGAAAGCGTAACCCGGCCTTTCAGCACGGTTACGTCAAACCCGAGATTCAGCTGCTGGCCAGCCTCCCATTTCAGATTGGGGTTGCCGATCGGATTGGCAAGGACCACACCCGGCGAGACGTTGGTCCCGAAGATATAGGGTGCGCCGGGGTTGAGGGAACTGAAAGACGGATAGACCGTGACATTGGACGGGGGCAGGTTGCCCGTCTCTCCCCAGCCTGCGCGGACCTTCAGGTCTTCGATGAACTTGACATTATCCATGAAGTTCTCTTTCGAAACCCGCCAGCCGCCTGAAAAGGCGGGGAAATAACCATACTGATTGTTCACCCCCACGCGGGAAGAGCCGTCCGTGCGGATAGAGCCGGTGAAAAGATACTTATCCTGATATGAATAGTTCACCCGGCCGAAGTAGGACAGCACACCCCAGTCCGTCTGATAGCTGTAGACGGTCTGGTTGGAGGAAGCCGCGTTAAGGGTGGGAACAGCGCTCGTCGCGAATCCGCGTCCGGACTGGCTGTTGTTATAATATTTTTCGTTGATGGTCTCCGTACCGACAACGGCAGTGATCTTATGATCGCCGAATGACCGGTTCCAGGTGAGCGTATTGTCCAGGGTATAACGGAGCACTTCCTGGCTGGTATTGGTGGCCGACCCCTGTATCGAGATGCCATAGGCATTGTTAAAGGGATTGAGGAAGTAGTTATAGTTGTACTGCTCTAGCGAAAGCCCCACCTGCGAGCGATACTTGAGGTCGAAGGGAAGCTTGATCTCCACGTGGATATCCCCCAGGAGATTGTTCGTCGCCGTGGAATTGCTGTTGTCGTAGATATTGCCCACCGGGTTATTGGTGCCGTCAAAGTTGGCGGCATAGACCCCCTGGGCGTCCTTTACCGGGACGATCGGCGGGGTCGTCAGCGCGGCCAGGATGGTGCCGCCATGCTGAGCAGAGGCGCCGTCGGAGACGGTGGTGGTATAACTGCGATTGTAGCTGAGATGAGAGCCCACGCTAAGCCAGTCGTTCATGTTCTGATCGATCTTGAAGTTGACGGAATAGCGCTTGAAATTCGAGGTGTGGACGATCCCGTCCTGGTTGAGATAGCCCAGGCCCAGCAGCCAGGTCCCTTTTGGTGATCCGCCGGAGAAGCTGGCATTGGCGCCTGTCTGCACGGCGGTGTGATAGACCTGGTCCTGCCAGTTGTTATTGGCCGTAAAGTTGTTGGGCAGGGTCGGAAAGGTCATATGGGCGTTGGAATATTCGTCCTGCAAAAGCGATTTGTATTGAGCGCCATTGAGAACGTCCAGCTTTTTTGTGATCTGCTGGATGCCTGTATAGGCGTTGATATCCGTTCGGGTCTTGCCTTTCGAACCCTGTTTCGTCGTGATCAGGACGACCCCGTTGGTGCTGCCGGCAGCTCCATAGATACCCGCCGCGGCCGCATCTTTCAGCACGCTGATGGACTCGATGGTGTTTGGGTCGATGCTTTTTGTGTCTGCGGCCACTACCCCGTCGATGACATAAATGGGCTCGGCGCCATTGGGTGAGGCGATACCCCGGATGCGAACGCTGAAATCGGCGCCGGGCGCGCCCGAGGGTTGAAAAACCTGAACGCCGGGAGCCTTGCCGGCCAATACCTCGGACGTAGAGATCACGGGCCGGGCGCTGACATCTTTTACGCTGATGGTGGACACCGCCGAGGTGATATCCGCCTTGCGCTGGGTGCCATAACCGATGACGACCACCTGGTCAAGGGCCTTGCTGCTGGGCTGGAGCTGGGCGTTGACGACATGCTCGCCGCCGACAGGCACTTCTTTTGTGGAATAGCCGATGTAAGAGAAGACCAGGGTTGCGCTGTCCCGGGCGCTGAGGGAATATTCGCCTTTGTTGTTGGTGGATGTGCCGGTGGTCCCGCCTCTTATCTCTACGGTGACTCCCGACAGCGGCTCGTTATTCTCCCCTGTGACGACACCCGTGATCCGGGTGGGTTGTGGTTGGGGACTCGCTGATTGGGCATTTGCCTTTGTTGACGGCAGGCCGGCCAGGAAAAGCAGCAGGGACAGTTTCAGGGTTGCAATCGTTTTAAAGAGCAAGCGCGATCTACCCCTCCTTATGAGGGGTTGCAAATTTTTCATACATTTACCATTAAGGATTATCAAATGGGAAACCAGGACCGCCCTCCCAGTTGGTCGTAGGTTTCCGTTTCAATCTCAACGGGGAATGCGCAAACATTTCCCGTTTTTTATTTCGTGGACTCGATTGCCAAAACACCGTTAAAACGAAAATGGTTCAAACTTTTATCGTTAACGATGATCTGTACATTTCCACGCACCGCAAAGTTAACAACACCAAAGGCTAACACTTGTTAGCTTTTAAAAAAATGAGTAGCTTTGCCATAAACACGAACAGTATGACCTCCGCCAGTGAAAAGATATTCCAGGATAAGGTTGATCAGGACATCCGGATCGAACCAAAAGACTGGATGCCGGATGCCTATCGCAAGACTCTTATCCGGCAAATCTCGCAACATGCACACAGCGAGATCGTGGGGATGTTACCGGAGGCCAACTGGATCACCCGGGCGCCATCGCTGCGCCGCAAAGCAACACTTATCGCCAAGGTCCAGGACGAGGCGGGTCATGGACTTTATCTTTATTCCGCGGCCGAAACGCTGGGCATCACCCGCGATGAGATGATCGGCCAGCTCCACTCCGGAAAGGCAAAATATAGCTCCATCTTTAACTACCCCACGATAACCTGGGCCGATATGGGCGCCATCGGTTGGCTGGTGGATGGTGCCGCCATCATGAACCAGGTCCCGTTATGCCGGGCATCCTATGGTCCTTATGCGCGCGCGATGGTTCGTATCTGTAAGGAAGAGAGCTTTCACCAGCGGCAGGGTTTCGAGATACTGCTCGTACTGAGCCGGGGCAGTGAGGCCCAGCGGCGGATGTGTCAGGACGCGATCGATCGTTGGTGGTGGCCGTCGGTGATGATGTTCGGGCCGAATGACGATTCTTCGCCGAATACGGCGCAGAGTATGCAATGGAAGATCAAGCGGTTTACAAACGATGAGTTGCGCCAGCGCTTTATCGATGTCTGCGCCGAACAGGTGAAACTGCTGGGGATGATCCTTCCCGATCCCGACCTGCGCTGGAATGAGGAGCGGCAGCATTGTGATTTCGGGACGATCAACTGGGAGGAGTTTTGGAACGTGGTCAACGGAAATGGCCCGTGTAACCGGCAACGGTTGGCGGACAGGGTGCAGGCGCACGAAGACGGGGCGTGGGTACGGGAGGCGGCGCTTGCCTATGCCGAAAAAAAGATACAATATGGAAAAACAGCATAACTGGCCGCTGTGGGAGATCCTTATCCGCAGCAAGCAAGGGCTGGATCATAAGCATGTGGGGAGCCTTCATGCCGCGGATGCGGCCATGGCCATCGAGAATGCCCGGGATGTCTATACGCGCCGGATGGAAGGCGTCAGCATCTGGGTGGTGGAAAGCAAGCATATCCATGCCTCTAATCCCGACGAGGCCACCTCTCTTTATGATCCTGCAAATGATAAGGTCTATCGCCATCCGACCTTCTACGATCTGCCGGATGAACTAAAGCATATGTAAGATGAAGCCGCAACACCCCATCGATTATGTTTTACACCTGGCCGACAATGCACTTGTCCTGGGTCATCGCAACAGCGAGTGGACCGGACACGGACCCATCCTCGAACAGGATATCGCCCTTTCCAATATCGCGCTGGACCTGATCGGCCAGGCCCGCTATCTTTACCAATATGCGGCGCGGCTGATGAACGTAACGGGCGACGCGAAGCAGGAAGTGACGGAGGATATCCTTGCCTATCTGCGGGACTCCTGGGATTTTCGCAACTGTCTGCTCGTCGAGCAGGCCAATGGCGACTGGGGGAAAACGGTGTTGCGCCAATTCCTTTTCAGCGCCTATCAATATTTTTTCTACCGCGAAGGTAGCCGGGATGCCGAGCTGGCGGCCATCGCGGAGAAGTCATTAAAAGAGGTGACCTATCATCTGCGCTGGAGCAGTGAATGGGTGATCCGCCTCGGGAATGGAACGGAAGAAAGCCATTCGCGGATGGAGAAAGCCCTCGATCAGCTGTGGATGTATACCGGTGAGCTCTTTTTGCCTGCCGACTATGAACAATCCCTTGCGCAGGCCGGGATTGCCGTCGATCTTGCCGCTATCCAGCCCTTGTGGGAAGAACGGGTGCGCGAGGTTTTGACGGAAGCGACGCTGACCATTCCCGCTTCGGCGATGCAGAAGGGCGGCAAGCAGGGAAGACATACCGAGCAGCTGGGTTATTTGCTTGCCGAGATGCAATTCCTTCAAAGAGCCTATCCGGATTGCGAATGGTAGCCAATGGAAGAAACAAAGACGATATGGTCCCTGTTGGAACTGGTTACCGATCCTGAGGTACCGGTCTTGTCGGTGATCGACCTGGGCATCATCCGTGGGGTCCGGATGGAGGCGGGACATCCTGAAATCGTCATCACCCCCACCTACAGCGGCTGTCCGGCGATGGATATGATCCGGATGAATATCCGGATGACGCTGTTGCAACATGGATATACCGATATAAAAATAACCACCGTCCTGTCCCCGGCGTGGACCACCGACTGGATGAGCGAGAAGGGGAAGGAAAAATTGACGGCCTATGGGATCGCGCCGCCGATGCCGGTGCCGGTCGTCTGCCATCCGGGTTTGTTTCTCCGGGAAGAAGCCATCGCCTGTCCCCGGTGCGGTTCCTATCATACTACGCTGATCAGTGAATTCGGCAGTACCGCCTGTAAGTCGTTATACCGGTGTGAGGATTGTCATGAACCCTTCGATTATTTTAAATGTCATTGAATATGTCTTCCATCCTTTTCGAGATCCAGGATCAGATCGCTTTTATAACGTTGAACCGGCCCGAAAAAATGAATGCGTTTACAAGGGAAATGGCATTGCTGCTGCAGAGCAGGCTGGATGAATGCGCGAGCCTGCACGAGGTAAGAGCCGTTTATATCACGGGCGCCGGCAAAGCCTTCTCCGCGGGGCAGGACCTGGCGGAAGTGGTCGGACCCGATGCTCCGGGGATGGCGAAGATCCTCAGCGAACATTATAATCCGCTCGTCACCCGCATCCGCAATCTGCCCAAGCCGGTTATCGCCGCGGTGAATGGGGTGGCGGCAGGCGCCGGGGCGAATCTCGCCCTATGCTGCGATATCGTCGTTGCGGCAAAGTCGGCATCTTTTATCCAGGCTTTTTCGAAGATCGGCCTGATTCCCGACACCGGGGGCACCTGGTTCCTTCCAAGACTCGTGGGCCGGCAAAAAGCCGCGGGCATCGCTTTTCTGGGCGACCGGGTCACCGCGGAACAGGCGGAAAGGATGGGCATGGTCTATGGAGTTTACCCGGATGATGAATTCGTCGGCGCCTCGCGGGCATTGGCCGCGGTGCTGGCGGGGATGCCGACCCGGGCGCTGGCGCTGACCAAACATGCGCTGAACTACTCCGCCGGCAACAGCCTGGAAGCCCAGTTATTGCTGGAAGATGAGCTCCAGCAGCGGGCCGCCGAAACAAAGGATTATGCAGAAGGTGTTGATGCCTTTCTGAACAAACGGGCTCCGCGGTTTAAGGGGGAATAAGTTCCACTTAAAAAAGAAAAATCTATGTTTTACGAATTCAATGGCCACCGCCCCGTGGTCGATGCTTCCTCCTTTGTGCATCCCCAGGCTGCCGTCACCGGCGATGTCGTCATCGGGAAAGATGTCTATGTCGGGCCGGGCGCGGCCATCCGCGGCGACTGGGGCCGGATCATCATCGAAGACGGATGCAATATCCAGGAGAACTGTACGATACATTTATTCCCCGGCGTCACCGTCCGGCTGCGGGAAGGCGCACATATCGGTCATGGCGCCATCGTCCATGGGGCGACTATCGGCCGCAATTGTCTGATCGGGATGAACGCCGTGATCATGGACAATGTGGACCTCGGTGATGAATGTATCGTCGGCGCGCTGAGCTTTGTCAAAACGGGTGAGATCATTCCGCCGCGGAGCGTGGTGGTCGGCAATCCGGCAAAGATCGTCAAGGCCGTGAGTGAGGAGATGCTGCGCTGGAAGACGGAGGGTACGGCGATCTATCAGGCATTGCCGGGGGAACTGCAGGCCGGCTGGAAGGCCTGTGAGCCCTTGCGGCCGGAAGAGGCGGGGGTGGCGGGGGTGGCGGGGGTGGCGGGAGAGGCGGAGGTGGCGGGAGAGGCAGGAGCGACGGATGCGCAGGAAGGGGAAAAGAAGTATAAACCCTGGAATAAAGAGAAGTCGGAGGCCGGACCGGAAGATTACCGGGTGGAGGAGCCGGAAGCGGCATATGGGGAACCAAAATTTACAGTAAAGGAATATCTTGAAAGGGAAGAACACTCCGAATGGAAGCATGAGTATTATAAAGGCGAGATCACAATGATGGCAGGTGCGAAGCTGGATCACATCAGGATTACCGGCAATCTGTCAGGACTTGTAGGAAGCCGGCTTAAGAACAGCGGCTGTGAGGTTTTCGGCAATGACTTGCGCGTCTATATCGAGCCGCACGAATTTCTTACCTATCCGGATCTTTCAATTGTTTGTGGAAAGCCGATCACCTTTGAAAACGATGAGTGGAATTTATTGAATCCGGCCACTATTGTTGAGGTACTTTCCAAATCCACGGCAAAATATGATCGAACAGAGAAATTTGAGCGGTATCAGGCCCTATCCTCTTTCCAGGAATATATCCTGGTCGACTCCCGCTCGATCCTGGTCGAGCAATTCATAAAGGATGCTCGGGGCAATTGGAATTCAACAAGCTATAGACGGCTGAGCGACACGATCACCATTGCAACGGTAAACATTTGCATGACCCTCGAAGAAATATACGGGCGAACCGCATTTCCCAAGCTCACACATTAAGAAGTATCTTTGCAGCCGAATGGAGAAGTCAAACTTTGTCGATCAGATCAGGATCTATTGCAGAACCGGGCACGGAGGTGCTGGCAGTAAGCACTTTATGCAAACTAAATTCAATGCCATGGCCGGACCCGACGGCGGGGACGGTGGTCGTGGCGCCCATATTATCCTCCGGGGCAGTAAAGACCAGTGGACCCTGCTTCACCTGCGGTACTATAAGAATGTGCTGGCGGAGAATGGTGAGGCCGGCAGCGGCAACAACTGCACGGGCAGATCCGGCAAGGATATTTTTATCGAAGTTCCCCTGGGAACCGTGGCGCGGGATGAAGAGACCGGCAAGGTAGAGGCCGAGATCCTCGAGGACGGCCAGGAGATCGTCTGGCTCAAAGGTGGCCGTGGCGGACTGGGAAATGCCAGTTTCGCTACCCCAACCAACCAGGCGCCGGAGCATGCACAGCCCGGACTTCCCGGGGTGGAAGGCTGGAAAGTGCTGGAGCTAAAGGTATTGGCGGATGTTGGGCTGGTCGGATTTCCGAATGCCGGCAAGTCCACGCTCCTTTCGGTCATCACCGCCGCAAAACCCAAGATCGCCGACTATGCCTTCACGACCCTCACGCCGCAATTGGGGATGGTGGAATACCGCGATGGTCATTCGTTTTGCATGGCTGACCTGCCCGGGATCATCGAAGGCGCCGCCGAAGGCAAAGGATTGGGACATCGCTTTCTCCGGCATATCGAACGCAATCCCGTCCTGCTCTTCCTCATCCCGGCCGACAGCCCCGATCATGGCGGGGAATTCCGCATCCTCGTCAACGAACTCGAAAAATACAATCCCGAACTGCTCCACAAGCGCTTTGTCATCGCCATCAGCAAAAGCGATATGCTCGATGAAGAACTGAAAGATGCGATCAAGCGGGAATTACCCCTCAATATTCCGCATATGTTTCTGTCTTCGGTTACCAATCAAGGAATCACAGAAGTAAAGGATATTCTCTGGAAGACGCTGAATGAGGACGTTACAAATTAATTTAAATATAAATGTCTCATTCTTAACGTTCTCTTTATATAGATTTATTGCAATCGATCAATTTTGGACATAGTTTTGCACCACACCTTATGAGATCAGCCTGATCTCTTCCACGTCCCAGCCTGCCATTCGATTGCTGCTGACGACGATTGTTCTCCCGCCAAGACTACTATTGTTTCGCCTCCATTTCTTTTTCCGGCTTGCCATCGGTTGATTTCCATATAGCTACGGGTTGCCCCATATACCTATCGTCACTCAAAAAACCCATTTATATGAAGTCGAAATTCATGGCTCTCTTTGCTAAGCTATTTCTCGGAACCTCTTTTTTGGTGATCCTGGCAACGGCCAATGCCCAGTCCACGGACGCCGACGCCGCCAAAGGCGATGATGTCGCAGTGGTAAAGTATCTCGGTGCCCAGGATGACATGCTGGTCTTCGACATAACCTATTCCAATCCTACCGGGGGCAAATTCCTGGTCACCATCAAGGACCAGGACGGGAACAGCCTTTATCAGAATCTTTTTAACGAAAAAAGCATCTACAAACAGTTCAGGCTGCCGAAACCAGAGAAAGACCGGATCGTCTTTGTGATCCGGGATTACCGCAATGCAGACATCGTAAGGGCATTTGACATCAATGTCAACAGCCGCGTTATCCACGAAGTCGCCGTTCGGAAAGTCAATTAATCGCCTTACAACACAAATAAAATTTATTGTTATGAAATCAATCGTTCTCTCCCTTTTCTTTGCCGGCATGAGCCTGGCGACCCTGGCAAACGGCCCGCACGATCCCATCGGGGACAAAAGCGAAAGCACCGCAGAGGTAAAGTTTATTGGCTCCAATGCAGGGGGATATTCTTTCAACGTGCTTTATAATAACACTGCAGGCGCCCGCTTTAGCGTCGCCATCCTGGATGAGTTCGGCGATCAGCTCTATCAGCACTTTTACACCGATCGGAAGTTTGATAAGAATTTCAGATTACCCGATCCCGAAAGTTATGGGAAGCTGGTATTTGTGATCCGTAATCTTAGCGACAATTCCGTACAGCGCTTTGAAGTGCATGCCGACAGCCGGGTGGTAGATGAAGTGAAGGTAAAAGAAGTGGAGTAATCCCAGCGAAAGATATCGGCCGCCCCTGTTGGGGCGGCCGAAGAGAGAAGATTAATGTAAGGAGTTGCCCTGACCCGAGGAAGTACCCTGGGCGCTCTTGATCGCGCTCTCAATGTCCGTGAATTTCATCTTGCTCAGTTGGTCCTTGCTGAGATTTTTCAGTGACGTTGTAGAAAGGACATTTCCCGGGATGATGACATAACGGTAAAGATATCCGGCCGTGGCGCTATAGGTCAGGTCGGCAAAGGACTGGACCTCGATGCCGCCGGCCGAGAAGATCTGCTGAACGCCATAGATCGCCGTAAACTCGGACACGGACTGAGCAACAGTATCGCTTCCACTCGGATAACCCAAATATCCTAACACCGCACCACTCGAAACGACCTTTGGCGTCAATCTGTCTTCGGTGAAGTCCTGGAAATAGATGGAGTCCGTGCCGTCAAACGTCATCTTCAACGGGATCCAGGAAGAATAATAGACACTGTCCCTGACCACCGTGGTATAAGTCTTTTTACAACCGGCGACGGAAAAAAGCGACGCAAAAGAGACGATCACGAAAAGGGCTGAAAAAACGATTTTCAATTTTCTCACAACTTTGCATTTTTGAGGTTAACGATATTGTTCATATCCATATAGCGATACGCAATCCGGTTAGCGGCGTCAGGGGAAATCGGTAAATTCGATGAATTCACCGGTATATTATATTTAAAGATACTTACTTTTTTTTAGCTACGATCACGGGGCTGTTGTCTTTCCAGCGCCACAGATGCATACAGGCATAGGTCCGGTAGGGACTCCATTTTGCAGAGATTCGCAGCAGCTCCGCGCGCAGGGCCTTTATATCCGTGGGGTCCAATTGATAGATATGGATCATTGCATTCTGGACACCCCAGTCGTCGATCGCAAATATATCTTCCCGTCCCAGACTGAACATCAGCAACATCTCCGCCGTCCAGCGGCCGACTCCCTTTATCTGGGTAAGGTAGGCGATCACCGCCTCGTTTTCCATTTTGTGCAGGACCTTATGATCCAGCCCCTGTTCAACGGCAAACTGCGCCACATTGTGAACATACCGGGCCTTTGCATTAGACAGTCCGATCGACCGAAGCGTCTCGAGCGGGGTTGCCCGCACCTCTTCAGGAGTGGGGAACCGTCCATCATATAAAGCGAGGAACCGTTTCTTTATAGTGTCGGCCACCCTGGCGGACAGCTGCTGACTCATGATGGATGCGATCAGGTAGAAATGAACATCCTTTCTTTTGCTGACCTTTACCGGTTCGGCCTCGGCGATCAGCTTTTTTAATTTCCTGTCTTTTAAAAGGTGCAACCGGTAATCCATGGGCGCAGACATTAAGCGAATGTAAAACTCACCCCCCCATCCTTTTCATCCTTGAGTACGATCCCAAGCTGGAGCAACTGGTTACGGATCTTATCCGAGGTGGAATAGTCTTTTCGCGAACGGGCGTCACGCCGGATATCGATCAGCAGATCCATCACGCCGTTAAGCTTTTGGTCATCTCCCGCGGATTCTCCCCTGAGTCCCAGAATATTTTCGAGGTAGTCGGTGAAATAGCGTTTCATCAGCTGCAGGGTTGCAGGGCTCAAGGCGTCCCGGCGGATCTGGCCGCCCTTCAGTGAGTTGATGATGGGTACGAGCTCAAAGATATTCGCCAGGACTTTTGCGGTGTTGAAATCGTCATTCATGAATTCATCCAGCTCGCGCAGCAGTTTGCGCACCTGGTCATCGATGGCCGGATCGGCCGCCGTCGCGGAGCTGCCGTTGCCTTCGGTCTCGTCGACAACCAATTTCTTCAGCAGGTCATAGGCTTCCCAAAGCCGCTTTAGTCCCTTCTCCGCGGCCTGCAGGGCTTCGTTACTGAAATCGAGCGTGCTCCGATAATGGGTTTGCAGAATGAAAAAGCGGATGGTCATTGGCGTGTAGGCCTGCTGCAACAGCGGATTCGTGCCGGTGAACATCTCCGTCAGGCGAATCTGGTTGCCATAGCTTTTCCCCATCTTTCTGCCGTTGAGCGTGATCATGTTATTGTGCAGCCAGTACCGGGCGGGGATCTCATGATTGCAAATGGTGCTTTGTGCGATCTCGCTTTCGTGGTGTGGGAACTGGAGGTCCATCCCGCCGCCATGGATATCGAACTGCGCGCCAAGATATTTCGAGCTCATGGCCGAGCATTCGATATGCCAGCCTGGGAATCCTTCGCCCCAGGGACTCTGCCAGCGCATGATATGCTCCGGCGGCGCCGCTTTCCAGAGTGCAAAATCCTGGCGATTGTGTTTTTCATCCTGGCCGTCGAGTTCGCGGGTCGTCTCGAGGAGGTCGTCAAGCACCCGGCCGCTCAATTTTCCATAGGGGTAGTGGGCGGCATATTTTTTTACATCGAAATATACCGAGCCGTTTACCTCATAGGCATATCCTTCCTGGATGATCTTCTGGATCATGCCGATCTGCTCGACGATATGCCCGGTGGCCGTGGGTTCGATGCTGGGGTTCAGGTTATTGAACTGATGCATGGCCCAATGAAAGAGAATGGTGTATTTCTGCACCAGCTCCATCGGTTCCAGCATTTCGAGCACGGCCTTTTTAGCGATCTTATCCTCCGCTTCGCGGCCTTCTTCTTCGAAGTGACCGGCGTCGGTGATATTGCGCACATATCTGACCTTGAATCCGAGGTGCAGGAGGTAACGATAGATGAAATCAAAGGTGATGGTAGGCCGGGCATGCCCCAGATGGCTTTCGCCGCTGACGGTAGGGCCGCAAACGTACATGCCCACATGACCGGGTGTGATGGGTGCGAAAACCTCTTTCTGACGGGTATATGAATTATAGACTTTTAACTGACTCATTCGGGCCCGAAGATACGATTTTTAGTGTGTGGTGAGCTTCAGATCGGCAACGACGGGATTGTGATCCGACCAGGGAAGAGAGAACTTCCGGCACTGCAGGATCTGGAACTGCGGATCGGTGAGAATGTAGTCTATGCGCAGTGTCGGCGACAGATGAACGAAGGTTCTGCCGATGCCGAAGCCATTTTGCAGGAAAGCATCCTTCCACCCGCCGCGGATGGTAAAATAGGTGTAAGAGTTGGGGACATCGTTAAAATCCCCGCAGATGATCCCCGGGAAGGGACTCTTGTCCAGCCGGGATCGCACCTCTTCCGCCTGATCGGCACGGTGCTGAAAGGCATAGGCCAGCTTTTTTGCAATGGATTTCGAAGCCGATACGATGCTGTCATCCACCTTCTTGATGATCTCCAGATCGTGATAGTCCTTGCTGCGGAAGAGTACGGACTGAAGATGGGTGGTAAAGGCCCGAAGAGTGTCGTCACCGATCTGGATATCTGCCGCGATGAGACTTTCCGTGGCAGGCACGGCGTCGGGCTTTGAATAATGCATGCTCAGGGAGTCGACTATCGGGTACCGTGAAAAAATGATCACGCCGGCCGCCCATTTCCCGTCAAAGCGGCCATAGTCTTTTGAAAAGACATGATAGGGAAAATGCAGGTGTTCTTCGATGTAGGGAATGTTGGGGGTATCGCTGGGATGGTAGGATTCCAGAAACTCCTGCAGGCAAAGGATGTCCGGGTGAACACTGTCGATGAAATTCAGCATTTTTAACCGGTGACCCGAAGCGCCCTTCTTCCGGGTAATGTATTCATCGAAGCTGCGAACGTTCCAGGTCATGATCCGGACGGTGCCGGCGGGCTTTTTGAGGGTAAAACCCGTTCCCGGATGCATGGCGAAAAAGCTGCGGATATTGGACCAGCCGATAAGCAGCACCAGCAGTGAAAGCAGGGACCAGGGGCGATAGTGCGACAAAAAGAGTCCGATGATAAAAAAGAGAAGCAATAACAGCAATAAGAGCGGGAAAATAAGCCCCAGCAGGGAGACCAGCCACCATTTGCCCGGATGAAGAAAAGAATTCGCGCAGGCCAGCAGAAAGAGAACTGCTGTAAGGATGTTCAGGACGATGAACAGCCTGCGGGTGAAATTTCTTAGGAGGGCCATGTGCCCTAAGTTACAAATCTTCTTCGTCCGCGGCCCTTTTCAGGATCTCTTTTTCCTCGTCTGTAAGGAAGCGGTAACCCTGTTGGTTGATCTTGTCCAGGATCTCGTCGATGCGCTGCTGGGTCACATTGGGTATCTTCTTGAACGGCTGGGTGCCGGAAACCTTGTAGTAAAACTCGTCTTTGGGAGATCTTGCCTTCCGCTTCTTATCCGGGTTGAAGAGTTCGTTACACCAGTCGAAGAACCGGTTGATCCAGGCGCTGCCGTCCCGGCCCCGCCGCATCTGATAGATGAACAGGTAGCCCGCGCCGGCGCCCGCCAGGTTGGCGATATAGGGCCCCGGGTCGTGGCGGTCAAGGGTGGAGAAATTGATGAGCAGGTACAGCACCGTCAATACCCAAAGCGGGATGCCGCCGTTGATCATCGGGAAGATGCGATAATCGGGTGCTACCGCGGTAGTGGCAACGGCCACGGCGATGATGGAGGCATTGGCACCAGCCAGCTGGGCGGTGGCTATATCGGCATGCAAACCTGGAAAAACGGTATAGGCAACGAGGAAAACGAGCGCGCCCGCGATGCCCCCGTAGAGATAGATGGGGATCAGTTTCCGGTTGCCGGTCAGGTCCTGTAAAATATACCCAAATCCCCAAAGCCAGACCATGTTCCCGATGAACCGGAACATATGCGCGTCGGAGAACATATAACTCAGCACCGTCCAGGGACGGCCGGACAATTTATCCAGGGAGGCGGGCAGAACAAACCAGGAAAGGACATTGGTGTCATACTGCAAATCGGGCAGCTTGTAGGCCGTGTAAATAAGGTACACGAACTTCAGTATCGAAAACAGCACGGCATTGATCACCACCAGCCGGACCAGTGCATTCCCATCCTGCCCCAGGGCGATCTTCTTGCGATTGCTGTCTTCCATTACCCGCATACGATTGTTTATGTTATGATAAAACGCCGGCAAACAAAGGATGTTCGGACCCGCTAATAAAAATTTCGCCGGTTGTTCCTGTTCCAGATCATTACAACAATGATGCCTACGAGCGCCCCTCCCAGGTGGGCCCAGTGTGCGACATTATCGCCGGCGGAGGACCGGATGCCGGAATACAATTCAATGGCGGCGTAGCCCAGCACTGCCCACTTCGCCTTGATCGGTACAAAAAAGTAGAGATAGATCAGACTGTTGGGGAAAAGGTATCCAAAGGCGGCCAGACAGCCGAATATGGCGCCGGAAGCCCCCAGCGTCGCCTCATTAACCCTGAATTCAGCCGAATAAAGCAATTCCTGTTGTTCCTGCAGAGGGATCTGATGAAACTGATCCATCAGCGGAGCCATTTCAATATATAAAACAATCAGATGACACACCGCGGCCCCAATGCCGCAGATCACGTAATAGATCAGGAACCTTTTCGACCCCCAGTAATTCTCGAGCACGGCACCAAACATCCAGAGGGCGAACATATTAAAAAAAATGTGATCCCATCCGCCGTGAAGAAACATATAGGTAATCAGCTGATGAGGACGAAAAAAAGCGGAATGGACATCATGAAGGGCAAACAGGTTGAGTATCGAATTCTCGACTCCCCGGCCCAGAGTTTGTTGCGCAAGAAAAACTAAAACGTTGAGGATTATAAGATTCTTAATGACGGGCGGAATCATCTGAAAGCTACTGGGCCGAAATTCTGTCATACTCTTACAATTTAACTATTGAATTATGCAAATTAACGCTTTGCAGGCTATACACGAAGCTTAAGCTGTACGATATTTTCGATATGATGGGTATGCGGGAACATATCTACCGGCTGTACCCGCGTGACCGCATATTTCGCATCCAGCAACCGGAGATCTCTTGCCTGCGTCGCCGGATTGCAGCTTACATAAACGACGGTCGGCGCGGCGATCTCCAGGATTTTATTAACCAGCCCCTCATGCATCCCGGCGCGCGGCGGGTCGGTGATGATCACATCGGGCCGCCCTTCCCGGGCGAAGAATTCGTCATTGCAGACATCCACCACATCCCCTGCAAAGAACCGGGCATGGGGGATATTGTTCAGCGCTGCATTCTCCTTTGCATCGGCAACGGCTTCCGGAACGACCTCAACCCCGACGATGCGCGCAGCCTGGCGGCTGACAAAGATACCGATGCTGCCGGTGCCGCAGTACAGGTCATAAACCGTCTCCTTCCCCGTAAGCTCTGCAAACTCCCGCGTCACGCGATAAAGCGCCTCGCCCTGGATCGTATTCGTCTGGAAGAAGGACTTGGGGCCGATCTTAAACCGGAAATCCTCCAGCTTCTCGATCACATAGCCTTTTCCGTGGACGATCCGTGGCTCCAGATCTCCAATCGTGTCATTCCACTTGGGATTGATCGTCACTAAAAGGGTGGTGAGCTGGGGAAATTGTTGCAGCAGGCGCTGAGTCAATTCCCGGGTCTGTCCCTCATCTTCATATCCGAGCACGAGATTGGCCATGATCTCGCCGGTCGTACAGATGCGCAGCTGGAGGTTTCGAAGCCAGCCATGGTGCGCCCGGATGTCATAAAAGGGCAGGTTGCGCTCCAGCCCGAAATCCCTGACGGCCTTACGCAGTTGATTGGTAGGCTCCTGTTGCAGGTAACAGATATCGATATCCACTACCTTGTCGAAAAGGCCTCTCGCATGAAAGCCCGCGACGTTCTGCTGCGGATTGACGGCAGGGTCATGCAGCTCCCTGGGCAGCAGGAAGCGCCGGTTGGAGAACGTGTATTCTATCTTGTTGCGATAGTGGATAGATTCCGCGGCGCCGAGGATCGGATCTATCGCCGGAAGCTCCACCTTCCCGATCCGCTGCAGGACGTCTTCCACCTGCTGCTGCTTGTATTGAAGTTGTAGCGGATATGGCAGCATCTGCCACCGGCAGCCGCCGCATACGCCGAAATGGGAACAAAAAGGGTCCACCCGTTTGGGGCTGTATTCACGAAATGCGGTGACAAATCCTTCGGCCCAGTCCTTTTTATTCTTTCCCAGGCGAATATTGACGATATCGCCGGGAACCGCATTCTCGATAAAGATCACTTTTCCGTCGACGCGGGCAATCGACTTGCCTTCGGCTGCGTAATCTTCGACCAGAACATCCAATAATTCAATGGCTTTTTTCTTTTTTCTCACGACGCAAATATCCCTGAAAATGTGCTTCTTGAAAAATAAAGCCCATTTTCAGGATTAATCTAAGGTCTGTCCTTCGGACAAGATGCCTCCGGCATCTTAAATTAGTGCTATTTTTACCTGTGTATGAGGAAGATCGTATTATCCGTCGGCTGTTTTTTATTGTATTTGTTGAATGCTCACGCACAGAGCGGATACTCCATCCGCGTTCATCTTAAGCCTTTTACCGGCGGAAAGGTTTATCTGGGTTACTATTACGGCAAGATCAGGGCGCTGGCGGATTCGGCACAGCTCGACGTTAACGGCGACGGCCTTTTCAAGGGTAAGGACCGGTTACCTGGTGGGGTCTATTTTGTCGTCTCCCCGGGCAGGACGGTTCTTTTCGAACTGCTCCTGGACAGCCTGCAGCATTTTTCCGTAGCCGCCGACACGGCCGGCCTTCCCGAAACCGTGGCCTTTACCGGCTCGCCCGACAATACCCTCTTCCAGACCTATACCCGCTTTACTGCCACCAAGGGCAAAGAGATCACCGCGGGACTGAAGGAACTGGCGGCTGCCCATACCAGGGCCGATTCGACCCGTATCCGTGAAAAGATGAAGAAGGCCAATACCGAGATTCAGGATTATCGTCAGAACCTTGCCGTCAAATACCCCAACACCCTTCTGGCCGCTCTTTTCCGGCTGTTAAAAGAGCCCGTGGTGCCGCCGGCGGCCAGCCAGCCGAACAGAAAATATGACAGCCTTTTCGCCTATCGCTTTTTCAAGGACCATTACTGGGACGGCATCGACTTCTCCGACGAGCGGCTTAGCCGGACGCCCGTGTTCGAACCCCGGCTGGACAAGTATTTCCAGGACCTCGTACCGCCCGAGCCCGACTCTATCGAGCGGGAGGCCGACCAAATGCTCCTGGAAGCCAGGGTCAGCAAACCCATGTTCCAATACCTGATGGTGTATTTCGTTCAGAAGTATGTTAACCCGCAGTACATGGGTCAGGATGCGATATTTGTCCATCTCTTTGAGAAATACATTAACACCGGCCAGGCGGAATTCTTTACGGAAAAATATAGGAAGTTTCTGGACAACCGGGCTTATAGCCTGATGGCCAATTTGATAGGTCAGCCTGCCGCCAACCTTGAAATGGTGGATACGACGGGTAAACCCCGCAACCTTTACGATGTCGCCGCGCCGTTTGTCGTCATCTGCTTCTGGGACCCGACCTGCAGCCATTGCAAGGAGATCGTCCCGAAGGTGGACTCGATCTTCCATGCCAGGTGGAAACAGGAAGGCATAAAACTGTATGGGGTGATGGTCGACGGCGGGAACGAGGCCTGGTTACAATTCATTAAGGATCACAATTTAACCGACTGGATACACGTTTATGAGACCAAAGAACACCAGGAAGCCGGCGAGAAGGCGGGTCAGCCCAATTATCGCCAGCTTTACGACGTGTATCAGACCCCGATCCTCTACCTGCTGGATAAAGACAAACATATCATCGCAAAAAAGCTTACTTATCAACAGATCGATGAGGTCATAAACTTGAAAATGCGTCAAAAAAAATCCAATTGATATGGGCATGCCGGTTAAAACGCTTTTCCTTATCCCCGGTCTTTTTTTCCTATTGCTGTCGGGTGTCTCTGCTCAAACTCTATTCACCGTCGATCATAACCCGGTTAGCAAGGAAGAATTCCTGAAAGCGTATAACAAGAACAATACCGGGCAAAAGCCTACCTCAGCCTCGTACCGTGACTACCTGGAGCTCTATATCCGTTACAAACTGAAGGTGCGGGCCGCCTATGATGCCCAATTGGACACCCTTCCGGGCCAGCGGATGGAGCTACAGAATTTCCGTTCACAGGTGGCCGAATCCTATCTCAAGGACGAGACCAGCCTGGACCGGCTCGTCAAAGAAGCCTATCAGCGGGGGCAAAAAGACATGCATCTCTCCCATATTCTTATCACCTTGCCGAAGAGTCCGTCCCCAGTCGATACGGCCCGGGCCTACGAAAAGGCGATGTCGGCCTATACGGCGCTGAAAAAAGGCAGGAAGTTCGCCGAAATGGCCATGCTCTTCTCCGAAGACCCCTCGGCAAAAAGCAATGGCGGCAGCCTCGGGTATGTCACCGTCTTCACCCTCCCCTACCAATTGGAGAGCCTGGCCTGGTCCCTCGCACCCGGACAGATCTCAAAACCCTATCGCACAAAAGGCGGCTACCATATCTTTCGCAACGATGGCGAACGGAGATCCCTGGGCAGGGTAAAGGTAGCCCAGATACTCGTGGCCTTCCCGCCTTCGCCCACGGCAGCCATGAAGGTAGATGCCCGGCACCGGGCCGATTCTCTCTATGCCCTGCTCCGGCAAGGCACCGATTTTGCCACGCTGGCCCGTAACAACAGCGGCGACAATCTTTCCTATCAACAAGGGGGCGAACTGCCTGAATTCGGCGTCGGCCGCTACGACTCCGCCTTCGAAGCGACGGCCTTTGCCCTGGACCGGGATGGCGCCATCAGCAAACCCCTCCAAAGCGAATTTGGGTATCATATTATCAAACGCCTGGGCCGGAAACCCTTCCCGGCGGAAATGAATGAGCCCGCGACCGCGCAGTTGAAGCAGCAGGTGTTGAACGATCCCCGGATAGAGGTGTCCCGTAAAGCCCTGCTCGACCGGATCATGCAACAAACCGATTTTCACCGGGCAGATATTTCCGAGCTCGATCTGTGGGCCTTTACCGACAGCTCCCTGAAAAATATGGGGCTTTCAAGCTTCCGCGGACTGAGCTGGCCCACCACCGTTTTTACTTTCGGCCGGCAGTTCTATAGCGTGAAAGAATGGCTGGACTATGCCAGGGCGGCGAGAGGTCAGCGGGTGGGCGGGGCCCAGGCGGATAAAGAACTCTTCGACCGGTTCGTCGAGCGAACTGCCCAAGACTACTACCGCAACCATCTCGAAGACTATAATAAGGATTTCGCCTTTCAGTTGATGGAGTTCCGGGAAGGCAATCTGTTGTTCGAGGTCATGCAGCGGAAGATCTGGGACAAAGCCTCCACCGACAGCGCCGGCTTGCGGAAATACTATGACGCCCACAAGGACAAATACTGGTGGGAGCAAAGTGCGGAGGCCCTTTTATTCACCTGTAACAATGCCCGGACGGCAGAAGACCTGAAAGCCCGGCTCCAGACTCATCCCCTGTCCACCTGGCGGCAAATGACCGACAGCAGTGGCGCCGCCGTGCAGGCGGACTCCGGCCGGTATGAGTTTGCCCAGATCCCCAACTCCTCGAAGACTGCGCCCGAGCCCGGAACCTTCACCCCCTTCTCCACCAATCCGACGGACAACTCCGTGAGCTTTGGTTATATTCTGAATGTATATCGCCAACGCGCGCCCCGGGATTTCCGGGATGCAAGAGGATTCGTGATCAACGATTACCAGGCTTTTCTGGAAGATCAGTGGATCGCCGAACTGAAAAAGAAATACGCGATAAAGATTGAAGAATCGGTTTTTAAAACCCTTTAGAAGGTAGCCTTTACCACCTCCTCGATCAACTTTGGCTTGCCGAGGGTATAGTAATGCAATACCGGCACGCCCGCCTGTTTCAGCTCCCTGCTTTGCTGGATCAGCCATTCGGTGCCGACCTTCTCCACCTCCGCATCGCTCCTGCACTGCAGGATGGCATTGGAGAGATCGGTGGGCAGGTCGACATGGAACACCTTCGGCAACATGCTTAGCTGCTTCTTTGTCGTGATGGGCTTCAGCCCCGGGATAACGGGAATGGTAATCCCCTGTTCGCGGACGGCCTTGACAAATTCAAAATATTTCTGGTTGTCGAAGAACATCTGAGTGGTGATATATTCCGCCCCGGCGTCGACCTTTGCCTTGAGATACATCAGGTCGGTATCGAGATTGGGTGCTTCGAAATGTTTTTCCGGGTAGCCGGCGATGCCGATGCAGAAATTGGTCTTTCCGCCGTTTTTGATGTCTTCTTCGAGGTAGACCCCCTGGTTAAGGCAAACCACCTGTTTCAGCAGATCGAGAGCATAGCGATGGCCATCGGGTTCGGGCTCGAAGGAGCTTTCGTTTTTGGCGGCATCACCCCGCAGTACAAGAACGTTGTCGATGCCGAGAAAATGCAGGTCGATCAGGGCATCCTCGGTTTCCCGTTTGGCGAATCCACCGCAGATCAGGTGCGGAACCGCGTCCACCTTATAATGGTTCATGATGGCGGCGCAGATGCCGACCGTGCCGGGCCGCTTGCGGACTTCTACTTTCTCGAAGGTGCCATCGGTCTTCTTTTTGAACATCGTTTCGCTGCGGTGATAGGTCACGTTGATGAAGGCAGGCTTGAATTCCATCAGGGGGTCCAGGTGGTCGTAAATGGAGCTGATGGTCTTACCTTTCAAAGGGGGCAGAATTTCGAAAGAAACGAGGGTATCCTTGGCGTTTTTGAGATGGTCTATAACCTTCATTGGAAAACAAGTGATTAAGTCTGCGAAATTAATCGATAAGTCTTAAAACACCTATAAATTTCACATCCGGAGCTTGCGGCATCACATTAGGGGCTTATTTTTGCGAGCAAAATCGAAAAGCTTGAGTATTACCATTCATTCCCAAGACCTTGTAAAGACCTACCACAACCGGACGGTGGTGAACCACGTATCCGTCAAGTTGGAGCAGGGAGAAATCGTCGGGTTGCTGGGTCCGAATGGCGCCGGTAAGACGACCACCTTTTACATGGTGGTGGGGCTGATAAAGCCGGATGAAGGCAATGTTTTTCTAAACGATGTCAATATCACCCGTCAGCCCATGTTCAAACGGGCACAGATGGGTATCGGCTACCTGCCGCAGGAGGCCTCCGTCTTCCGCAAGCTCAGCGTGGAAGACAATATCAAGGCGGTGCTGGAAATGACCAAACTGAGCCGGGCACAGCAAAAAGAGAAGCTGGAAGCCCTGCTGGATGAGTTTCACCTCCATCATGTACGCAAAAACAACGGGGATTCGCTAAGCGGCGGCGAACGGCGAAGGACAGAGATTGCCCGTGCACTTGCCGTGGACCCCAAATTCATCCTTCTTGACGAGCCCTTCGCCGGGGTGGATCCCATTGCGGTGGAAGACATCCAGTCCGTGGTGGCAAGGCTCAAATTCCGCAACATCGGCATCCTGATCACCGACCACAACGTGAACGAGACGCTCTCCATCTGCGATCGGGCCTACCTGCTTATCGACGGGAAGATCTTCAAGCACGGCACCGCCGAAGAGCTTGCCGAGGACGAACAGGTAAGACGGCTGTATCTGGGCCGCAATTTCGAGCTGAAAAGAAAGGACTATCTCCATGAAGAAGCCCGTCAGCGGGAAGAAAAAAATATGCTTTAAATTCCCACCGTTTAATTACATTGCCTTTGAAGCCGCGCCTGTCGGCTTAGTGTATGAAGCTATTGAGCCCGGCCATATCGAGATTGGCGAGATTGCGCCAGGAACGCATTGAACAATGGGTGAAACATCCTATCGCCGTCCAGCGGGAAGTCCTGCAGCATCTTGTCACTTCCGCCCAGTATACCGAGTTTGGCCGTAAGTATAATTTCTCCAGGACTTTTTCCCTCCGCGATTTTAAACAGGCCGTTCCCATCCACGAATACGACGACCTGAAGCCTTATATCCAGCGGATCATGAACGGCGAGCAGAATATCCTCTGGAATACGCCGATCAACTGGTTCGCGAAGAGCAGCGGCACCACCAGTGACAAAAGCAAGTTCATCCCCGTCAGCGAAGAGAGTCTGCAGGACTGCCATTACAAAGGCGCCAAGGACGTGCTGACGATGTACTATCACTTCAATCCCGAATCCGATCTGCTCACCGGCAAGGGATTGGTTATCGGCGGCAGTCATACCATCAACCAGGTAAATGAGGAGGTGCACTATGGCGACCTGAGTGCCGTGCTGCTGCAAAATGCGCCTTTCTGGGGGAACTGGATCCGCACCCCCGAGCTGAGTATCGCGCTGCTCGACGAGTGGGAGGACAAGATCGAACGGCTGGCCGGCAATACGATCATCGAGAATGTAACGTCTATTTCCGGGGTCCCGACCTGGACGCTCGTTCTGATCAGACGTATCCTGGAGATGACGGGGAAGAGCACCCTCGCGGAGGTCTGGCCATCCCTCGAATTATATATCCATGGCGGCGTCGCCTTTACACCCTATCAGGAACAGTTTCGCCGGCTTATCGGAAAGGACATCCACTATCTCGATATGTATAACGCCAGCGAAGGGTTCTTTGCCGCCCAGGGCAACCCGAACGATGACGGGATGTTGCTCTTCCTGGATCATGGGATCTTCATGGAGTTTATGCCGGTGGAAGAATATGGCAAGCCCCATCCGGAGACCATCGGGCTGGCCGACATCGAGATCGGCCAGAACTACGCACTGGTGATCAATACCAACGGCGGGCTTTGGCGTTATCTGTTGGGTGACACGATCCAATTTACTTCCCGCGACCCCTTCCGGATAAAAGTAAGCGGCCGCCTCAAACATTTTATGAATGCCTTTGGCGAAGAGGTCATCGTCGACAATTCGGACAAGGCCATCGCCATCGCAAGTGAGAAGACCGGGGCTATCGTCAATGATTACACTGCCGCCCCCATCTACTTCAGCGAGACGGGTAACGGGGCGCATGAATGGCTGGTGGAATTCGAGAAGAAGCCGGCCGATCTGAACCAGTTCGTCACCGAGCTCGACAAGGCGCTGAAAAGCATCAACAGCGATTACGAGGCCAAACGGCATAAGGATATCGCCCTTGGAATGCCCCGGTTGCATATGCTTGAAAAAGGTGTTTTCACGGCCTGGCTGAAGCGAAAAGGCAAGTTGGGTGGTCAGCATAAGGTTCCCCGCCTCTCCAATGACCGAAAATATATCGAAGAGATCCAGGCTATGCTGTAGTCTGTTCCGTCTGCCGGAGAAGCAGCGTCAGCGCGATAAGGCTGACGAATGAAGAAGTATAGAACAGGTAGAGATAGGGAACGTCGATAAAGGCAAAAAAGATCACCAGCCCCAGTTTTAATGCCGCCAGCGGCAGATTTTTGGCCCGCAGCCGCCACCCGGCAAGGATAAAGAGCATCGGGGCGATAAAGCTGAGCGAGATGAGCAGGCTATGCAGCAGCCCCACTTTTTTGGGACCAAAGAACCAGGCCAACCCGGGCGCCGTTGTAAAAACATCCGGGCTGTCCTTCCACACCCGGGAGGCGAAGGCCACATAGTCCCCCGGCAGTTTTGCCAGGCGGACAAAGGTATCCAGCCCTACGGGCAACAGGAACAGCAGGACAAAGCAGAGTATTCCGGTGAGGGTGATGATCGATAAATTCCGCCACTTCTTCTCTAACGCGAGAAAGAGCAGGTACGCCGGTATCCAGCCTACAAGCGCATAGCGGCTCAGCATACAGAGGGAAATAGCGATACCCGTAAGCCAGGGTCTGCCCGAGAGCAGCGCCAGCACCAGCAGCACATAATACCCGATGACCATTCCCTCTTCCGACACACTGACGATACCCGCGGTGTTGTCGGCGACCAGCCACCAGAACAGTAGAAAGGCGATGACGCCGAGGAAGAAAGGGGTATATCCCCGGGGCCGTTTTTCTGCCAGGGCTCCGGCGGAGAAAGTGGTTGCCCGGTATAGAAAAATAAAGACGGCAAAGCTGAAGAGCAGGGCGGCCACGGCAACCCAACGCATGTCGAGGCCCAGGAAAATGGCGGGGACGTAGGGCAGCCACATTGCCGGAAGATAGATCGGTTGTGTTCCGTTCCAGATCCACGGAATAATATCATAGACATGACTATGCTGACCGGCGATAAATCTTTCGCCCATCACTTTTATGATGGGAAGCATATCGGCGTTGGTGATATCGATTGGCATTTCATCGAACCAATAGCAGCACCAGGACCAGGTGGCGAGTGCCATCAAACCCACGATGATCAACCGGTAATGGTTGACCGGCAGGGTCCAGGCTTTTTTAACGGAGGCAGGCAGACGCAGTTGCGGGCAGCGGGTCAGCCCAAATGCGATCGCGATGCCCGATGAAAGATACAACAGGGAAAAGAAGGGCGCCCAGCCCGGGATTTTCAGGAACCAGGTGGCGCTGAGCGTCTCCACCGAAAAGAGCAGCAACAGTTTGACCGGTAAATTTTTTGGGTGATCCATTAGGCGCTAAAGATATATATTTGGCCCATGAAATTACTCGAAAACAAGGTTGCGATCGTCACCGGCGCCAGCCGGGGTATCGGCGAGGCCGTAGCTCTGAAGCTAGCTGAGCACGGCGCACATGTTGCCTTTACCTATCTGAGCAGTGAAGAAAAAGCAAAGGTGCTGGAAGAAAAGCTAAAGGCATTGGGGGTAAAGGCCCGGGCCTATAAAAGCAATGCCGGCGTATTTGCGGAATGCGAATCCATGGTCAATGATGTGATAAAAGAATTTGGAACGGTGGATATCTGTGTCAATAATGCCGGCATCTCCAAGGACAATCTGTTGCTGCGGCTTACGCCCGAACAATGGGATGAGGTGATCAGCATCAATCTGACCAGCGTGTTCAACATGACCAAGCAGGTGATCCGGCCCATGATGAAAGCAAAGCGCGGGTCGATCATCAATATGAGTTCGATCGTGGGGGTCAGCGGGAACGCGGGACAGGCCAGTTATGCCGCTTCCAAGGCCGGTATCCTCGGCTTTACGAAGTCGGTGGCAAAAGAGCTGGGAAGCCGGAATATCCGCTGCAATGCCATTGCTCCCGGTTTTGTGGAGACCGATATGACCCATTATCTGAAGGATGGAGATGCGGCGAAGAAGTTTCTCGAAGAAATTCCCCTGGGCCGGTTCGGCCGCGCCGAGGAAATAGCCAATACGACACTTTTTCTTGCCAGTGAACTCAGTTCGTATATCACGGGACAGGTTGTCAGTGTCTGTGGCGGACTGAATATCTAGTATTTTGTTAAAACGAAGAGGCAGGGCTTCCTGTTCTCTTCGTATCCCATTATTTTTGCTGCGTTTGAAGACACGTAAGATCATAGCTGTTATTCTCCTGCTGGTGCTCAGCGCACAACTCGTGCCGTTGAAGCAGACGATGGCGTGGCTGCTCGGCGGTACGGCAACGGAAGAGCTTGCACATACTAACGGCCCCAGCCCCACGCGTACCGGCGAAGAGTGGCAAAAAGACTTTCTGCCCGGTGCGCTTCCTATCCTCGAGCATTATTCGCATATTCCCACTGTTCCTCTTCATTCCATTCACTCCGCGGCATTGCCCCTCCGGCATGCGGACGATATTCCCACACCGCCGCCGAATTGCTAGCTGAACCGACCGGAGGCCGGTTCGCACGCGCATGCGTGCCGACATTAGACTCCTTCATCGAGTGTAATTGCATCCCTTCTCTGTCCTCCGGCAGGTAAGATGCCTTTCTTTTATCCCAACTAATTCATCTATATGAAAAAACTCTCCCAACACCTGGGTGCGGATATTCCGTCCGGCCTCGTGGTCTTTCTTGTCGCGCTGCCGCTCTGTCTTGGCGTTGCGCTGGCTTCCAATGCGCCCTTGTTCGCGGGCATCATCGCCGGGATCGTCGGCGGTCTCATTATCGGCAGTCTCAGCGGATCTTCGCTGAGTGTCAGCGGCCCCGCGGCGGGCCTTACCGCCATCGTCGCCGTAGCCATCGGTAAGATGCCGGCCTATGAAGCCTTTATCCTTTCGGTGGTGATCGCGGGGGTCCTGCAGATCGTCCTGGGAACCCTGAAGGCGGGTATCCTGGGTGACTATGTCCCCAACTCGGTGATCCGTGGGATGCTGGCCGCCATCGGCCTGATCCTTATCTTTAAACAGCTGCCGCACCTGCTTGGCTATAAGGTGGGGTTTTCACCCGCCGCGATGGGAATCGGGTTGGTGTCCGTCGGCATCCTTTTGCTTTGGGACCGGCCCTTCTTCAAAAAGAAGAAGTTCTTCCGTTTTGTCCCCGGCCCGCTGATGGTGGTCGCCGTGGGGATCATTCTCAGCGTTGCACTGGAGCAGAACGGCTCGGCGCATACGCTTGCCCCGCACCATCTGGTGAACCTTCCGGTAGCCGGTGATCTTGGAGATTTTACGGCCTTCTTCCGCTTGCCGGACTGGCATTATCTCGGCCGGCTGGATGTATGGACGACGGGGCTGACCATCGCGCTTGTCGCCAGCCTGGAGACCCTGTTATGTATCGAGGCGATAGATAAGCTGGACCCCTACAACCGCAGCACTCCGACAAACCGGGAGTTAAAGGCGCAGGGGATCGGCAATATCGTCTCGGGCATGCTGGGCGGGTTACCGGTGACCTCGGTGATCGTCCGCAGCAGCGCCAACCTCGATGCCGGGGCAAGGACAAGGATGTCTACCATCCTTCACGGCAGCCTGTTGCTTTTATCCGTGTTGCTCATTCCAGGTTTGCTCAATGCTATCCCGCTGAGCGCCCTGGCGGCGATTCTGGTGATGACCGGCTATAAGCTGGCAAAACCCACCCTTTTCCGGGAGTTTCATCGCAAAGGCTGGGATCAGTTTGTACCCTTTGTGGTGACTATCGTGGCCATCCTGCTTACCGATCTGCTGATCGGCATCGTCATCGGGATCGCCTTCGCACTGTTTTTCCTGCTCCGCAGCAATTTCCACTCGGCGGTTATGATCGTACATGACGGGAATAAATATCTGCTTCGCTTTCGTAAGGACGTCAGCTTCCTCAACAAGCCGATCGTAAAACAGCGGCTGGAGGGTTTGCCCGAGGATTCCTTTATCCTCATCGATATGACCCGGGCGGACTTTATCGACAAGGACGTGCTGGATGTGATCGATGAGTTCATGCACCATGCCCACCTGAAGAATATCCGGGTGGAAGTGAGGAAAAACGGCCAGCCCGTCATCCAGAAAAAAGCAGCCTGACAATTAACTATCTTTACAAAGGTTTACAAAACGAATAAAAAATACATTAATGACGCCGATAGAAAAATTATTACTGGAGAACAAAGCATGGTCCTCGGAGATAAAAGCGGATAACCCGGACTATTTCGAACGGCTTGCTCATTTACAAACACCAGAATTCCTATGGATCGGCTGCAGCGACAGCCGGGTGCCGGCCGACAAGATCACCGGGACCCAACCGGGGGAGATATTTGTCCATCGCAATATCGCGAACCTTTGCATCCACACGGATGTCAACCTGCTCAGCGTGCTTGACTATGCGGTCAATCATCTGCTGGTGAATCATGTCATCGTCTGCGGCCACTATGGCTGCGGCGGGGTAAAGGCAGCGATGACCCATCACGACTACAAGTATGTACTGAATATGTGGCTGCGGAACATCAAGGACGTCTATCGCCTTCACGCAAAAGAGCTGGATGCCATCCCCGATGAAGAGAAACGGGCCGACCGGCTTACGGAGCTGAACGTAAAAGAACAGGTGATGCATCTGGCAAAAACCTCGATCATCCAGCGATCCTGGAAACACCACCGGCGGCCGCAGTTGCACGGTTGGGTATATGGGCTCAAGGACGGCCTGATCAAACCCATCTTCGATATGGATGCAGACTCGGCCCTCGACCCCCTCTATCAGTATGATGATCTATAATCCCGAAAGGCGGCCACCGGGGCCGCCTTTTATTTTTTCTTGAATTTCTCGATAGCCTGACGGGTAAACGGACTGAGCACCAGTTTCCCGCTCATGGCCGCCCGGTCAAGCAACAACTGGTCCCAGTGTTCGGTCCCTTTCCAGAGGGACTGTTTCAACAGGGCCATGGCTTCGGGATTGCAATGCGCCAGGTGGTTGGCAAGCCGGGCAATGGATTCATCCATCCCCGTGGTTGTGCCGTGCAGCTCAACATACAGCCCTCTTTTTCTTGCCCATTCCGCGTCGCGCCACATCGCGGCGTCGATGGCCAGACTGCTGAAGGCGGAAAGCCCGATCTTTCGTTCGACGGCGGGGCCGACGACAAAGGGGCCGATACCGATGGCCAGTTCGCTGAGCTTGACATCGGCGCCTTCGATGGCAATGGCATAATCGGCCGCCGCCGCGATCCCCACTCCGCCGCCGACACATCGGCCCTGGATCCGGACGATGATGAATTTGGGGCATTTGCGCATTTCGTTGATGAGATGGGCAAACCCACTGAAGAATTGAAGCCCCTGGTCTGCCGTCCCGATGGCCAGCAGTTCGCTAAAAGAGGCGCCGGCGCAAAAGGTCCGTTCGCCGCCGGATTGGAGGATGATGACTTTTGTGTCATGGTCATTGCCCGCACCGTGGATCTCATGGGTGATGGCCTCCAGCATCGCGCCGGGAAGAGAATTACTTTGAGGATGGAAAAACTCGATAGTCATGACGCCATTGTGGCGTTCGGCCTTTACATGACCTTCCTTGATCTGTTTGAGCATAGCGATTATTGTTTTTGGTCAGGGTATTAAGGGTGTGTTTCCGGCTGCTCAGGGTTTTCGCTGAACCATGGTCAGGATGGTGGCAATAGCCACGCTTTCCCCCGTTTCATCATAGACATCCACATACCATTTTACGATGCCCCGGGGGATGTCTTTTTCTTCTCTTTTCTCCTGGGCGATCTTCTCCTTGCAGGTAAGCCGGACCCCGATGGTGCTGCCCGCATAGACAGGCTTCAGGAACCGGCATTCCTCCAGCCCATAGTTGAGCATCACGGGTCCCTTGCCGGCGTCGACAAAGAGCCCGGCTGCAGCGCTCAGGATGAAATATCCATGGGCCACGGGTTTTTCAAAAAGCGTTCCTTCGATGGAGGTATGGTCGGTATGGGCATAGAAATGATCCCAGCTTATATTGGCAAAGTTGACGATATCCGCTTCGGTGACGGTGCGTTTGTGGGTGATAACGGTGTCCCCCACCTGCAGCTCCTCGAAATATTTCCGGAACGGATGTTTCTCATCCAGTGTTTGTTTTGCGTGCGGCTGGTAGGTCTGCGTAAGATGGGTGATCATCGAGGGTGATCCCTGTACGGCCACGCGCTGCATATAATGCTTTACTCCGCGGATCCCGCCCATTTCCTCACCGCCGCCCGCGCGGCCGGGACCGCCGTGGACCAGGAGCGGCAAGGGGCTGCCATGACCGGTGCTTTCCTTTGCGCATTCGTTATTCAGGATGAGGATGCGGCCATGATGGGTCGCGGCCCCAAGGGTATATTGTCTGGCGATGTCCGCGTCGGCGGTTACGATGGTGCTGCAAAGCGACCCTTTCCCTTTCCGCGCCAGGGCAACGGCAGCGTCGATATCCTTATAGGGCATCAGGGTGCTGACGGGACCAAAGGCTTCGATCGAATGCGGTTCTTCGGCCGTAAATGGCTTTTCGTTCAGCAGCAGCAGCGGACTGAGGAAGGCCCCGCGGGAAGCATCGCCATCTATCAGCTCGACGCTGTCCAGTGAGCCATAGATCAACTGGGAGGAGGCAAGGAGTTTGGTCACCTGGGCGCGTACTTCGTCGCGCTGGCTTTGACCGGCAAGCGGTCCCATCCTTACCTTCTCGTTCTCCGGGTTGCCGATCGTCGTTTGGGCGATGGCTTTTATCAGGGCCTTGCGGGCCTCGGCCAATTTGTTTTCCGGGACAAAGATGCGTCTCACCGCGGTACATTTCTGACCTGCCTTCACCGTCATTTCCCTGCGCAGCTCTTTTATGAAAAGATCCCATTCCGGCATGCCGGGCTCGACGTCGTCCCCGAGAACAAGACAGTTAAGCGAGTCGGCTTCCATGTTAAAGGGAGTGCTCTCCGCCAGGACCCGGGGATGCGCCTTTAGCTGTAAGCCGGTGGAGGCAGAACCGGTGAAGGTGATCACATCCTGCGACATGACATGATCCAGGAGGCTGCCCGCGCTGCCACAGATCAGCTGCAGGGCCCCGGGGGGAAGGATGCCCGATGCGATGATCTCGCGAACGACGGCTTCGGTGAGAAAAGACGTTACCGTTGCGGGTTTGACTACCGCCGGCATCCCCGCCAATAAGTTGACGGCGATCTTTTCCAGCATACCCCAGACGGGAAAATTAAAGGCATTGATATGAATGGCGGTTCCTTCTTTGGGTACGAGTACATGCTGACCCATAAACGTCCCGCCTTTGCCGAGGGCCAGGCCTTCGCCATCGAGACAGAACGGCTGATCAGGGAATTTACGCCGCAGGGAGGCATAGGAGAACAGGTTGCCGATACCGCCTTCCAGATCGATCCAGCTGTCGGCGCGGGTGGCGCCGGTGAGATAGCTGATCCGGTAAAACGATTCGAGATGCTCGCGCAGGTGAAGGGCAAGCGCCCGCAGCATGCGACCCCTTTCGGGGAATGTCATCTTGCGGAGAGCGGGATTTCCCGTCGTGCGGGCATAGTCGAGGATGGCGGCGAAATCAAGCCCTTTTGTACTGGCGTGGGCGATAATCTCGCCGGTAGCCGCGTTGAAAAGCGGTTGTCCTTCTCCATCGCCGGCGATCCAGTTTCCGGTAATATAGTTTCCAAGCTTCGGCATAGGTGTACAATCGTTTATCATCCTCAAAGCTAACGCATTTTCCCCCTTTGGAGTTGTGCCAGACTGACAGTAAATCCAGTTTGGTCGGGGTTTTGTCCATAATTGAAGAGGGAAAATTTGATGAACTGCACAAGCAACCGCATGCGGATGTGATCAACCGGCAGGTTGACATCGGGGTGTTACGGAGTGGGAGGAAGGTGATGGTGCGGGTGAAACCGGGAGAGATGCGTTAGGCGCCCGGGCCGTCAAGCCACGTTGCGCTGATCGATCTCGCGGCTTAAGGAGACAAAAATCTCGTCCACATCGCCTTCGCCCTGGACATACACTACTTTGTCGTATTTTTTGTAGTGATCGGCCACGGCGGCGGTCTTTTTCTCGTACTCGGCTATGCGGTTGCGGATGATCTCTTCGTTGACGTCATCGGGCCGGCCGGAGGTGAGGCCGCGGTTGAGCAGTCGTTTGATGAGTTCATTCTCGCTGACCTGCAGGGCCAGAACAACGACAATCGAGGTACCCTTCTGATTTAGCAGCTTGTCGAGGGCTTCGGCCTGCGCGGTTGTGCGGGGGAATCCGTCAAAAAGAAAGCCATGCGCCCGGGGATTATTGTCGAGTGCCGAGCTGATCATTTCGATGACCACTTCGTCAGGAACCAGCTGCCCCTTGTCCATGAAGCTTTTAGCTGCCAGTCCAAGCGGTGTCTGACCGGCTATTTCACTGCGGAGCAGGTCGCCGGTGCTGAGATGCTTCAGGCCATATTTGGAGATCAATCGTTCAGATTGCGTCCCCTTCCCGCTGCCGGGAGGGCCAAATAAAATTAAATTGAACATAATACGTACTACTTACCCTTGTGAGTTGACAAATATAATATACAGGCTTTAAAAATCCTTTAACATTTTCGGCCTGCCCTTAAAAAATGCAGCGAAAACCCCGAATTATAGTCAATTTCATAGAACTGTGGGGTGATGTGTTGCGTTAAAATAAAGTAATCAGGAAAAACAAGCAATATGGATATAAAGGACCCAGCACAGAAAGAGAACAACCCGGTGTATTCGCATACGGACCCGGTTCCGGTGAATATGACCGATGAGCAATGGAAAAAGATCCTGCCCAGAAATATTTATGATGTCGCCCGGAACAAGGGGACCGAACGGCCCTGGACCAGCCCTTACGAAAGCTCGAAAGAGGTGGGAACCTATTATTGCGCCGTGTGTGGAAATCCGCTTTTCCGCAGCGACACCAAATTCGAGAGTGGTTGCGGCTGGCCGAGTTTCTATGAGCCGGTCAGCAAAGGAAGTATCATCTATGCCGCCGATCACACCTATGGGATGGACCGGACGGAGGCGATGTGCGGCCGCTGCAAATCCCATCTCGGGCATGTATTCAATGATGGGCCGCCCCCAACCGGGCTGCGATACTGCATCAATGGGGTGGTTTTGGATTTTGAGAAGGCCCAGGATGCGGAGAAAAAATACAATGCCGGGAAAAAGTAGGATTTTATTACATTTGCACCCCGTAAGCCGCCGGGAGAATACCCCGACGGCTTACCCGCCAACTTAGCTCAGCTGGTAGAGCATTTCATTCGTAATGAAAGGGTCGTCGGTTCGATTCCGATAGTTGGCTCACCATGGCTTTAAAGCTGTCAAATCTTGCCGAAACCCTTATCGGATCGGAGATCGTCAAATTAGGTGGCGAGATCCGCGAAAAGATCCGAAAAGGAGAAAAGATCTACAATTTTACCGTAGGCGATTTCGATCCGGCTATCTTCCCCATCCCCGGGGAGCTGGAGGACCTGATCATCGACGCCTATCGAAAGCATTTCACCAATTACCCGGCGGCGGAAGGAAACCTTGACCTGCGGGAGTCTGTTTCCGCCTTCCTGCAAGAGAGGGAAGGATTATCCTATAACACAAAGGAGATCCTGGTGGCCAGCGGCGGACGACCGCTCATCTACTCCCTCTTCCGGACCCTGGTCGACAAAGGAGATAAGGTCATCTACGCCGTTCCTTCCTGGAATAACAACCATTATACTCATCTGAACCAGGGTGAGCACGTCGTCATCGAGGCGACGGCGGAGAACAATTTCATGCCGACCGCGGCAGCCCTGCAGCCTTATGTCCGCGAGGCGACGCTGATCTGTCTTTGCAGCCCGCAGAATCCCACCGGGACGACGATCTCGAAGAAGGACCTCGCTGCGATCTGTGAACTGGTGCTGGAGGAGAACAAGCGGCGGAAGGAAGGGGAAAAGAAGCTGTATGTGCTGTATGATCAGATGTACTGGCAGCTGACCTATGGAGAGATCATCCATTACAACCCCGTTTCCCTTTATCCCGCGATGCGGGAGTATACGATCTTTATCGATGCCATCAGCAAGGCTTTTGCCGCAACCGGGGTGCGGGTCGGCTGGGCTTTCGGGCCCGCGGAGATCATCAGCAAGATGAACGCGATCATGAGCCATATCGGCTCCTGGGCGCCGATGGCGGAGCAAAAGGCAACGGCGATCTTTCTCACCCGCAAAGAGGCGATCGATGCGTATCTGACCCGCTTCCGCGCCGCGGTGTCCGACCGGCTCCGGCAGATACACGATGGCTTTATCACGCTGAAAAAGGAAGGGTATTCCGTGGATGTGTTGTCACCGGAAGCGGCTATCTACCTGACGATAAAGATCGATCTGAAAGGAAAAAAGACAACCGATGGAGCCGAATTGACCGACCAGATGGCGGTGACCTCTTTTCTGCTCAACGAGGCCGGACTTGCCGTTGTTCCGTTCTCGGCGTTTGGTGCGGCAAAGAGCTCACCCTGGTACCGGCTTAGCGTCGGAACCTGCAAGTTGGAAGACATCCCTGAGATGATAGGAAAACTGCGAAGCGCGATGAGTAGATTAAGTTAATTCTTATTGCAGATAAAGAAGAAGGGCTTCAGTTCTTTCTGGCGGACGATGCGTTGGATGCTGTCGCGTTTGTGGAGGATCTTATGTTTGTTGATATCAAAAACTTCGTGGGCGGTGCAAAATGTTTCAATGGTTTCGAAATGGAACAACAGGTCGTTCAATTGCTCCAACTCACGCTCCATCGATTTTTCATTCATGTGTTCGTCTTTCACCAGAACAAGCAAATCCCTGTTACAAGTTTTCATTCTATTAGATTTTAATAACCAGACATTCCTTTGTTTATTCCGCAGCCACACTTCTTACTGCTGCCGCCGATACCCCGGCCCGAACTGCAGCCGAAGACTACAATGGTACTAAATAATAATAACAGAATCAATATCCGATTTGTGGTTTTCATAACTTAATTCTACTAATTTAACTATTTTGTACCGAAAATAGTATTCACTCTTGCCGGGTCTTGTAAAAATTAACAATCCTGCTTACGGTTCTCTAAAGGTTCTACTTGCTCCTTTGGATTGGGGACTCGGACACGCAACGAGATGTCTTCCAATAATTAAGGAATTACTAAATCAAAGATGTGAGGTGATCGTCGCTGCTACCGGCGTACAACGCGCGCTTTTGCAGGAGGAATTTGCGTCTCTGACCTTCGTAGATTTACCCGGGTATCGCATAAAATACGGCAAAAACCGCGCCATTACGATCACGCGACTTATTCTTTCGATCCCGAAAATCTTGATCCGTATCAAGCAGGAAAAGGCCTGGCTGCGCCGCTTTGCGGCCGATCGGGGTCTTGATCTGGTCATCTCCGACAATCGATACGGGCTGGCAGTCCCCGGGGTCTTTTGTGTTTTTATGACGCATCAATTGCAGATCCGGACCCCTTTTGGCCGATGGGCTGATCTTTTGCTGCAACGAATGAATTACCGGCTGATCGGGAAGTTCTCGCGATGCTGGGTGCCGGATATCGATGGAGCGGATGCGCTCGCGGGAGAGTTATCGAATCCGGTGAAAAAGCCGCATATCCCTCTCCGTTATATCGGGCGGCTGTCGAGAATGCAGCCGGTGGCGGCCGGTATTCGGGCGGTGGCAGATGGCATGCAGCCGGTGGCGGCTATCGAAGAGATCCGGTTGCTGGTCCTTTTATCGGGTCCCGAGCCACAGCGGAGCCTGCTTGAAAAACGCATCCTGCGGCAGGCAGCAGCGTTATCCGCCGCGTCCGTATCCGGCGGGATCGTACTGGTCCGCGGGTTGCCCGGTGGCGGAAAGGCGCTAAAAGCGGTTCCTGCATCGATAACGGTTTATGATCATCTGCCGGCCGCGGCGTTGGAGCGGCTGATCGCCGGAGCCCGGCTGGTGGTGGCCCGTTCGGGCTACAGTACGGTGATGGACCTCGCCCGGATGCGCAAAAACGCCGTGCTGGTCCCTACTCCCGGCCAGACCGAACAGGAATATCTTGGCCGCTATCTTGCAGAGAAAGGATGGGCAATATGCATCCGTCAACAGGATCTTTCCCTTCGCGACGTCCTGTCGCAGGAGGGCCGGGAACCTCATTGGCCCGGGGATGAAAAGGAGGATCGGTTATCCGCCGAAATAAGCTCGGTCCTGGATCAATCGCGGCCTTCCGCCTTGGGATGATCGAAGAATCCGAATTGCGGGCCCGAGGACCGAAAATCTTTCCAGTGTTTACAATCGCTTTTGGTAACGAAGACGCCGCAGGTGGGCATGTTATCGAGTTTGACGGCCGTGGTCAGGGTGTTGACAAAGGCGGTGATGCCGGGGTTGTGGGAGAAGACCGCAACGGTATCATCCCCGTCGTCGAGTCCATCGACCACCGCCTCGAAGACAGGCTGTGCGGCATGGTAGAGATCGGGAACAAACCGGATCTTCTTTTCCTTTCCACCATATTCCCGAACGAATAGCTCCGCCGTCTGACGGGCTCGTTTGGCGGGACTGGATACAAACCGGTCGATATCGATGCCCGCCTTGATAAGCCGTTTGGCCATGGCGGGAGCGTCCCGTTTTCCCCGGTCGTTCAGTGGGCGATCGACGTCGCTGATCGAGGCGTCGTCCCAGCTGCTTTTGGCATGTCGGATGATCAGCAGTGTTTTCATCAGATGTCGAAAGCCTGCGAGTTGATAAAATTGATCAGCGAGACCGTGTTCTTCAGCTTTAATTTTTTGAGAATATTGTGCCGGTGTACTTCCACCGTCTTCAGCGAAATGCTCAATTCGGAAGCAATCTCCTTGGAAGAGAGTCCTTCCTTCAGCGCCCTGACGATCTGCATCTCACGGTCCGAAAGATTATTGATATCGGGATTCACCTGATCCTGATTGAGGAGCTGGTCCGAAAGGATATTCTTCACTTCCTGACAGATATAGACATGATTGTTGCTGACCTCGGCGATAGCCTGCAGCATCTCCTGGCGCGGAGAGTTTTTCGTAACATACCCCTTTGCCCCAAGGCGGAGCATTTTTTTCGCATAGGCAGGCTGAGAGTGCATGGATACGCCGATGATCTTGGAACCGGGAGAGTATTTGCGGATCATCTTCAGCACATCGAACCCGCTCATCGGAGCCATATTGATATCCAGCAGCACCACATCGGGACGTTTATCACGCGCGAGCTCGATCGCCCGTTCGCCGTCACCGCATTCCGCTACGACATCAAAATTCTCATTCTTTCCCAACAGAAAACTCCAGGTTTCACGGATTAAAGTATGATCATCGACGATCATAATAGAAACTTTCTTCATAACGCTTGTTTTTTCTAAGACAGAAAACACTCAAACATTACTAACAGAGCGAATTAACCAGGCAGACGTTATTTTAAGGGGATGGGTACTAATAGCTATATAATATTAAGGATTTTCTCTGAGAACTTCAATTAAGAAGGAGTTTTTTTTGCTAGTATCCCCGGACGTTCTTCCCCTCCATGTAATTCATGAACGCTTTGTTGACGACCTTGTTACCGCCCGGAGTCGGATAGTTGCCCGTGAAGTACCAATCACCCGTGTTGGTAGGACAGGCTTTATGAAGGGATTCTATCGTCTGGTAGATGACCTGCACAGGCGTGGTGATCTCGGGCGGGGTGATCAGCTGGGCGATCTTAGCGGCGATCTCCTCCGCTGTAAAAGGCTTGTATACCCGCTGGACAACGTTTTCGGTGTGCAGCTGGCCGGTCCGGGCGAGTTCCTTACAACGATCGTACAGCTCTTGCAGACAATCCTCCTTCCCGCGTTCTTTCATCAGGTCTATCGCAGCGCGAAAGGCGATAAAATCGCCCAATTTGCTCATGTCGATGCCATAACAGTCCGGGTACCGGATCTGTGGTGCAGAGGACACCACGATGATCTTCTTCGGTTTCAACCGGGCCAGCATCCGGATAATGCTTTGCTTCAGGGTCGTGCCACGAACGATGGAATCATCGATGACGACCAGGGTGTCGGTATCCTTCCGAACCGTACCATAGGTGACATCATAAACGTGCTGCACCATCTCATTTCGGCTGGAATCCTCCGTTATAAAGGTCCGCATCTTCACGTCCTTGATCGCAACCTTCTCGACCCGGATCTTCCGGCTGAGCATCTCTCTCAGCTTATCCTCGGCGATGTCCCTGCCCCAGGAAAGAATTCGCTGGACCTTTATTTTTTCAAGATAGTCATCCATCCCCTTCCAGAGGCCGTAAAAAGCCACCTCCGCCGTGTTGGGAATAAAGGAAAAGATCGTATTCTTCAGGTCGTGGTCGATCGAGGTAAGGATCTGATCGCTGAGGTTGTATCCAAGGGCGATCCGTTCCCGGTAGATCTTCTCGTCGCTGCCGCGGGAGAAATAGATGCGTTCGAAGCTGCAGGCCCGCCGTTCCTTCGGTTCGAGAATGGTTTCCACGCTGACGGAACCGTCGGCTTTGATGATAAGTCCCTTACCGGGCATCAGCTCCATGACCTCATTCTCGCCGACATTAAATACCGTGCGGATAGCCGCTCTTTCGGAGGCCGCCACGACCACATCGTCGCTGACATAATAATAGGCGGGGCGGATGCCGTGGGCGTCGCGAAAGACGAAGCTGTCGCCGTTGCCGAGGAGGCCGCCGACCGTGAATCCACCGTCAAAAAGCGGTACTGCTTTCTTGAGCAGCCCGGCCACGTCGAGACTGCCGGGAGAAGCTTCGTCACCCCGGACGAGGAAATGGTGGATCACTTCCATCATAGCGGCGAGATCGCTTTGTTTCTGGAAGTCTCCGGGATCGACCCCGATCAGGTCAAAAAGCTCATCGGTATTGACCAGATTAAAATTCCCCGCCAAAGCCAGGTTGCGGGCGGGGATCGTATTGCGTTTTATAAAGGGATGGCAAAATTCCACCAGATTTTTTCCCTGCGTGCCGTAGCGGAGATGGCCGAGGAGAAGTTCGCCCAGATGGGAGATATGCCCCTTCATCAGGCCCGGATGCTGGGTAATATCCGGCTGATATTGTTCGAGATCTTGTACCTCACCCAATATTTTCGAGAAGATATCCGCGATGGGTTGGTGATTGGCGCTTCGGATCCGATGCAAAAAGGGATGGCCGGGCTCGATGTTCAGCTTGACGGAGGCCACTCCAGCGCCATCCTGTCCCCGGTTATGCTGCTTTTCCATCAGGAGGTACAGCTTGTTCAGGCCGTATAATACGGTGCCGTATTGTTGAAGGTAATAGGAGAACGGCTTGCGTAACCTAATGAATGCCAGCCCGCATTCATGCTTTATTGCATCGCTCATCTAATTCTGATAAGGCGCAAAGGTAAGAAAAAACCCCCAGTCTTCATAGGATGATTGGGGGCGATCTTTCGTAGGATATTGGTTCTTAACAAAAGTACTTGTTAAATATCGTAACGGTATGGGAAAGGGCTGCAATCTCCCTGCAATAAGGGATAAATCAATTGGTTATAGGTGTTTTTAGCTAAATATACGTGGCGTTCGTGTTGATGAAGTTGACAAGGGAAGCAGAGTTCTTCAGTTTTAGCTTCTTCAGGATGTTGTGGCGATGAACCTCGACCGTTTTCAGGGAGATGTTCAGGCTGGTGGCGATCTCCTTTGAAGAAAGCCCTTCCTTTATAAAGTTGATGATCTGCATTTCTCTTTCCGTCAGCGCGTTGATATTCGGCGAATCCTCCTTTTCATCGAGCAGCTGTTCGGAAATGATGTTCTTTATCTCGTCGCAGATATACTTGTTGCCGTGGTTGACCTCGAGTATGGCCTTTATCATCTCTTCCTTGGAAGAGTTTTTGGTGACATAGCCGCGGGCGCCCATCTGCAGCATCTTCTTTGCATAGGCGGGCTGGGAATGCATGGATACCCCGATCACTTTGGACCCCGGAGAGATCTTGCGGATACGCTGGGTTGCTTCCAGGCCGGAGAAAGGGGTCATATTGATATCCATCAAAACGACATGAGGTCTTTTTGTTTTCGCCAGTTCTACCGCCTCCTGCGCGTCGCCACACTCCGCAATCACCTGAAAACGGGAGTCACTGTTCAAAATATAACTCCAGGTCTCCCGGATCAGTTTGTGGTCGTCAGCAATCAAGATATTGATCTTACTCATATAGGATTGTTTTAAGATTATTTTTTATAAGACAGGTACTTGCACTCTTAATTTACAGCCTTGGCCCGGCGCGGACTGGATGGTCACCTTGCCGCCGAACAGATCGGCCCGGCTCATGATATTGGACAACCCCAATCCCTTTTTCCCGGCCTTCCCGGGATCAAATCCTTTTCCGTCGTCGGTGATGCTCAGCTCGATCCGGTTGTCCGCCCCCTCCAGTATCAATTCGATGATGAGATTCTTCGCTTCCGAATGCTTCAGCACATTATTGATCTGCTCCTGGATGATGCGGAAAAGCATCAGTTTGGCTTTGTCACTGATCTTTTCATCAAAATTGCCGACCGGATAGAACTCGACGTTGATCGCCCTGGTCGTGCGCAGACTTTCCACCAGGTCGGCGATGGAATCCTGCAGACCCAGATCGCCGATGCTCGCCGGCACGAGATTGCGGGAGATATTCCTGATCTCATGGATGGCATTATGGATATTATCCGCGCTGCGATTGATCAGGTTAAGCCGTTCGCCGTGTTCGTTTTTCGCCAGCTCGAGATATAGTTTCGTTGTGGACAGGATCTGGTTGATGTTGTCGTGCAGTTCCTTGCCGATCTCCGCCCTTTCCTTTTCCTGGGCATCGATCATCGCCTGGGCGATCTGCTTTTGTTTATTCAGTTCCTGCCGGAGAAGCTTTTCCTGCATCTCTTTCTTCTCCGTGATATTCTGCATGGAACCGACCATGCGGATAACCTTACTCTCCTTGTTGAAGACAAGAAAACCCCGGTCGGATATAAGGGCATAGTTCCCATCCGCCTTTTTGAAGCGGTATTCCGCCAGCCAGAGACCCTTTTCCTTGCGGCTGATAAATCGTTGCATTTCCCGGAGCACCTCTTCCCGGTCTCGGGGATGGATATGCGATTTCCAGAATTTTGCATCGCGTACCCGCGTGCCGGGCTTAAAGCCAAACTGCTCATAGAATCCTTCGCCCCAATAACAAACGCCGGTACGCAGGTCCCGGTCCCAGATGGCATCGTTTGTCGCCCTTGTAGCCAGGGTATACCGTTCGTTGCTGATATTCAACTCCTCCTCCGCCTTTTTGCTCTCGATGATCATTGCCACGAGATTAGCCACCCGTTCGAACGTGTTCATCTCGACTTCGGTAGGCGCCTTGACGGTAGTGTAGTATACGGCAAACGCGGCAAGCACTTCACCCCGGCCGTTGATGACGGGGATCGACCAGCAGGCGCGGAGGCCGAAGGAAAGGGTAAGTGCCCGGTTCTCTTCCCAGAGCGGGTCGGTGGCGATATCAGATACGATGACGGTCTCCTTGCGGTACATGGCGGTGCCACAGCTGCCTGCCGTCGGGCCGATGGGCAGACCGTCGATGGCATGCGCATAGATAGCCGGCAGGCCGGGTGCGGAAAGCAATCGAACGCTCATGCCGTCCTCGTCGAGTGTCAGGACGCAGCAATACATGCCGGGAAATATTTTCTGAATGCCTTTGAGGAAGAAATTGAGCAGGGAGCGAAGGGGCATCCGTCTGGCGGTATTCAGTTCGAGTACCTTTTTCTCGAGTGCCAGCAGGGCTTCCTGTTTTTTGCGCAGGGTCACTTCCTTGAAATACGCGAACACTCCCTCGTCGGAAGGATAGAGGCTCATTTCGAGCCACCGGTCGGTGCGTTCCTGGTATTGTTCGAATGTGACCGTCATTTTCTTTTTGAAAGCCTTATGAAAGGATTGCCAGGTGTCGGTGCCAACGAGTTCGGGCAATTTATCCCAAATGGACTGGCCGATCATTTCCTCGGCGGAAAGACCGGTGATCCTTTCTGCTTCGTGGTTCCACAGCGTCACCCTGAAATGCTGATCCAATGCAAAAAACCCATCCGTTATGCTTTCCAGGATACCTGCAAGCTGTTCCGAGTACTGGCGAAGCTGCATTTCGGCCCGCCGTTGATCCTGCTGTACCAGTTTTACTTCCGTGACATCCCTGTTAAGGGCCATGATACCCGTGATCTGAAGGTGGTTATCCCTGACATAACGAATAGAGCAAATAAGATACGATTTTTTTCCCGCACTGGAAAGATAAGAAGCCTCTCCTTCCCATATTCCGCGCTCTCTGAGCGCCTCGTAGGCCTCCTCTTCAGTTGTATTCAAATAATCGTAATGTATCAGATCCCGAAGGGATTGACCGATAGCCTGTGCGGCGGGGATATAATAAAACCGTTCGGCGGCATTATTCCAATAAATGATGCGATGTTCAAGGTCCGTGGTGATGATGATATCGGAAACCTGTTTGATCAGGCTGGCCGCGGCTTCCGGGAGGTTGGGGTCTACGGTCGCCCGCCGGCGGTCACCGGAGTCGGGATAGGCGCCGGAATAGATCTTTGGGCCGGTCAGCTGCCAGCCGCCGTGGATATCGGCCGCATACCGTGGGGAGGCGATCCACCGGATGATAAAGGATTTGGATCCGGGGCCCTGGACGGTAAGATCGATGGTTCCGGGAAGGCCATGCCGGAGGCTGTCGGGAGTGAGTATGGGTTCGGTCTTTCCCAAAAGCGGAAAGATGTCCAAGAAATTTGATCCGATGAAGTGGTGGATATTCCGTCTCTTGAGTAGTGCACCAAAGCGTGCGCAGGTGGATAAAATGATCCCGTCAGGGGCAATATCCATAAAATAAGGTTGGCGGAACTGCTTTGTCGTAGGCACGGACTTTTGAGTGCTACTTAGCATACAAATGAAAAGAATTGAGCTATCAAATTACTAAAGAAGCCCGTATGGCCTATGAAATAATATGTTATTTCGGCCCCCCTAAGTGTAAATATCTAAGATGGATCGCTGGTGTTAATTACCCGCAGTGGACGGGCTCATCTGCCATTTGGAAAGATTCGAACAGTTGCGATATTCGCCGTCGATCATGATATAAAAGGTGGGAATTTTTGCAACGAACCATTTCTCCAACGCCTGGGAACGCTTTTGATCCAGGGCCCGGGCGGCGATGCGGTCATAGTCATCGCGCAGATTCTCCCGGTGCGGCTCCGATCTGGAAAGCATTTTCACGATCCGGACGCCTTTCTTGTTGCGTTCGTCGGTGAAGACCGAAGGCTTGGAGATCTCGCCGGGTTTCAGGTTGGATTCTTTTAGCAACAAGACCATATCCTTATCGAGATCGGAGATCGTCAGGAAGGTGCTCCCGTTGCGGTTCATGATCTGACCCGCGGTGGATTTCTGCGTCTCGTCGCCATAGCGGGAGACGGCTTCCCCAAATTGAATAGCGCCGCCGGCAAGCGCCGTGCGGAGGGAGTCCATCTGTTTTGAGGTCTCGTCTATTTCAGTTTGCGTAACCTGTGGGATCTTCAGGATATGCCGGACAACAGCGTCATCGCCATTGCGGCTCACCATCTGGATGATGTGATACCCGTATTTACTTTTTACGACGGGGGATACCTGGCCTTCCTTCAGGCGGAAAGCGGTGGCGAAGAACACGGGGTCCCACGATTTGCTGTCGCTGCGATTCAATTCGATGACGCCGCCTTTCTCTTTGCTGCCGGGGTCATCGGAGAACAGCCGTGCCAGCACTTCGAATTTCTTCTGGCCCGACTCGATCTGGGTTTTGTATTCATTCAGCTCGTCGATGGCGAGTTTTTCGATATCGCGGCTGGCCTTGGGATAGATGATGATCTGGTCAAGCTGCATCGCGGATTCATAGAAGATGCGTTTGTCCTGAGGTATCTTTTCGAAGTATTCCTTTACTTCGGTGGGTGTAACGGTGACATCCTGCACGACTTTTCTGCGCATGGCGTCAGCCAGCCGCTGCTCGCGGATGGGGGCCATGAAGTCCATCTTCGCCTGGTAAACCGTACGCTGGGCGATCTGTTCAAAGGCATCCTTGCCGCCATAGAGATTGATATAATTCCGGATGCGCTGGTCGACTTCGGCTTCCACTTCCTCGTCGCTGACCGGCACGGAGTCCTTTTCGGCCTGTAGCACGAGTGCTTTTTGGATGAGCATATTATCCAGGATGGTGCATTCGTCAACCCCTTTTATTTCCTGACCGCCCGCATTTCGTTGCATATCGGCGATCGCCAAGACCAGCTCGGATTTCAGGATGATCTTATCGCCGACGATCCCGGCGATCTTGTCTGCGACCACCTTTTCCTGGGCGAAACCAGAAGCGGCAACAGAAAGCAGTAGTATGGGGAGAACGAATTTCTTGACCATGTATCAAAATTATATGGATAAAATGTTAAATACCCCCGGAGGGGGGCATTTAACAAAATATTACAGCGTGCGCTTTACTTCTTCTTCTTCGTATGCTTCTACGATATCGCCGACGTGGATGTCGTTATAGTTTTTGATGGTGAGACCACATTCCATGCTTGACGGGACTTCCTTCACATCGTCTTTAAAGCGTTTGAGCGAAGCCAGTTCGGCAGTGGCGCCTTCTCCGACGGGATAGATCACGATGCCATCGCGAACGAGGCGGATCTTGGAGTTGCGGAAGATCTTGCCGTCGAGGACATAACAACCGGCGACGGTTGCCTTGTCGAACTTGAAGACGTTGCGGACCTCGACATTGGCCACGATCTTCTCCTGGATCTTCGGTTCCAGCATGCCTTCCATGGCGCTTTTCACTTCTTCGATCGCATTGTAAATGATCGAGTAGGTCTTGATCTCCACGCCTTCGTTCTCCGCGAGACGGGAGGCCTGCGAAGAAGGCCGGACGTTGAAGCCGACGATAACGGCATCGGAAGCGGTTGCCAGAAGGACGTCGCTCTCGGTGATGGCGCCCACGGCCTTGTGTACGACGCGGACGGCGATCTCTTCGGTGGACAGTTTTTGCAGCGAATCGCTAAGCGCTTCCACGGAGCCGTCCACGTCACCCTTGATGATGAGGTTAAGCTCTTTGAAGTTGCCGAGGGCGAGACGACGGCCGATCTCATCCAGCGTAATATGTTTCTTGGTGCGAATGCCTTGTTCGCGAAGGATCTGGGCGCGTTTGTTGGCGACTTCCTTGGCTTCGCTTTCATCTTCGTAGACCTTGAACTTCTCCCCTGCCTGCGGTGCTCCATTGAGACCCAGCAGCAGTACGGGGGTGGAAGGAGGCGCATCGTCGACGCGTTTGTTCCGTTCGTTGAACATGGCTTTTACGCGGCCGAAGTACTGACCGGAAACCACCAGGTCGCCGACCCGGAAGGTCCCGTTCTGAACCAGCACCGTGGCTACATAGCCGCGGCCCTTGTCGAGCGAGGCTTCGATCACGCTGCCGGAGGCTTCGCGCTCGGGGTTTGCCTTCAGGTCGAGCAGTTCGGCTTCGAGCCCGATCTTTTCGAGCAGCAGGTCGACGTTGAGGCCTTTCTTGGCGGAGATCTCCTGGGACTGATATTTACCACCCCAGTCTTCGACCAGGAGGTTCATACCCGCCAGTTGTTCCTTTATCTTCTCGGGGTTGGCCCCGTCCTTATCGATCTTGTTGATGGCAAACACCATTGGAAGGCCCGCAGCCTGTGCGTGCGAGATGGCTTCCTTTGTCTGCGGCATCACGGCGTCGTCCGCTGCTACCACGATAACGGCGACATCGGCTGCTTTGGCACCACGGGCACGCATAGCGGTAAACGCTTCGTGACCGGGAGTATCGAGGAAGGTGATCTTCTTTCCCGTAGTCGTGGTCACCTGGTAGGCGCCGATATGCTGGGTGATCCCACCCGCTTCACCTGCGACGACATTGGCGCTGCGGATATAGTCGAGCAGCGAGGTCTTACCATGGTCAACGTGACCCATGATCGTTACGACCGGCGAACGGGGAACCATCGTCTCCGGATCGTCGTCGTCTTCCTCCTCCTCCATTTCCGCCGCATCGTCGATACCGATGAACTCGACGGTATAACCGAACTCGCCGGCCACCAGTTCGATGACATCGGCTTCCAGCCGCTGGTTGATGGACACCATCATTCCCAGGCTCATACACTTGCCGATAACTTCGGCATAGCTTACATCCATCAGGTTGGCCAATTCGCTGACGCTGATGAATTCCGTCACCTGCAGGCGGCTATCCATCAGATCGTCGCCACCGGCCTGTTCCGCCATTTCTTCACGTTTGGCGCGGCGATATTTTGCCTTGAGGCTTTTTCCGCGGCCACCTGCGCCGGCCAGTTTGGCCTGGGTCTGCCGGATCTTTTCCTGTATCTCTTTCTTGTCGATCTCTTTTGCTTCACGCGGAGAATGACGGGGATCGGGCCGGCGATTGCCGCCACCCTGACCGCCGGCTGCGCGTCCGCCACCAGGATTACGCTGGATGGGGATGCGACTCTGACCCGGGGGACGGGGGTTTCCGCCGCCGGTGTGCTGGCCGCCGCCGCCATGATGGCCGGCACCATGCTGGCCACCGCCGCCATGAGGTCTTCCGCCACTACCCTGCTGGCCACCGCCCTGGTGATCTTTCTTTTCGATGGGAATACGCTTCCGCTTCCGTTTTTCCTCGGAAGGCTGCTTTGGCCGGGTATCGTTGTTGACGGGTAGTTCGATCTTTCCGAGGATCTTCGGACCTTCCAGCTTTTCTGCCTTGATATTTTCGATCACAGGAGGAGCTTCGTGGTCTTCGGTCCCGGCTTCACTCTCGTGGATCTCCGGTTCCGGCTCCTGCGCAACTGTTTCTTCCTGCGGTTCTTCTTTTGCGGCAACAGGCTCCACAACGGGAGGCTGCACCACCTGGGCGACCGGCTGCGGTTCGGCAACAGGTTCTTCCTGCACCGGTTCGGCGGCGACTTCCTTTTCCACGGCTTTTTTCACCGTTTTCTTGGGCCGCGTGGAGGAATCGATGGTCGAAAGGTCGATCTTGCTGATGACTTTCGGACCTTCCAGTTCCGGCGCCTCGATCTTAATGACCTCGGGCTCTTCCTGGACCGGCTCCACTACGGGGGGAGCGGCTACCACCACGGGCTTCTCTTCTACAACAACGGGTGGCGGAGCCTCTTCCTTCACCGCCTTTTTTATGACGGGAGTCTCCTTCGTCGTCTTGAACGGCGATTGCTGCGGCACCTGTTGTTGCTGCGCACTCTCTTCTTCTTTCTTCTTTTTAGCCTCAAGGCTGCCTTTGGGCAGGTCGATCTGATCGCTCTTCATCCGGGCGACTTTGTCACCCTGGAACTCCTGCTGCAGGGAGCGATACATCTCATCCGTCAATTTGGATGTAGGCTTCAGATCGTCTTTACTGAACCCTTTACCAACAAGGAAGTCCACCAGGGTATCTTTCCCGATGTTGAACTCCTTGGCGGCAGCCATTAAGCGTAATGTCTGTGTTTCTGCCATATTTGCCTCAAAAATAGACTATTTAACTGTTATCTATCCCTTCTCGAACTCTTCTTTCAGCACCCTTCTCACCTCATCGATCGTTTCCCTTTCGAGATCTGTTCTTCGTTCCAGTTCTTCGGAGGTGAGATCAAGGACGCTGCGGGCGGTATCGCAACCGATACGCTTGAGTTCGTCGATAACCCATGTTTCAATTTCATCGCTGAATTCTTCCAGATCGATATCGAATTCTTCCGGCTCGCCTTCGTTATCGCGGAATACGTCGATCGTATACCCGGTCAATTCCTGGGCCAATTTAATATTGACCCCCTTACGGCCGATGGCCAGGGAGACCTGATCCGGCTTCAGATAGACATTTGCGTGAAGCTTTTCGCCGTCCAGCTCCATATTCGTGATCCTGGAAGGCGTCAGCGAACGCTGGATCAGCAGCTGCACGTTTGCGGTCCAGTTGATGACATCGATGTTCTCGTTCTTCAATTCCCGGACGATGCCATGGATGCGGCTTCCCTTCATCCCTACACAGGCCCCGACCGGGTCTATCCGGTCGTCATACGACTCCACCGCGACTTTTGCCCTTTCGCCGGGCTCCCGGACGATCTTTTTGATCACGATCAGTCCGTCGAATATTTCGGGAACCTCGATCTCCAGCAGCTTGGACAGGAACAGGGGGCTGGTTCTGGACAGGATGATCACCGGAGAGTTGTTCTTCAGTTCAACCTTCTTTACCACGGCCCGGATGTTCTCCCCTTTCTTGAAGTAATCCTGGGGGATCTGTTCGGATTTGGGCAGGATCAGCTCGCTTCCGTCTTCGTCGAGCAGGAGGATCTCTTTCTTCCATACCTGGTAGACCTCAGCACTGACAATCTCCCCGATCCTTTCGTTGTATTTCTTTACAAGTACGTTCTTTTTCAGATCGCCGATACGGCTGGCCAGCGTTTGCTTGGCAGCCAGGATCGCCCGGCGGCCGAAATCGAGGATCTCGACTTCTTCGTACAGCTCTTCCCCAACCTCATAGTCGGGCTCGATCTTGGTCGCCTCGGTATAGGCAATTTCTGCAAGGGGATCATTCACCATCCCATCTTCGACGATGGTCCGGCGCCGCATGATCTCCAGGTCACCCTTTTCCGCATTCACAATTACGTCAAAATTCTCGTCGCTTCCGTATTTCTTCCGCAACAAAGTTTTGAACACGTCCTCAACCACCTTCATCATGGTGGGGCGATCGATATTTTCGGCTTCCTTGAAGTCCTGGAAGGCTTCAATCAAATTGATACTTGCCATAGTACTGATTTTAAAGCTCTAGAAAACTATTTGAATTTTTGTTGTTTTTATGTTATCGAATAAAAAAGTATGATTGATCACTTCTTTTTTCTTGTTCTTTCCCTTTACCTCCTCTATAATGATCCCATCCTCGCTCACTTCCAGCATCCTGCCTTCCTTTTTGGAACCATCCTGCAGTACCAGTTCCACCCGGCGGCCGATGTTCTTCTTATACTGCCGGAGCAGTTTTAGCGGCTCGTCGAGTCCCGGCGAGGAGACTTCCAGGGAAAAATCCCCGGACGGGAACAATCCGGACTCCTCCAGCTTCTTATACAGGGCACGGTTGTACTGAACACATTTTTCTATGGAAATGCCCTGATCGCCATCGATATACACTCTTACGTTGTTGGTTGGTTTGATCCGGATATCGACCAAAAAGTAGCCGGGATCCCCGGCCATAAGGGCCTGTATCATACCTTCCACCGCCTTGATTGTCTCATTGACCATCTCGAATCCTCCGACAAAAGAAGAAGGGAACGAGCCCGTTCCCTTCTTTTGCTTTTTAATCTGTCGCAAAAATACGGTAATTCGCAGCCTTTCCCCAAATATTTTTACTTTTAAGAAAAGAAGTGAATGAGTCAGCCCGATAATTTAGGATCGTTTTTCGCTGAGAATAAGACCCTGCTGAAGGAATATCTGGAAACCCGCCTGGAGATCTACCGGCTGCAAAGTCTTCGCCTTTTTGCCCGTTCGGCGGGATATTTTGCCTGGATCCTCCTTTCGCTGTTCCTGGCTTTTCTTTTTCTGCTTTTTGGGGGAATGATGACCGCGTTCTGGTTCTCCGAGCTTTTTCACAGCTATTTCAAAGGGTTTGGACTGGTCACCCTCATGATCCTGGTGGTTTTCGTCCTCCTTGCCGTTTTTCGGAAGGTTCTTTTCGTAAATCCTGTTATTCACAGCGTTATCCAAAAATCCAAAGAGGAGGAAGAAGATCATGTCTAAGCTTAGCAAGGCCGACCGCAGTATGGACGCCCTGGATCAGGAGATCAGGCGGCTTCGGGGAAAGGCAAAACAGCTCGAAGAAAAGATCGACGAAAATTTCAACTACTTTCAACAACATTCCGGGAGTATGTTTGTCCGGTCCCTCCTGCCCCGGAAGATCGACGGTGAGGAACAGCTTACAGGGCTGCGCCTGATAGACACCGTGCTCCAAAACGAACGGCTTCAGAACATCATCCTGAAGCTCGCCGACATCCTTGCCGAGAAACTTGGAGATGGTCTCAACTGGTTGACTACCAGAGTATTCAAAAAATAATAGCAGCCTTTAACAGCCTTTTACCGAACCTTTTCCTACCTTAGCGGGTAATATACAGGTAATATAGTTATGGCACTCTCCGAGATATTTTTATTTGCGATCGTCTTCTACCTGTTGTACCGTTTCGTGTTCAACTTCCTGGTCCCCGTTGCCCGTACGACCCGGCATGTGCGGCAGCAGTTCAGGAACATGAACGACATGCAGGAGACCATGCGGCAGCAGCAAGCCCGGGGCGAGAACCAGGGCCCGCCGCAGCAGGCTCAGTCCGCCTCCCGGCAGCGTTCCGACCAAAAGCCATCGGTTGGGGATTACATTGATTTTGAAGAGATCAAGGACTAGGGCTATGGACCTTCGGGTAATGGGTTCCGATCCATCTCCGGCCCATCCTACCACTGAAAATCCAGCAGACTTATTCCCGGGCGCAGATACAGCCCTTTCAATCCCGCCTGCTCGGCGCCTTCCACATTGATGATCGCGTCATCCACGAACAAGGTCTCCTGGCCGTTGAGCCCGTTTTCCCGCAGGATATACTCATAGGATGCCCGGTCGGGTTTTCGCATTCCCAGCAGATGGGAATAATAGGTCCTTTCGAAATAATCTTCAAGCGACCCCGAGCCAAACGTCCTGGTGTAGATAGCCTGCAGCGCAGCCAGATGAAGCGCGTTGGTATTACTAAACAAAAAGAGCCGGTAGCTTTGTGCGAGTTGCTTCAACAGCTGGATCCGTTCGACCGGAAAGTCCAGCAGCAGGGCATTCCAGCTGTCGATGACGGCCTGATCGGAAGCATTCAACCCGGCCGTCTCCCGGATTGCGTCGATGAATTGCCGGTCGGTGATCTTACCCACTTCATAGTCTTTGAAGAAGGAGGCGGCATGGCCATGGCCGAAATATTCCCGGATGTTCTTCAGCCCCAGCGCGACGAACGCATCCGTCGTACGCTGATTGTCCAAATTGATGATAACGCCGCCGAGGTCGAAAATGATGTTCTTTATACCCCGCATAGGTTCGAATGTTAGTTAGGAGCCACTGGATTCGTGTGCCAAATATACCCACGATGCGGGAATCCGGTACAAATATTCCACTATCGACCAGCTATCAGGGTGAACGGTATTTCCTTTACATTTTGCGAATCGCCACCGACAAAAAGCCGGAATTCACCGGGCTCATAAAGATATTCGAGTTTGTCATTATAGAACCGGAGCTTGTCCGCGTCGATGGTGAAGCTGAGGTCTTTTGATTCTCCCGCCTTCAGGAATACCTGCTCAAATCCTTTTAGCTCTTTTACAGGCCGCACGACGCTCCCCACCAGATCGCGCACATACCATTGTACCGTCTCGCGACCGTCGAATTTCCCCGTATTGGTGAGGGTGACCGTGGCCGTCAGTTTCCCGCCGGGCCGGAACGTCGCCGCGCTAAGCCGGAGCGCACTATATTCAAAATGGGTATAACTGAGGCCATAGCCGAAGGGATAACGGGGACCGTTGTGCAAATCGGTATACGCCGAAACGTAGTTCACATCGCTGTCATTCTTTGACGGGCGGCCTGTTGAAAAATGCGCGTAATAAACGGGGATCTGGCCTTCCGTCCGCGGAAAGCTGATCGGCAGTTTCCCCGAAGGGTTATAATCTCCGAAGAGGACGTCGGCGATGGCGTTGCCCGCTTTCGTACCCAGCCACCAGGTGTAAAGGATGGCGCCGGCATGTTCGGCCGTGTAGTTGAAGATCAGCGGCCGGCCCGCGCCGATAAGGACCACCACCGGTTTGCCGGTCGAACAGACCGCGCGGACCAGTTCTTCCTGGACGCCGGGCAAATGGATATTGCTGCGGCTCTTTGCTTCCCCGGTCATATCTCTTGCTTCACCGATATCCAGGATCACGACATCCGCCTGTTTGGCGGTTTCGATCGCTTCGGCAAAGCCGGCCCGTGATGTATCGGTTATGCCGCAACCCTTCGCATAAAGCAGGTGGGTTCCGGAACCCAGCTTTTTTTGGATCCCATCCCAGGTGGAGACGATGCGCGCGGAGTCGTCGGCCCAGTCGTAGGACCAGAAACCCAGATTCTCGCGAACCGACTTGACCAGCGGTCCGATAAGTGCGATGGTCCTTGTCTGTCGGGACAGGGGCAGCAGCTGGTTATCGTTCTTAAGCAGGACGATGCTTTTCTTCGCCATTTCCTGCTCTATTCGCAGGTTCTCCGGGTTGTTCCACTGCTGCTGTTCGCGTTGGACATTGCAAAATCGAAACGGGTCGTCAAACAGCCCGAGTTCAAATTTTTTTGTCAGGATGCGCCGCACGGCGTCGTCGATCAGCCCGATGCCGACCTTCCCTTCGCGGACCAGCGCGGCCATGTTGCCGATATAGCTCCGGCTTTCCATATCCATATCGCAGCCCGCCGTAACGGCTTCCAGTGCCGCTTCTTTGTTGTCCCTGGCGTATCCATGGTTGATCATCTCGCCCACACTGCCCCAGTCACTGACGACAAAACCCCGGAACTTCCATTTTCCTTTTAATACGTCCCGCTGGAGATAGGCATTACCGGTAGCCGGGATGCCGTTGAGGTCGTTGAAGGAGTTCATAAAAGTGGCCGCGCCCGCTTCTTCGGCGGCTTTGAAAGGCGGCAGATAGACTTCCCAAAGTGTCCGGAGGCTCATGTCCACGGAATTATAGTCCCGCCCGCCGATGGCGGCGCCATAAGCGGCAAAATGTTTGGCGCAGGCCATGACGGCATCGGTATCCCCCAGTTTCTTTCCCTGGAAGCCGAGGACCCGCGCCCTGGCGATACAGGACCCCAGATAGGGGTCTTCGCCGGCGCCTTCCATCACCCTCCCCCACCGGGGGTCCCGCGCGATATCGACCATGGGCGCAAAGGTCCAGTGGACACCGGCCGCCGCGCACTCACGCGCCGCAACGTGGGCGGAGCCTTCGATCGCGTCCAGGTCCCAGGATGCCGCTTCCGCCAGGGGGATGGGGAAGGTGGTCCGGTAACCATGGATAATATCCTGGCCGAAGAGCAGGGGGATCTTCAAACGGGAGCCCATGGCTATCTCCTGCAGTTGCCGGGTATGTTCCACCCCGGTGACGTTGAGCATCGAGCCCAGCCGGCCCCGGCGGATCTGATCCTGCTTGTCCCCATCTTTTGTGATGGGGCCGGTGGCTTCCCAGTCGCCGTTATACTGGTTCATCTGGCCGATCTTCTCGTCGAGGGTCATCAGCCGTATGACCGAGTCCACGCGCTGCGCGATGGTCTTTTTTTGGGCATGCGCGGAGCCGGCGAGCAGGGCAATAAAAAAGGGGGTGCAAATAAGTTTTCTCATACCTATATTATTTCGTCCAATTGATCTTCGCTGATTTGACGTCGCGGCTGTTTCCGCCGACCATGATCACAAAATCACCGGACTCCCAGTCGTATTTGAGATCGGCATTGTAAAATTTCAGGTCCGCCGGTGTGATGGCGAAGCTCACCTTCCGGGATTCGCCGGCCTTCAGATCGATCTTTTGAAATCCTTTCAGTTCACTCACCGGGCGGGTGATGCTGCCCACGAGATCGCGGATATACAGCTGCACCACTTCCTTTCCTTCCACCGGTCCGTCGTTTGTTACGGTGACCGTCGCCATAAGCGTCTGATTACCTTTCAGGCTGCTGTTGCTGACGCTCAGGTCGCCATAAGAGAAATGCGTATAGCTGAGGCCGTAACCAAAGGGGTAGACGGGGTCGTTGGAAACATCGAGATAATTGGAACGGAATTTCTGGAACCAGGGGCCTTCGAGTGGGCGGCCGGTATTCTTATGATTGTAATACAGCGGCACCTGGCCGACATTCTGCGGCCAGGTGGTCGTCAGCTTGCCCGAGGGGTTTACTTTGCCGAAAAGAACATCCGCGATGGCGTCACCGGCTTCGGAGCCGCCGAACCAGACGTTCAGGATGGCAGGCGTCGCGTCGTTCTCCCATTTGATGGCCAGGGGCCGGCCGGTGAACAGCACCAACACAACCGGTTTCCCGATGGCCAGCAACGCTTTCAGCAGGTCCTGCTGGGCCTGGGGAATGCTGATATTGCTGCGGCTGCTGGACTCGCCGGTCATCTCGGCCGATTCGCCCAGGGCGGCTACGACGACATCAGCCTGGTTGGCGGCGGCGACGGCATCCCGGATGATCTCCGCCGCAGGGCGATGGTCCCGGTGCATCGATTTGCCAAACATTCCCGCGCGTTCTTCGAAGAGGCTGTCGGCATCCAGGTTGGAACCCTGGGCATAAAGGACCTTCGTTCCGTCACCAGCCACATCTTTTAAACCCTGAAGCAGGGAGATGGATTTCTCAAAATCCGCGGCGACGCTCCAGGTCCCGGGCATATTCTCTTTGTTGTCGGCCAGCGGACCGACCAATGCGATGGTGCCGCCCTTCTTCAGGGGCAGGACATTCCCCTGGTTTTTCAGGAGAACAAAACAGTCGGCGGCAATCTGTCTTGCGGAGGACCGGTTTGCATCGGTGAAGATCTCCGTTGCGGCCCGGTGTTCGTCGCAATACTTGTACGGATCGCTGAACAGGCCCAGTTTATATTTTGCTTCGAGTATTCTTTTGCAGGCCTGGTCGATGTCGGCCTGGGTGATCTTGCCTTGCTGCAGGGATTTTTTCAGCGTCGTGAGAAACCCTTCGCTTACCATATCCATATCGATCCCCGCTTTCAGGGCAAGCGCAGAAACCGTTTGCAGATCGCCGAGGCCATGGGGGGTCAGTTCCATGATACCGGTATAGTCCGTGACGACAAAGCCCTTAAATCCCCAGCGTTTGCGCAGCACGTCGGTCATCAGCCATTTGTTGGCCGTGGCCGGCATTCCGTTGACATCGTTGAAGGAAGCCATCACACTACCGACACCGGCGTCGACCGCGGCCTGGTAGGGTGGCAGGTATTCGTTGAACATCCGAACGGGGCTCATATCCGTGGTATTATAATCACGGCCGGCTTCCGCGGCGCCATAGAGGGCATAATGCTTGACACAGGCCATGATATCCGATTTGCCGGACAGGTTGCCCTGGTATCCCCTGACCATGGCCTTTGCGATCTGCGAACCCAGATAGGGGTCTTCGCCATTGCCTTCGGCAATCCGGCCCCAGCGGGGGTCACGGGCAATGTCTACCATCGGTGAGAAAGTCCAGCAAATGCCATCCGCGCTGGCTTCGGCTGCCGCAATGCGGGCGCTTTTTTCGATCTCCCCCATATCCCAGCTACAGCTCAGCCCCAGAGGAATGGGAAATACTGTCTCATAGCCATGGATGACATCCATGCCGAAGATCAGCGGGATCTTCAGCCGGCTTTTCTCCACGGCGATCCGCTGTACATCCTTTATTTTGGCGACGGATTTGATATTGAACAAGCCGCCAACGAGACCCTGTTCGATCTTTTTGGCAATGTTGGAATTGCCGGCCTGACCTGTCGTAATATCTCCCGCGCCGGGAAGGTTGAGCTGGCCGATCTTCTCGTCGAGCGTCATCTTGCCCATCAGGGTCGTGACAAATGCATTCATCTTTGCATCCGTGGCAACCTGAGCCCGCGTGGTGGCGGCGAAAAGGAGACAGACAATAATGATCTTTGCTGCTTTCATATTTGAATGGTCGTTTAGTTGACTTTTAATACTGCGGTCCGCGGCGAGATCCCGTTCTCGCTGACCGCCTCTATCGAAAAATAATAGGGTTTTTGGCTGTCCATGACCTTGAACCAATATTCATTGGCATTGTAGATCAGGATGCTGTTGTACAATTTATCAGGCGCGGTCCCATAATAAAGATTGTAGGCATAGGCATCGTTGGCCGGCCGCCATTTGATCCAGGCATTGCGCTTATCTTTCTCGGTTCGCAACACGATCAGATCCTTTACGGTATCCGGTTTCGCGCCGCCGCCGTTGCCAAAGACCCGCAGGCCGCTGATGGCGAATTTCCCTGAGGGCATGTGCCGGTTCTCCATTTTTATGAAGCGGGTGCGCACCGGCTGGGGCAGTTCGATATAATCATGGGGGACATCCGTCCGGTTCCTGCTTTTGTCGACGAGCACGGTCCATTTCTTCCCGTCCTCAGAGGCATAAAGGACATACTGATGATAGATATCCGTTTGTTTTCCGAGGAAGACGGCATCCTGATCGGCATAGTTGATCTGGATGGCGTTGACGGTAGACAGCTTTCCGAGATCGGTCTGTATCCATTCCCCGGGATTGCCGGTAGCGGCGCTCCAGTAGGTTTTGATACTTTCGTCGACGGCCTGGTTGGCACCATAGTCACCAAGGGTGCTGGAGACCTGCACCGGCTTGTTGTAATTGAGCAGCATCCAGCCCGTAAATTCTCCGCCCGGGAGATAATGCGGATAGTCGCCATAGCTGGTATTACAATACATCACATCATCCTTGTCAAAGCCTGCCGGCCAGATCCCGATGCGGCGCTCGAAATTATTCTTTACCGCGATGGTGATCGTGCTGACATGCCAGTACTTTCCCTGCAAATCCTTGAAAGTGGCGCCGTGGCCGGCTCCGCGGGCGAAGCCCCCCGCCTTTAAGGAAAGCGGGTCGGATTGCGGGGTCCACCGGTTACCGAGCGGCTGATCGCCAACCACCACGCCATCCGCATAGCCGCTGAACTCCGTGCCAGGAGCGCCGTACTGGAGATAATATTTACCGTTATGTTTCGTCATCCATGACCCTTCGATAAAAGGATCGAGAAAGGTGTTGTCATAATATTCGCCAAACCGCTGCCAGCCATAGCGCCAATCCTCCAGTTTATAGGTCTCCTGGCGGGTGCCGATAGGCCGGAACGTAGCGCGGTCCAACTCGATGCTGTACAGCGGAAACGCGTTGCTGCTGCCGTTGTACATGTAGAACCGGCCGTCGTCGTCGGTGAAAAAAGCCGGGTCCCAGCCGCCGATCCCGAAGGAGTCGACCAGCGGTTTCCACTGGTTGCCTTTCGGGTCGGTGCTCATCCAGATGGTGAAATTGCGGGTATAGGTCGATCCGAAGACGATCATCGTATCGCCCAGGATGCCGACGGCCGGTGCACAAAGCTCATCATAACCGCTGTTCCAGGGACGGAGGAATTTCCGGGAGGTGAAATGCCAGTCGAGCATATCATGACTCCACCAGTAGCCCCACTGGTTGGTGCTGAAAAGATAGTAGTCCCCTTTGTAGGTGACGATCACCGGGTCGGCCGTCGCCCGGTGGTGGCCCCATTCGCTGAAATTGGGGATGGGGGTGTAGCCGTAGTCGAGATTTATCGGGTTACAATAGGTGTGTTGCTGGCCGACTGCCGTTCCGGCGACAATTATACAGCAAAAGAGAAAGAGGGTTTTCATCATACTACGGGCCATTTAAAAGTGGATTGCAATTGTATCTTTTGTCCATTCCTGCCGGAAGTCCTTGCCGCTTCGATTATTTCCAAAACATGCAGGGCATGTTCCGCCGCGATAAGGGGTTCGGTGCCATTTACCATGGATTCCGCAATGACGGATGCGCCCTGTTGCCATACATAGGTTCCCGGGTCTTCGACATATCGCACGGGGGTCTCAGCATCGGTTGTCGCCAGATCGACGCCAAAAGGCGCCCAGTCGTAGCCGACCAATCCCATATTCCCTTTGGTTCCCCAAACCGAGATCGTGTGACTCTGCTGGCCTTTTCCTTCATGACCATAAGGATCGAAATAATTAAAGCCGCATTGCACATGGGAAATGACCCCGTCGCCATGCTCCATCAGCACCATGGCGTTGTCTTCGGCCTCCACCTTTATTTTACCCTTGTTATCGACGGTGCGTTCGGGGGTTACGATGCTGGTCATCGCCATGACCTGGCGCGCAGGCCCCAGCAGGCCGGTAAGCGTTGCAAGGTTATAGACGCCGAGATCGGGTAAACTACCGCCGCCTTTTTCATAAAAAAACGCCGACCAGCCGGGTCCTAAGTGGCCGTAGTGTGCATGGGCGCTGGAAATTTTTCCCAGTTTCCCTTCCCTGATCGCTTTTGACATAAACGCAAACTGCGGGCTGTTCACAACGGCCGGGGCTCCCCAGATGCGCAGGTGTTTCTGTTGCGCCAGGTCCAATAGTTCTCTGCCTTCCCGATAGGTATTTGCCAATGGCTTTTCGCTCCACACGTTACGCCCGGCCAGCAAAGCCTGCTTATTAAGCCGGCCGTGTTCCTGCATGTCGGTGAGGGTCAGCATCAAGTCGAACTGGGGTCCGGCCAGAAAGGGATCGATATGTGGAAAGCTTGCGGGGATATTGAATTCCTTTGCCCGGTGCTGGGCGCGCTCATAAATGATATCACAACAGCTTACCACTTCAACAAAGGTGGATTTGGAAAGATGGGGCAGGTATTGGCCGGATACGCTTCCGCAGCCAATAATACCTACCTTGATCTTCTTTTGTCCGGTGGACAGCGCAAAGCCTTCCAACGACGAAAGTAAAAAGGCAGCGCCCGCCATGGCGGTTCGTTGCAGGAAATCCTGACGTGACATGGTTTGCATAATAAAAGATTTAGGTGGCGTGCATTTTATTCTTAGGCGATAGTGCCCGGTCCAGGCTCCATTTGCCCGGGCCGATGAAAAAGAAATCCCATTGCGTATACTCTTTCATTTTCACAGGATCGAATACCTCCAGTCCGTGATAGATCAGGAAACAGCCGGTAATAATTCTTATCAGCCCAAGGCCTTCGTACTGCCAGATAGGTTCGGCGGAGAGTATTTTTTTCATACTATCAGGATTTACTTCAACGCTTCGTCTTTTTCTTTATCCAGGAACCCGGCCGACTCGTTTACGCCGCTGGTTTCCCATTCCATCAGGGCTTCATCCGGTACAACGCTGACGGGCGTGGTGTGCGAGCCGTTGGGTTCGTTATAGCCGATATTCTGCTGCCGGTTGTAGCAGGAGATGAGGGACCATCTCGCCGTATCCGAGAGGTTTGCTGCACTCCGATGCAGCAGGTTGCTGTGGAAGAAGAGGGCATCCCCGGGTTCCAGTTCTACATATACCAGCGGCATGGTCTTCAGCGCCAGATCGACATAATGTTGCGCCGCGCCGACCTGTTCCCCCGCAAAGCCATGCTCGATACGGCCCATCTTATGCGAACCCGCTATCACCTGTAAACAGCCATTCTCTTTGGTTGCCTTTGTGATCGCCACCATGATGGAGAGCATCTCATCGGGAAAGAGGAATTCGTTCTTATACCAGTAGCCATAATCCTGGTGCCACTCCCAGGCGCCGCCCACTTTTGGCTCTTTTTGCATCAGCTTGCTGTGAAAATGGCAAATGGCTGAATCGCCGTCAAGCAGCGTACCCGCGGTCTCGATCATCCGTTTGCTCCGGGTGAGCAGACCATAAGCATCGTCTCCGGGATTATACCAGAGAGTGAGCTTTGTTTTCTTGCCGGTCTGATCGTTGAGATCGAAGGCATGCTTCCGCAAGAGGTCGTCGCCGGTTGCAATGGCATATAGTTTCTCAATTTCAGCGGGCGTCAGGAAATTTCTGACGATCAGATAGCCGTCCCGTTGATAACCGGCCTGTTGTTGCTGGGTTAATTGAAACTGTTTCATATGATTACCATTTAATGATCAATTGCTCTTTTGAAATGCCGGCGGTAAGCTCCCGGGACCGGATCTTTGGCTGAGCGTCACGCAACGCCCGGAATGTAGCAGGATCGTAAAGATCCTCCATCTCTTCCAACCCATCGAGCATCCGGGTGGAGTTCGGCCGGGACCCGGCCACGGCCGGAAACCCGTGCAGGATGACCCGGACCTGGTTAAAGCGGGAAGGAAAATCTCCCTCCCGGGCGCCGAAGACGATCTGCCGGCCGGCCGGATCGAATTCGATGGTTCGCCGGCAAAAATGTCCCTGCCGATAGTCAAAGGTAGCACCATCATCTTCATAATACGTGAACCTGTTCTTTTCCCGGCCATAGAAAATATGCACCTGCAGGGTATCGGTGGGCTTTTGCTTCGTGGATTGAACGAGGCTTTGCATGGGAATGATCGCCGAGGCTTTTACAAACAGCGGCAGCCGGTAGATAGGATACTCCGCGCGGGTCTCGTTGTTTCCGGTGAGCAGACTGTCCGAGTACAGATCATACCACTCGCCATGGGGCAGATAGACCTTTTTCTCTTTCTCCATACTGGTAAGCGGCGCAACCAGCAGCGCATCGCCAAACAGGAACTCATATTGGTACACCGGATCGAACACCTGCGGATCGAAGGGATTGTCGATACAAAGACTCCGGGCTACCGGAATACCGGTCTGTGCGGTCTCATAAAATTTGGAATAAAGGTAGGGCATGAGCCGGTAACGAAACCCGATATAGGTGCGGGAGATGGCCTCGGCCTCTTCGCCATAAGCCCAGGGCTCGGAAGCGTTGGAAAAAAATTCGCGATGGTTGCGGACAAAGGGGGAGAACACGCCCACCTCCACCCAGCGTTTGTAGAGGTCTTTATTCCCGTCGCCGATATATCCCCCCAGATCCGGGCCGACAAACGGAACACCCGATAAACCTAATTGCGTGTTTAGCAACACTCCGCCCAGCAGGTATTCGTCTTTCGCCTGGTTATCCCCGCTCCACATTGCGGAATAGCGCTGGATGCCGGCGAAGGCGGACCGGGTGAGCACAAAGGGACGGCGTCCTTCTCCATACTTCAGCGCCGATTCATAGCTGCTGCGGGCCATCTGCATCCCGTAGACATTTTTTCCTTCGAGGGCATTCACCTTGTGTCCGTCGAAATCGAATACCAGGTTATCCGGGAGGTAGCTGCCGGCCACCGCAGGTTCGTTCATATCGTTCCAATAGCCGTGGATGCCGTTGTCGGGCAGGAATTTCAGGTGGTCGATCCACCAGGTGCGGGCTTTGGGGTCGGTGAAATCCACATAGTGGTTGAGACTGGGCGCCATCTCGGAGACAAAAGGGCGGCCGTCGGCGTATTTCAGAAATACATCCTTTTTGAGGCCGTCGGCATTGGCGGGATAGGTGCTGTCCAGTTTTATCCCCGGGTTGACGGAGGCCGTCAGCTCGATATCCATTTTCTTTAGCTGAGCCGCCAGCCCGGGCATGTCGGGAAAGCGCCGGGTATTGATCCGAAAAGGCTCGTAATCCTGCAGATAGTCCGCATCCAGGACGATACAGTCGATCGGGATCTGTTTTTTACGAAAGGTCTCCGCTATCCACAGCACATTGGATTGCGGATAATAGCTGCAGCGGGACTGGTGATAGCCAAGACTCCACAGGGGAGGCAGCGGCATCCGGCCCGTCAGCGAGGTATACTGTGTGAGGATATCGCCGACTCCGCCGCCGTAAAAAAAGAAATAATCGGCATCCCCGCCATCCGCGTTTATCGATGCGAAATCCGGGGTGGAGAGCCCGAAGTTGAAAAAGCTGCGATACGTGTTGTGAAAGAACAGGCCATACACCTGGTGATGATGGATGCCGATGAAAAACGGGATGCTGCTATACATGGGAAGCCGCGGATCGCCATATTTGTAGTTGTCTGTATTGCTGAGCGTGACACCCGTACCCCGTTTGTCCAGGTTGCCGAGGCATTCTCCGAGCCCGACAAAGCGTTCGCCCGGCTGAAGCTTTTTGTAGACGCTCACCTTATCCCCGATGAAGGTCGTGGCGAGACCTGCGCCGGCCATATCTTCGTTGATCACCTCGCCGTTCTTATCGCTGAAACTAACCCGGAAGAAGGGTGCTTTGTCGATGCTGACCGTCAGCAGCGGGGTGACGAGCAGGATGCGGCCGGCTTTTTCCTGCACCGTTACGGCCGGGTTTGTCGCGGGTTGTGTGGATACGAGGGCATAGGAGAAGTCGTTCCATTGCCGTTGCTTCGATACCCTGACCCGAATGATCCCATCGCCCCAGGCGCGGACTTCGAAGCGGGCATCGGCCGTCCTGCCGGTTATGCCGCCGGGGATCGAGGTATACGAGACGATGCGCCCGATGCTTTGCACCTGGGCTACCACCGGACCGGTGATGAATAATAACAAACAATATAGGAACCTGTTCATCTTATTTTATTCCTGGCGACTGGAATCCCAGGCGTTTCAGTCCATTCTGCACATCCGGTATCTGCATGAAAAGGTCCCAGATGAGCCGGGTGCGGTAATTCTCGATCATAACGACGATGGGTCCCTGGTCGATGGCCAGATGCGTTTTTGCGTACCAGTTGTGCGATTCGCTAAACCCGTCGGCAAACCCATAAGGCCCCCAGATCTTGCCGCCCAGATCATAGTAAAAATGCTTCAGGGCCTGCATGCTGTATTCCGGGGTGTAAGGGAAAGAAGAAAGCGCCGCGGTGGGCTGGATCACCCCGCGGTCGTCCTGCGGACAATGGGCAACGTAGCCTTTCCAGCTATCCCCGGCGGTAAGTCCCCAGCAGTCGGCGCCATAGCCTTTGAATTTTTTCGGGTTGTCGATACAATACGCCCGATTGATCAGGGTATGATTGCGGGTCTGTTCGGCATAGTCGATCCCCTGGTCGTCCTTTAACCCGTTGGGGTCGATCCCCATAAAGGTATATTGCTCGAAGAACAGTGGTCCGCCATAATCGAAATTTCCCAGCGGAAGTTTGATCCCATAATATTCCTTGCCATTGCGCCAGGATGCGCTGCGAACCCAGGAGTTCAGGTACAGTTCCTTCGAGATAGGATGCGTGGGCGACGCCGCGGACATCACATAAGTGATCAGGGCCTCGTCCCACCCGAATACCGGGAAGTTCATGTCGAAGTCGTTATCCGGGCTCCAGTGCCAGTAGAGCGTCTTATCGTCACCCTTGCTATGCCAGTTCCAGTCGGCAACCGACCACATCGCCGTGATGCGGTTGCGGAAATATTTTTCGAGCGGTGCAGTCCCGTTGAAATATTGGCGGGCGCAAAGCAGACCCATCATCAGATAGGAGGTCTCGACGATGTCCGCACCGTCGTCCAGCCGCCCGAAGGGAATGGTCTTGCCGGTGGCGCCGTTCATAAAATGTGGGTAGATGCCATGGTAACAATCCGCCTTTGTCAGGAAGTCGACGATCTTTACCAGTCGCCTCAGGGCGGTATCCCTGCCGATCCAATGCCGCTGTACGGCCACGATGGTCGAAAGAACTCCCATCCCCGTACCGCCGATGGCGCAGGCCTCGGGGCCGAAAGTATGTTTGCTGAAATTCGGTTCGCCGTCTGCTTCGTTTATATAATCCCAATAATATTCCGCTTTGACGGTATTATCCCGCTCGCGGGCGAGACCGCTGATCGGATGGGCGAAGTCCCAGAAAAAACGGAAGGTTTGGCGTTGTACGACGTCCAGCAGCGCGGAATCGGACAATCCTTTGATAATACCTACGGGCGCGATAGTGGTCTGACTCCGGGCAACCAACCCGGTGCTGCAAAAAAGAGCAATAGCAATAAGTGTGTGTCTCATATATTCTATTTGATCCAGGGACTTTGAAAACCCAGTTTTTTTAATCCGCCCTGCACTTCCGGACAGCTCATAAACAGCCGCCAGAGAAGACCGCTGCGATAATTCTCGATCATCGCGACGATGGGGCCTTCATCAATGGCCAGATAAGAGGCCGCATACCAGTCTTTTGTTTCGTTGAATGCATCTACAAATCCATATTTGCTCCAGATCCTGTCGCCAAGATCATCGTAAAAATGCCGCAACGCCTTCATGGATTTATCCGGTGCATAGGGGAAGGCCGACAATGCAGCGGTAGGCGTGATCGTTCCCCAATCGTTCGTCGGAGAAAAGGCATTATAGCCGTCATAGGTGTCGCTGGCCGTCAGCCCCCAGCAGTTCGTTCCATACCCCTTGAATTTTTTCGGATTGTCGACGCAGTAGGCGTAGTTGATCAGGGTGTGGTTCTGGTTCTGTTCCCAGTAGTCGGCGTATTCGTCTTTCAAGCCATGTGGGTCGAGCCCGAGAAAGGAATACTGGGAGAAGAACAGCGGTCCGCCATAGTCAAATCCCAACGGCAGTTTGTAGCCATAGAAGGTCTTCCCGTTTTTGAAGAAATCGCTTTGCGCCCAGCCGCGGTGATAGACCGCGGGGGACACCGGGTAATGGGTGCCCGAGGCTGCCAGAACATACATGATCAGGCATTCGTTAAAGCCGCGGACGGGGAAGTTCATCGCCCAGCCGTTGTTGGGGCTCCAATGCCAATAGAGCACTTCCTGTCCGTCGCGGGTGAACCAATTCCATTCGATGTCGCTCCACATCCAGTTTATCCGATCGCGAAGGCTTCGTTCGACCCGGTTGTCTCCGTTGAAATATTGCCGGGCGCAGAGCAGCCCCTGGAAGAGATAGGACGTCTCTACGAGGTCGGCGCCATCATCCTTGCGGCTAAAAGGGATCGTCTTGCCCGTGGTCCCGTCCATCCAGTGCGGGAAGACCCCGTGATAAGAGTTAGCCTTCAGCAGGAAGTTGGTCATTTTCAAAAGAAATTTCGCCGCCGTGTCCCGGCCGACGTATTTCCTTTCCGTTGCGGCGATGATGGCCATCACGCCAAAGCCGGTGCCGCCCGTGGTCACGACCTCTTCGCCATAGTCATAGGTGCGATTGCTGCGTTCTCTCGCCATCCCGCTGACCGGATGGGCGAAGTCCCAGAAGTAACGAAAGGTTTGTCTTTCGGTGAGATCGAGCAGGGCGCTGTCGCCGAGATTCTTCGGCCGGCTGGACTGGGCGCCGGCGGTGACGGCGCAAAGGACGATCAATATAAGAAAAGGTGTTCTCATTTCTTTGGATATGCAAGATGAAAGAAAAGCAGGCTGTCGTTGTTCCTGGCGGCGACCAGAGTTTGCCCGTTTCTCGCCGAATGCAGCCATTTCCAGTCGCGGATCTCCCCGCGGGCATCGGGAAGAACAGGACCCGGGTAAAACTCTTTTTTGGTGCGGTCGAACCCGAAGAGGGTCGGCATCAATGCGTCATATCTTCCCTCATAGGGAATGGTTCCATAAAAATTCCCGCCGGCTATAAAGGTCCCGGGATCGCCGGCATCCATCGGCGCGAAGGAGAAGATGGGCGCCATCTGGAGCTCCTTCGGCAGATCGATCCGCCTGAACCCCCCCTTGCCGTCATTGAGAAAGCAGGAGGAACTAAGCGTCTCGGCTTTGAGCTCTACCGGGTTCTTGAACAAATCATAGAACATATACTGCACGGTCTTTCCCGCCACTTCGCCGTAGGTGAGGTAGGCTTTCTTCAGGACGGGAATGGCCTGTTCCAGTTCATCTTTCGGCAGAAAGGGATATTCCTTCCCGTCGATGGTATAGCAGAGCACCTGTTCGATGCGGCCATTGAAATCGAAGTCCTTTACATAGAGTTTCACCGGGCCGTTCTTGCCTGCCCAGAGCTTTGAATTCTGACCCCAGTTGCCTGCGAGCAGGTCGGGATAGCCATCCCCATTGACATCCGTGGCATAAACCGATTGCCAGATACCCGTTGAATTAGGGATCTCGCCCGCCGTGAACCGGCCATGGTCGTTCATAAAGATCTTTACCCCCATCCATTCACCCGTCACGACCAGGTCGAGCCAGCCATCCTTGTTGAGATCGGTGAACGTGGCGGCGGTGACGATTCCCAGCTGGGTAAGGTCGATCGTTTTTAGGTCCGCATAGGTGAAATTGCCCTTGCCGTCATTGAGATACAAATAGGATTGCATGGGCAGGCCAAATTTCTGCTGATCGGCGAGCAGGCCGACGAAGACATCCATGTCGCCGTCATGATCGACATCCGCCACGGTGATACAGGACTTGGTCCACAGGTGCTGCGGCAGGAGGGTCGGCGACAGTTTAAAATGCCCTTTGCCATCGTTGAGATACAGCCGGTCGGTATTGGCAAAGCCGTTGGCCGGCATCTCATTTCCACCTCCTACCACCCATAGGTCAACATAGCCGTCGCCGTTGGCATCGAAAAAAGCCGCATCCACATCTTCGCAGAGTGCGTAGTGATTGAATAAAGAGGTATCCGTCCGGGCAAAGCTTCCGTCGGGCTGCTGGATCATCAGTGCGCTGGCCTGGCCTTTCGCCCCACAGACAAAAAAATCGTCCAGGCCGTCATGGTTCACATCGGCGACGGCCATCTTTGGCCCCCGCGTACTCTCTTTGTGGGGAATGAGTCGTTGATAGGAGAAGTCGTTAAAATCGTTTTCTACATGTTTCCAGTCGCATTTAATCTCGTCCGCCGTGAGGGGTAGTTCTTTCGGTGCAAAAAACGCATTATACCGGAAGCTGTCAGCGGCATTTCTCTGGAGTACCGTCAGGGGCTTGTTGACGGGAACGTTCTTTATCACCTGATATCGCTGATTGGGCCACACGATGAGCACGCTGTCGATCCGTGTACAGGTATCCAGGCCGAAATGCAACCGTGGTTCCACCGAAGATTGAAAGCCCCGGGTCAGCATCAGTTGCTCATACTGCATTTTCCCGTTGGCGAATACCCAGGCCTTGGTGCCGATGCCAAATGTATTAAGCCCGTCCCCCTTGCAGTCGATGGTCAGGAAATTCTTCTTTTTGGCATTGTTCTTATAAATAAATGCGTTCGCGTTGAGGGAATTGACGATGAGGTCGAGGTTGCCGTCATTGTCCAGGTCGGCATAGGCTGCCCCATTGTAAAATCCTTTTTTATCGCTGACGCCCCAATCTTTTCCTACATCCTGAAAGTCACCCTTCCCGTCACCTTTGTACAAATAGCAATAGGAGCTTCCCTCGGGCATTTTCTCAACCGTCATTTCGTCGTAATCGGCGGAGGCGTTGCGGTTCACCTTTGCCGACAGGTCGGAGACAAACCTAACATAGTCCAGGTCGACCGGCCGCTTTACGATGCCGCTCGAGATAAAGAGGTCCTTATTTCCATCGTTGTCGAAATCGGCAAACAAGGGGCTCCAGCTCCAGTCTGTCGCCGACACCCCGGCCATCAGGGCGATATCGCTAAAGGTTTTGCCGCTGCCGTTATTCTGTTGCAGACAGTTCCGGGACACCTGGTTCTGATAGCCGTTTCGAATGATCTTTAAATTATAGATGTCGGCGTGTTCGTCGCTGCCGTATGTCTTCAGGGTCTTTTCATCGGGCGGGAGCATATCCACCGTAACGATATCCGGCTGGCCGTCGTTATTATAATCCGCGATATCGTTGCCCATGCTAAACCGGGAATAGTGCCCGAAATGCTTTGCCCCGCTTTCGGTAAAGCTGCCGTTCCCGTTGTTGATATAATAGTAGTCGTTCTCGTGGAAATCGTTGCCGATGTAAATATCATCCCAGCCGTCGTTGTTCAGATCGGCTATGGAAATACCCAGACCATAACAGAGGCTGCTTTGATAGATACCGGCCTGCGCGGATACATCGGTAAATTTACCGGTCGTTGCGATATCGTTCCGGTAAAGCCGGCCCCCGGCATTGGGATCGAATTTCCGCCGGTTGGCCGTGTCCACGATATTCTGATAAGGGTGATGCGATTGGTTTAAAACGAAGCAGTCCAGGTCACCGTCATGATCATAGTCGAAGAAAACCGCCTGAGTGGACCAGGCCGCCAGGGCAAGGCCGTATTTCTCCGCGCTTTCGGTGAAAGTGCCATCGCCGTTGTTGATAAAAAGCTCATTGCGGCCGTGGAGATCGTGCTCGCCCTGGACAGCGCAAACATAGATGTCGAGAAGGCCGTCGCCGTTGACGTCCGCCATGGTCGCGCCGGTACACCAGTCCGCGCTTCCGGCGACGCCAGCTTTTTGGGTGATATCCTCGAATTGGAAGTTGCCTTTGTTCAGGTACAGTTTGTTGCCGCCCTTGCTGTTGGCCGTAAAATAGATATCGGGGAGACCGTCGTGGTTAATGTCACCAACGGCTACGCCTCCGCCATTGTAGTAATACAGGTAGTAGAGAATGCCGAAGGCCTTCCTGGGCTTAAGATCATTTCGGAACTCGATTTGGGTCTGGGACGAGGAGAGGCGCTGGAAGGTGGTTTGGGGTTGGGTGCAGGCGCTCAAAAGGACGATACCCGCGAATGGTATGAATTTATCGAATCTCATTTCCGCCGTGTTTTATTCAAGAAAGCCTTTGTGGCATCCGGATAGATGCTGATGAAATGCGAACGCATCGTTGCCGCGGTCGGGATATTCTGGCCCTGCAGGAGGACCATGATCGATCTCGACCGTTCTTCGGGCATGTGGCAATCGATGCAATTGGTTTTTATCGCCGGGCCGACCCTGTCTTTTGCCTTGCAAAAGGTGCCATGCTGTTCATTGTGACAGGTCATACAGCGCTGGGAGAACAGCTGCGTTTTTCCCGTTTCGTTCTCGTGCGGGCTATGACAGCTGAGGCAGGTCATCTGGCTCATGGCAAAACATTTGCTCGAGGCCAGTTTCCCATATTGGTTGCCGTGTACGTCCAGGTCGGCTGCACTTTTTGCGGTGGTGTCCAGCGCAAAGAAGTTTGCGAGCCGGTCGCCGGCCTGAAAGGTGAAGGAAGGTTTTGACTTTGAAAGCCGCCCGCCATGACAGAGCCGGCAAAGGTCGAGACTCTGTGCCCGGCTGAAGTTCCGGGGGTTGATGATAAACCGGGCGGTTTTTTCCGTTGGGTTCGCTTGATGAAAGGCTACGTGCCTGGCTGCGGGTCCGTGGCATTTCTCGCAATCCACGCCATAGACGATCTGCGTGTGGGAAAAGTCTTCCGGTTCGGCGCCGGCGGCGGAGGTGACCCGGAAATACGTGCTGTGGCATTCCAGGCAGCGGGAGGTTGCCGGCCGCCGGAAGATGACGCGGTTCGAAAAGCCGGGACTATTCGTCCACTGATGCAGTTCGGTAAAATAGGTCAGCGGCAATTGCAATAGTTTATCATGGTACCAATACAAAAAGGTTTGTCCGCGTTTGCCGGAGCCGACGGTGATGTTCAGCGGCGCACGGTTCTGTTCGGCTCCGTTGACATACTCCACCTGGTAGGTAAGGCTGTCGCGTTTTTCGACTGCAAGATAAACACTGGGATTAAAATAGAAGCTGTTTTGAGGGGGCGTGGTACTGCCGAGGATATTGCTCGAATCCGCGTGCCGGGTGGTGAGATAATGAGCGGTCTTGAGATGGTTTTGGTAGATGTCCCGATGGCAGCCGGCGCAAGCCGCCGATCCGGCGAATTCTTTGTAGTGATCTTCGGTGACCTGGCTTTCGGGTGCTTTTGGCTGATGCTGCTCGTTTTCGACGCAGGTCACGAAGAGACAGGCGGAAGCCAGCAAACCCGCGATGATCAACGTGCTGTATCGGATCTTTTTCAGCATATGAGAGGTATCGGAAAAATAAACCTTCACCTGTACAGGGTGAAGGTTTATTCTTTTTATCCGAAAGGGATATTAGTAGTTGGGGTTTTGTTTCAGCACGCCGTT